>JALUWJ010000327.1 GCA_027019605.1 Henriciella sp. | reverse complement strand
TTGGCGCCGATCCAAATGGTGAAGTCACCAATGTCAGCCTGGACCTGCCCCTTGGCGCCCTGCACGCGAACTTTCAATTACGCTTCCGCCAAACCGGCGGCAGCGGCGGACCACCGGCAAATGGCGGCATCGGTTTTGATTATTGGCATATCGACGATGTGCTGCTGATTGAAACCGGAACGCCGCCCCCTGTTGAGCTGCCATCCGGAATGGGTGTTGGCCTGTGCGAACGGTTTGAGAGCGGGTTCGGCAATTGGACTCCAACCAACGCGACCCGCGCCGGCATCAATGGCGACACGTTCCAGTCGGCCAGCAATTCCATGTTCTTGCGACACGACGCGGTGACGGCCACATCCTTGGCCTTTGACTCTGCCGGTCTGACCGAGATTGAGGTCTGGGTTCGGCGTGGCTCTGACCTGTTCAGCGAGAATCCAGACAATGGTGAAAACCTCTCCTTCGAATATCTCGATGCCTCAAACAATTGGATCACGCTGGAAACCTTCCCCGGCAATGGCACACAGGGCGAAGTGTTTGATCGCACCTATGCAATGCCCGCAGCGGCGATCCATGCAAACTTCCGCGTGCGGTTCAGCTATAATGGCGCAAGCGGATCAGATTTCGACTATTGGCACGTCGATGATCTCTGCTTCAATGGCGGCGAGCCGGACTTTATCGTGACCAAATCGGTCGCCATCGTCCAAGATCCGATCAATGGAACGCTCAATCCGCTCAGTATTCCGGGCGCATGGGCCGATTATTCCATTCAAGTCACCAATACAGGCCGCGGTGTAGCTGATGCTGGCACCGTCGCGATTGGCGACATGATTGATCCCAATACAAGCCTGTTCACCGGCAATTATAATGGCGCGGGCAGCCCCTTCGTCTTCATTGATGGCAGCGGCGCCAATGCGAGCGGTCTATCGCTCGATTTTGGCTCGCTCGGGGATGGCACAGACGGCGTGACCTTTCTTGGGGGCGGCGGAGGCTCGGTGACACCAAACGGTGATTTCGACCCAAGTGTCACCGGCTTCAACCTGCAATTCGACGGGGCTATGAATGGCTCCAACGGAGCCTCGAATCCAACCTTCACCATCCGCTACCGCGTGCAAGTCGAATAGCTACTCGACCACGCCGACAATCGGCCCGAGATCAGACCCGAGTTCATTTCGATTGATCTCTGGTGCAAAGATACGGCTGACCTGCCCATCGAGAAACAGCGCATTCGAAACGCCAATTTCATCCCGGAACAAAGTCGCGAAGTCATGGAAGGTCACGGCGGTATCCGAAATCGCGAAATAGACGGTGGTGCCATCATCGCTGACGCCAACGCCATTGCGCCGGCGACGCGAGGTGCCATCCGGGTTCAGACCCGGATGTAGATCGCCGTCAATCACCAGCATTGGTCCGGACTGGGTTGCGTAAACCGGGTCAATTTCCAAATCGAGATAGGTCTGGCTTTCATGGATGCCGGCGTCAAATCTCGAAATCCAAAACACGCCATTTGGTTTGAGGTGAAAGTTCCCCGGCCCATCATTGGTGTTGACGGTCGCGCGGTCACCGAACTCGTCACGGAAAAAACCGACAGGGCTGCGATCTTCGTGATACATGCCGCCATTCATCGCGAAAACGAGGGTCTGGCCTTGCTCATCCAGCTCGCGCTGCAGCGTGCTGAACTGCCGATAGGCCTCTCCCTCCGCATCGCTGTGAAACAGGCGAATAGAGTGTTCGGACATGGAGAACCTGCAGACCGTGTAAGCGTCACTTTTATGCGAGACGGCGGCGCAAGCTTGATCACTTGCCCCTGCATCGGGGATCGCTGGCGCCTCTATGCAAGCGGCAAGACATAATGCGGTCATCAAGATGAGAGCCAAGACGCGCAAACTGATCTCCTAGCAATGCCAAATTCCTCGCCCCAGCAACAGGATGACGGGGTTCGCGAACGTGATCAACGCAGTCTCTTGCTTATTGTGGCACGAAAACGGCCAACCGGCTCAGAATGACGAAAATCGTCTCGCGCGCGCTAGTTTTGCGCGGCTCTTGCGAGATCGATCCACTGCTCGACTTCGGTCTTGTCGACATTGTTGTCGCCGCCCCAAAGCACGCGCGCGCCTTGCGGCGTATCCAAGAAGCTGGTCGCAGCTTTGAACACAGTCGTCGCGGAGGCTTTGGCCAAATCCTCTGCGGTGCGGATTCCGGCGCCGACCAGGATTTGACTGTCGAGAACACGGAGACCGGGCGCTTCTACCATCAGGCGCGTCTGGTCTTGCCAGTCGGTCAGCGTATCACCCTTGATATAGCGCACATTCAGCGCTTGCGCGGTCGCGTCAGGATCAGCCGAGAGCAGGTCTCCAATCGTAATGATATCAACCTTCTCCAGGCGTGAGGCTGTCTTTGGCCCGATCGATGGCGCGTCGACCACCGGGGAATCAAGGGTCAAGGCATTGCGTCGACGCTCGGCCAACTCATCCACCTCTTCCTCGACCGCTTCGGTCTCGGCTTCAGGGGCCGCATCGCTGTCATCGGTCGCGTTCAGTTCAGCCAGCATGGCTTCCGCCGCTGAGGTCGCTTCCTCGTCCTCAGCACCGTCTTCGACGGTCTCAAGTTCTGCCTCTCCTACATCCGTGTCAGACGCGTCTTCGGCAGCAAGTTCGGCCACCTCCGGCTTCTCTTCAGTGTCGGTCTTGGCTTCCGCCTCCTCAACCACCTCTTCTGGGTCGATGGCGTCTTGGTCGTTGGCCGCGATAGGCTCGGAAGGCACCGCTTCCGCGACCGCCTCCTCAATCGCCTCCTCAACAGCTTCGACGGGTTCTGGTGCTTCGGGTGCCTGAGTGTCAAAGACTTCTGGATCCGCAGCAACGGTTGGCGTGCGATCAGCGGTTTCAACCGTGTCCGCTCCCTCAACCGGCACCGGCACGACTTTCAGCTGGTACTCAACCGGCTGCGGGTGCTCCGGCAGAGGCACGTGCTTTGTCCCGATCGGCCGAATGGCCATCATATCGAGCCATTCCAAAGGCTGCCGCAGGATGTGTTTACAATGCAGCGCCCGAATCTTCTTGTCGTCGGCTGGAAGGGTTTTGACCACTTTGCCCGTCTCGACGAATTCCTCGTACATTTTTTCGACGGTTCGGCGATCATTTGCGTCCGACATACGCTTGGTAATTTTGCGGATCGGAATATCCAGCGCCGCAAAGTAGCCCGGCAGATCGAGATCAACTTTTTGTGGCTTTACGGCCGCCTCAGCAAAGGCGCGTTCAAACAGGACAGCAACGCCTGCAGTGGCATAGGCCACCAGGTCTGCAATAATGTCGAGCAGGGTTTGATCCAGGCCTTCAGGCGGGTTCGAGACGCCTTTGTGCAGGTCATAGTGATCGATAAAAGTCTGATAGTGCGGATTGGAATATTTCGCGCCAGCCAGCACCATGTCGGCGACGAATCCTGTCTCGGTTCCGGCATGGACCTTTGGATAGCCGCGCACATCGATCAATGCCTTGATCGTGTCGCGCGATTTCGCAATTGACCATTCCAGGGCGCGGTGAATGACGCCCTCTTCCTCGCTCTGCGCGGTATGGAAGGGTTGAATTGGATCGGCATAATAATGCGTCAGCACACCGAGCGCATAGGCGGCTTTCGACCATTTCTTTTCACGCAAGGCCTCGACCGCTTTGCCATACCACTCCATCGCCGCATCACGGGCGCCGCCCCACTCGCCATCTTCGACGTGCAGGACATGGTTTTGGAAGTCTTTGAACTCTGAATCCGGGGCTTTGGCCCCTTTCAAGAGCTGGGTGTGATGCTTCAGAAGGAGGTTCTTCCAATCGCTTGCATGCTTCCCTTTTAACAGCTGCAACGCATCAAATGCGATGAAGTGATGGGTCGAGCGGCAGCGATGCGCGATGATGACAAGCTCAAGCAGGTTCATAGTCAGTCAGCCCCCTGACGGCCTTGTTTGAACGACCTGCCCTAGGGTGATTTGCGCACTACACAAATGTCACTTCTGTGGTGACGGCTGTCGTCCAGATGGTTAATCTTTTCCTGACGTTTGGGCTGAAACAGTTAACAGCGGCTTAACCTTTATTCGGTTGTCAGAAGCGCCCTACTTCACGATTGCGCGGAACCGGATGGTAAAGCTCGGGTCAGGAGACGTGTCGATACGCTGGCGCATGGCCCCATCCAAATCGAACCGAACATGCGTGATCGCAGCGTCCGCGCCATCGGCATCCACATTCGGCGTATAGTCAAAATTCGAGCCATCCGCGGAAAACAGCACCCCATCCGAAGCATTCGACGGGCCACCCCAATTCAAGGACAGGTCCGACGCCGTCGACCCATCGACCAACTCGAAAGCGGACCCGCCAGACACAATCAGCTTAATCTCTTCCGGCAGCGCATCCGTGATCGAGACCGTGCCATCATCAAGGCGCTGACCATCATTGGTGACATCGATTGTATACTCGACGACCGAGCCAGGCAGCGCATACGGCGAGAGTGATCCGACCGGGTCGGATACAATGGTGACCGCCTTCGCGACATCAGGCTCGGCAGAACAGGATTGCGGCGGCGCCTTTGACAAGGTGACATTTGTGGTGACGCATCGCGTCGCGCGCATTGAGAAATTTGCGGTCGACATGTCTTGCCAGCCCCCCCCTGGAGCGCGGGCTTGCCAGCCGACAGGTCCGTCACAACAGCCTTCAAAGCCAAGCGCTTCGTACCGGTGCCACCCGGCATCCAGAGCGATCGACCCCTCTAAAACCTGTGTCGGGTCATTGTAGGTAAGGGCCCACCACAGGTCATCATTCCATTGCTGCTCAAGCTCGGTTTCACGGACATAGAGATGGCCGCCGCGACCAAAATCCGCCCCATACCGGAAGCTCCACACACCGGCTGTGGCGGGCGTCACCTCAATCATTGCGCTGATACACCAGCCGAAATTGCCATTCGTCCCGCCCAGAGCGCGATTGTTTAGCCCCGTGATAGAGGCATAGACTTGGTCTGAGACATCCGTCGTCGCATTCGCAAAGGCGGTCCGGGCGCCAG
>JALUWJ010000326.1 GCA_027019605.1 Henriciella sp. | reverse complement strand
CGCCGCACCTCACGCAGCAACGACATCACCTCTTCAGCGCTGCCGCCCGAGGGGCCTCGTGACAAGAGATGAAATGGCCCGATCAAAGGCAGCTTCCGGCTTTGCACAAGGCAGGTGCCATCCCGCGTTTCAAACCGCCGAACTTGCAAATCCAGCGCTTTACAGGTGCGCTCAAACGCTTCGGACTGCGTTAAAGGGAGGGCAAGCTCAGACATGAATCCAAACCTGCGGTTGAAACGCTTCACAATTGGTTAAGACTTTCACCCCCTCCTGGTCGCGCTCGACGCGGCGCGAATCCTGCAGGTGAATTCGTCTCGCTGGAGTGTTGGGTTGGCTTTACTAACCCCAAGACTTATGTTGCACTGCACCAAATACGGGAACGGGCCATAATGCTGTACACGCTTGTAGAAATGAATCGCGCTGCCCTGGCGCCTATGCGTCTGCTGGCAAAAGGTACCATGCAGGCCCTGGAGAACCCGCTCAATCCATTCTCAAACACCAGTGTTGGCCGCTCAGCACATGCGGCGAGCAGCGTGTTCGAACGCGCCACGCGCTATTACGGGAAGCCGGAATGGCAAATCCCGAGCACTGAAATTAACGGCAAGACCCACGCGGTTACGCCAGAAACAAGCTGGTCGACGCCCTGGTGCAACTTGGTTCACTTCGCCACGGAGGGCGCGCCGAAAGATCGTCCGCGCCTTTTGATCTACGCGCCGCTCTCTGGGCACTTCGCCACGCTGCTGCGCGGCACGGTTGAAGCGTTTCTGCCCACGCACGAAGTCTACATCACAGACTGGACCGATGCGAAAATGGCGCCTGTCTGGTTCGGGCGCTTCGATCTTGACGATTATATCGATCATGTACGCAGCGCGCTTCAGCATATTGGCGGTGGCGCGCACGTGGTCGCGGTCTGCCAGCCAGGCCCCGCCGCCCTCGCAGCTATTTCAATGATGGCGGAAGAAAACGACGCCGCCCTGCCCGCGACAATGACCTTTATGGGCTCCCCGATTGATGCGCGGAAGTCACCGACCGTGCCGAACTTGCTGGCCGAAGAGCGCAGCTTTGAATGGTTCAAAGACAAGATGATCTACACCGTGCCTGCGCCTTGGCCTGGCATGATGCGGCGAGTCTATCCGGGCTTTGTCCAGCTCACGAGTTTTATGCATATGAATTGGGATCGCCATGTCGATGCCCAGGCCCGCTTCTTTGAGCACTTGGTCGAAGGCGACGAAGATAGCGCCGAAAAGCACCGGGCATTCTATGATGAATATCTGGCCGTTTTGGACCTGACCGAAGAATTCTACCTGCAGACCATTCGCCGCGTCTTCCGCGAGCACCGTCTCGCGCGAGGCACATTCAGATATCGCGGCGAGCGTCTGATCAATCCTGGCGCGATCAAATCGGTCGGTTTGATGACGGTTGAGGGCGAGAAAGACGACATTTCAGGCATTGGCCAAACCCAGGCCGCCCATGATCTTTGCACCGGCATTCCTGAGCATATGCAGATCGATTACATCCAGCCGGGTGTCGGACATTATGGCGTGTTCAATGGCCGTCGTTTCCAAGACGAAATCGTACCGCGGATCAACGCGTTCCAAGAGATGATTGCCGGCCGCTAACGCTGGCTCGCCGCCCGTACGTCTACGTCCCTTCTTCCGCTGAACCACGCGCGCGGCTCAGACCATAAATGATCGCACCTGTCACAATCAGACCGACACTCACCGCCACTTCTTGCGGCCGCTCCATGGCGACATAGGCCAAGGTCCAGATGGTCAGCGCCAGATAGACCAAGGGTACAAAAGGATAGAGTGGGACGCGGAAAGGGCGCGCCAATTCAGGTTGGCGCCAACGCAGAATAAACAGTCCAAACACCGCAAACAGGCTGTTCAATGCCAAGGTGAAGCCGGCAAAGACCAGGACCTGATCAAACGTTGCTGTAATCACAAATAGCAGCGCCAGTCCCGATTGGACCAAGACCGCAGTGGTTGGCATCCCTTCAGCGTTCGATTTCGCCAGGAAACGAAACGCCGGAATGTCTTGCCCAACAACTTGTAAAACGCGTGGTCCTGCAATGGTCATGGCCGATACAGTCGAGATCAGCAGAACGCCTAATATGGCGCCGGTAAACATCGCGCCCGCCTGTCCAAACACGTGCCGCGCTGCGATGACGCCGACTTCGACCTCACCGACCATCAGCTCCATCGGTGTGGTCAGCAGGAACACCGCATTCAACAAGATATAGAGCAACATGACGCCGAACGCTCCAGCGAACAGAACCCGCGGTAAGCTGCGTTGCGGCGCCTCCAATTCATCGGTCAAATAGGTGGCGACGTTCCAGCCCGTATACGCGTAGCTGACATAGATCAGCGAAACCGCGAAGGCGCCGGACGTGATCGCGCCGAAATCGCCCGCTGCCGGCAACAGGCTCACGGGTTGATAATCTGCCACCAAGATCAATCCAGCGGCGCTGATAACAATGATGGTGAGAACTTTGATGGCGGTGAATATGCTCTGAAAGGTTCCGCTGGTTTCCCTTTGTCGCGTGTGAATCAGGGTCAGGATCACAATCAGAGCCACGGCGAGCCCGCGCTCAACCCAATTGGTCATCTGCTCTGATGCCTCTGGGAGGAGGGATGATGTCGTGTACGCCCCAAACGTCATCGCCGCCAGCGCAACCGGCGCGGAAAAGCCAACGGTTGACGAGATCCATCCAGAGACGAACCCGGCGCCAGGGTGATAGATGCGCCCCAAGAAATTATACTCTCCGCCTGACCGCGGCAGGGCTGCCCCGAGTTCAGCATATGAGAGCGCCCCACAAATCGCGACCACACCGCCGACCACCCAAAGCATGATGAGCGCGAAGCCAGATTGCAAAGTCACCAGCTGAAACCCGAGACTGGTGAACACGCCTGTCCCGATCATATTCGCGACCACAACCGCCAGCGCGGTCATCGGAGAAAAATAGGTTTTCATGGGAAGAGGCTTAATGACCGCCGTATGGTTTTGTCTACCACACGGCCCTGGCATCGCGGTTTTGCGCCACAAATGCGAAAGATTGAGACGTAGAGAGTATATCTCGAGTCCAACTTTTCGGCTTAACTGAGATATAGAAACAATAAGAGCTTACGAAACTAGGCGCGGCAAAGATTGCGCCGTTCAACCAAATGACGACAGCAACCCACCCTTCAGAGCATCGCTTTTCATCGGCGAAATTGCGCCGCGCCAAAGGACCTATGGAGTTTATGCGCGCCAGCGTTGAGCCGCTATACGAAATGACGCCCGTGAATTCGGAAATGAACCGAGGTGTTTACGAGACAACAAACTGGTTTGAGGACACACACTATTTTGTCCGCACGCATAATGATGCGGTCAGCGTACGCCGGAGCAAGGCTCAGGCGGAGAATGGCGCGCAGCTGGTTTTTGTGAAGCGCTATTTTGGCGGCATGGTTCGCGGCCACTCAAATGGGTTCAATATCGATAGAGCTCCCGGCAGCGTCTACATTTTTGATCAGGCCAGCCAAGTTGAGTGCCTCCAATTTCCGACCACGGTTGAAGGTTTTTTCATTGGAAAGTCACACCTCGGGTTTGATCCAGATCGCCATCCCCCTTTGATTGGCATCCATCAGTCTCATCCACTAGGCGGCGTCATTTTCGGGCTCTTCGATCGCATTTTCGGCGGTCTCGCGGACAATGACACATATCAAAAAGAAGATTTTGCGCAGTTGATCGCCTGTCTGCGCGTCGCAATCGGAACGGATGATCAACGCGCAGACATTCGACGCACGGCCCGTCAGGCTTTGATGCGCCGAATCCAAGCTTATATCGAGCACAATATCGGCTCCCTCGATCTCTCCGTGACTGACATCCTGCGCACATTCGGCGTGTCTCGAGCCTCACTGTACCGCATGTTTGAGGAGAGTGGCGGCGTGCGTGAGTATATTAGTAATCGCCGTCTCTATCGCGCGATTTTGGACCTCACAAACCGGCCGGTTCTACGTGGGGATATTGCCAAAACCGCTGAAACTTGGGGCTTTTCGTCAGATGCAAATTTCAGCCGTGCGGTCCGGCGTCAGCTTGGCGTCGCTCCGGGCTCATTGGTGAACACAAAACTCGCGGCGAGCCAGAAGTATCCGCAAGTAGGCACCAATATTATAAACTTCGTCGCAGCGCAGTAATCACAGTTTCTGTTCCAGAAGCGTCAGACGCCCCTACCCTCAAGCCCGACTCGCGGCTAATACTTCTCGTTCAATTGAGGATGAGTCCATGCCAAGCGCCCCGATCAATTCTGACAGCCATCTCTATCTGATTGATGCGAGCGCTTATATTTTTCGCGCTTATCATGCCCTGCCGCCGCTGACGCGAGCCTCTGACGGCCTGCCGGTTGGTGCGGTTTCCGGCTTTTGCAACATGCTGTGGAAGCTGCTGGAAGACCTGAAAGGCGACGAGCGCCCTACCCATTTTGCCTGCGTGTTCGATAAATCGTCCTATACGTTCCGAAACGAAATGTTCCCGGATTATAAGGCCAACCGGTCAGAACCACCGGAAGACCTGCGCCCGCAATTTCCGCTGGTGCGCGAGGCGGCGATTGCGTTCCACACGCATGCACTCGAGCTTGAAGGCTATGAGGCTGACGATTTGATGGCGACCTATGCCCGCCAGGCCGAAGCCAAAGGCGCGCGGGTCACCATCGTTTCGTCTGACAAAGACCTGATGCAGCTTGTGACCGACAAGATCTCGATGCTCGACACGATGAAGAATAAGCACATCAGTCACGAGCAAGTGGTCGAGAAATTTGGCGTTGGTCCAGATAAAGTCATCGACATTCAATCGCTCGCTGGCGACAGCGTTGATAATATCCCAGGCGCGCCGGGGATTGGCGTTAAAACCGCTGCGACCCTGATCACCGAATATGGCGACTTGGATACGCTGCTGGCGCGCGCCGAAGAGATCAAACAGCCCAAACGCCGCCAAACCTTGATCGATCATGCCGATCAGATCCGCATGTCGCGCGATCTCGTGACCTTGAAAGAAGATGTGCCGGTTGAGGTGCCATTAG
>JALUWJ010000325.1 GCA_027019605.1 Henriciella sp. | reverse complement strand
TCGAAATTCGCCAGATGAGGATGCTATGAGCCAGACCCTGCTTTTGCTGCCCGGAGACGGGATCGGACCAGAAGTCACCGAACAAGCGCGCCGGGTCGCAGAAGTTTTGGCGCCGGACCTTGAGTTCGCGGAAGACTTGGTTGGCGGCACCTCCATCGATGCACATGGCGAGCCCCTGACAGTCGATGCCCTGGTCAAAGCGAAATCCAGCGATGCGGTTCTACTCGGCGCGGTCGGCGGCCCTAAATGGACCGGGGTCGAACGCCACCTGCGTCCAGAAATGGGACTACTTCAGCTCCGCAAGGGTATGGACACGTTTGCCAATCTGCGTCCAGCTTTTTGCTTTCCAGCATTGGTCGACGCGTCCAGTTTGAAGCGCGAGATTGTCGAAGGCCTCGACATTATGATTGTGCGCGAGCTGACCTCAGGCGTCTATTTCGGTGAGCCACGCGGGTTTGAGCGCGGCATTGGCGATAAAAGCTTCGGCTACGAAACCTCACGCTACACCAAAGGCGAGATTGATCGTGTCGCCCGCGTTGCCTTTGAGATTGCGCGCGGCCGCCGCGGCGAAGTTGTCTCAACCGAAAAATCCAACGTCATGGAGAGCGGGCAGTTCTGGCGCGAAACCGTGACTGAACTGCACGAAACGGAAGGTAGCGGCGTGGCGCTGCGCCATGTTCTCGCCGATGCCTGCGCGATGGAATTGGTTCGGAACCCGAAACAGTTTGATGTCATCCTCGCCGGCAACCTGTTTGGCGATATCCTCTCAGATGCCGCCGCCATGCTGACCGGATCAATTGGCATGCTGCCAAGTGCATCCCTGAGCTATGACGGCAAGCCGGGCCTGTATGAGCCCGTGCATGGTTCAGCGCCGGATATTGCTGGTCAGGGGAAAGCCAATCCGTGTGCCGCGATCCTGTCATTGGAAATGGCGCTGCGCTGGTCCCTCGGCCGCCCGGACGCTGCAGACAAGCTATTCGCCGCTGTCGGAAAAGCGCTGAACGCAGGCGCGCGCACCGGCGATCTCGGCGGCTCTATGTCGACCACGGAAATGGGCGACGCGGTAATCGCCGCTTTGTAAGGCAATATCTGGCTCATCCTGAGCGAAGTCGAAGGATCAGGGTCGATACGCTCTGCCCTCGTCCTTCGACTTCGCTCAGGATGAGGGCTGTTTTGGCGCTACTCTGTGTTAGCGTCCATCGCGAGAATGATTTGGGCATAGCCTTTCGAGAGGCGGCCCATATTCTCAACCGTCAGACGCTCATTTGTGCCGTGAAATCCGGTGAGATCTTCCGGTGTCATGACAGCGGGCATGAAGCGATAGACGCTATCCGTGATCGCAGTGGCGTAGCGGCCATCTGTAGCGCCCAGCACCAAGCCTGGCGCAACCGGCGCGCCGCTTGAATCAGCGGCCACAGCATACAGAACTCCAAAAGCGAGATTGTCCATGGGGCTAACCGGCGAAGCGCCCGCGCCGCGGATGCCTGTCCGACCATAGCTGACCTCGAGGCCTTCAATATCCTTCGTCACCTCTTTGATGTGCGCGAGGATGCTCTCTTCGGTATCTTTTGGATGGATCCGAAAATTAATAATCGCCGTCGCCCGCTGCGCCAGAACATTCTCTTTGGCTGAGCCGGTTAGCATGGTCGGAGCCGTGGTCGTGCGGATCATTGCATTGGCGGCGGGCGTCGCGCCAAGTACACCTTTCAGATAGCCGCCAAACAGCCATTGATTGGCAAACGCCATGCGCTGCACAAATGGCATGTCCGCGCCCGTCGCTTGGAACAGACCAGAGACCAGCGGATATTCCAAATCCGCGCTCATCTGGTTTTCATCCAACGCAATCAGCGCCCGCGATAGGCGAACCGTGGCGCTATTGCGCGGCGGCGTTGAGGAATGTCCACCTTCAGCGGTGACCGTAAGATTGAAGGTCACATAGCCCTTCTCGGCGACACCAACGAACGCCACTGTCCCACCTGTCAGCGGGTTGTTTTCGATCGCCATGAAGCCTTCATCAAGCGCCATGATTGGGGAGATACCGCGCGACTTTAGAAGCTCTACACCAGCAGATGCGCCGGATCCGGAGACTTCTTCGTCATGGCCGAGCATTAGGAGAATGGTTCGTTTTGGCTCGAAACCATCACGCGCGAGCGCATTCAGGGCTTCAAACAAGCCAACCATTGAGCCCTTATCGTCAATCGCGCCGCGGCCATAGACATACCCGTCCTGGATCGCACCAGAGAAGGGATGAGCATCCCAATCATCTTCTGTACCAATATTTACGGGGACAACATCCTGGTGCGCCATTAACAGGATAGGATCCAAGCTCGCATCGCTTCCGGCCCAGGTATATAGCAAGCTATAGCCGCCGGGGATCGTCTCTTTATTGGCAGCGGCGTGGAAGTCCGGATAGGTCTCTTCCATCCAGGCTTGCAGCTCAAGCCACGGTCCTTCCTGGCCTTCCCGCGGATCGCCAGGGGCAACGGTAATCGTGCGAAACCGGATCGCTTCACCCAAATGTTCGGCCGCCACCATGGCGTCAAACTCGGGGACCTCTGGAAGGAGGATTTCGCGCACATCTTGCGGCGCGCCGCCATAGTTGAGCGTGCGCACGAGGACAATACCGACCAATAAGATCAGACCCCCGCCGAGCCCTAAAAGAACACGTTTAATCATTCCAGCTGCCTCCCAAGCAAGTCTGACAAGTTTGGCGAGCGCGCGCAATTTTAGCAAGCATCACTCTGCGGGAGGCGCGTCGAACGAAGCTGTTCTCTGGCTTAGGCCGACATCAAAGCTTGATACGCTGCCATGACCAGTGAGAGGCCTCGTACATCTCCCGTCGTACCTTGCTCCATGCGATTCATGACATAGGAGATACACAGCCGCGCATCCTGATCGACGATTACGATCGAGCCACCATAGCCGCCCCAATAAGCGATATTCTCATTCGGGCCGAGCGGTGTAGCCGGATTGTTGATGCCATAACCGAGCCCGAACGTCACCGGAATCCCCAGCACGAGATCTGTGCCGCTCGATTGCTGCTCAAAAATTCGGCGCGTTCCGGCCTCAGATAAGATCCGTTTCCCGAATGCCTCGCCGCCATTTGCCATCGGCGTTTGTGCGCGAACAATGCTGCGCGCATTTCCCTGTCCGTTGGCGGCCGGAATTTCGGCTTTGCGCCACCCTGGTTCCATCGCCTGCTCGGCATCGACAGGCGGGTTGGCAAATGTCTTGGATGCGATCGAACCATCATTTGCCGGTCGAACATTCTGCGGCGGCGGCTCAAGCGGTGAAATGCGAGGAATATGCGCATCCGCGATCCCAATGTGAAAGTCTGCACCGAGCGGACCCGCAATCTCGGCGGCGAAGAATTCGCCCAGCGATTGGCCAGTCACGCGCCGTACAATCTCGCCGATCAAATGTCCTTGCGTAAGCGCATGATAGCCAGACGCCGTTCCAGGCTCCCACCAGGGGGCTTGGGCTGCGAGCTCACGCGTCATCCATTCCCAGTCATAAAGCGCATCGCCTTCGACTTTGGTATCCATCCCGGACAGGCCTGCCATATGCGATAGAAAGTGCCGGACTTCGACTTTGTCTTTTCCCGCCGCGGCAAATTCCGGCCAGTACTTTGCGGCTGGAACGTGAAGATCGACCTCGCCGCGATCGGCCAGGAAGAGCAAACACATCGCTGCCATCGTCTTGGTGCTCGACCAGACATTGGTGATCGTGTCTTCACCCCATTCCTGAGCTTTATCCCGGTTCAAATGACCCGCCCATAGATCGACGACAAACTCACCTTCATGCGTGATCGCGACGCTGGCGCCGATTTCGTCGTGATTGGTGAAATTGTTTTCGAACGCGGTTTTCACGCTCGCGAATTTGTCGGCGCAGTGGCCATGGATCTCAACCAAGATCTCCTCCTAAGGCTTCGTCTATACTTCCGGGCGCCAGTCATCGGGCGCGAGTTCGAAACCAGAGAACTCAAATCCAGGCGCGACGACACATGACACCAAAGTCCAAGCCCCCAGGCTCTCCGCCGTCTGCCAATGATGCGCCGGGACAGTGACTTGCGGGCGTTGCTGCGCCCGAAGGTCTGGCCCTAACACATAAGGCGTCGCGCCTTTGCCGTCTGGCGGCGACAAGGTCAAAGCAAGCGCACCGCCAGCATGCCAAAGCCAGTGTTCGTCAGCGTCGACACGATGCCATGCTGAGACTTCATCTGCTTGCAGCAAATAATAAATCGCGGTCGACGTCGCGCGCTCACCTTCGCCGCTCCGATAAGTTTCAACATAATGCCCACCTTCCGGATGAGCTTTCATATCCAGCAAGCGGATGATCTCATTCGCCCCGAGATCACCGGATAAAGCGACCACTAGAAACGGTCCTTGCGGCCGCGAATTTCACCAAATGTTGCTGCCGCATCACCGGGATGCCCCATCGCCGCTTGCAAGGCCGGTACATCGGCGCGCAGGAAGGGGTTTGTTTCTAGCTCGCGCGCCAGCTGCACAGGAACGGTTCGCTCGCCGCGGCTGCGCTTGTCATCGATCTCGGCAATATAGGCTTTCAGGGCTGCATTGTCTGTTTCGATGGTTTCCGCGAAGCGTGCATTGGCCTGCGTATATTCATGCGCGCAGTAGAGCGTGGTCTCTGGCGGCATGGATTTGATCGCGAGCATCGAGTTCCACATCATCGGCATGTCGCCCTCGAACACGCGGCCGCAGCCAAGCGCAAACACCGCATCGCCCACGAAGGCGGTTTTCTGCTCAGGCATGTGGAAGGCGATGTGGCCCAATGTATGCCCAGGGACATCGATCACTTTGGCGGTCATCGCCCCCAGCGAAACCGTGTCGCCGCCGCCAACAGCATGGTCGATGCCGGGAATTTTCTCCGCTTCCCCCTTGGGGCCGAAAATCGTGCAGCCTGTAGCGTCTTTGATCTTCTGATTACCGCCCGCATGATCGGGATGCCAGTGCGTGTTCCAGATCGCAGTGATCGTCCAACCCTGCGCCGCCGCCTCTTCTAAATATTTGTCGGCATCCGGCGTATCGATCGCCGCCGTTTGCCCGGAA
>JALUWJ010000324.1 GCA_027019605.1 Henriciella sp. | reverse complement strand
TTGAGGCTTTTCGCCTTGCCGACATAAAGCACTGTGTCGTCTTCACCGAACATACGATACACGCCCGGCTTGGCTGGAAGCCGGGTGAGATTATCTTTGATGATATCGACGCCGCGTAGACGCGGAGGAGAATCAGTCGGGTCAGGCATTGGCCTAATTTAGGGGGCCAAAGCGGGATCGCCTAGATCCGAAAAATACCACTATAGCTGCCGCCGCCACTCTCGATCAAAGCACCGCCACCAATCAGGACGACGCCAAGCAGTAAAACAGCGCCTGCAAACTGACGTCCTAAGCTGCCGGGATTGTATTTCCGACGGGCCCGGGCAACGATGACATAGATCAAGAACATGATAAACGCGCACAGGTAGAGCGTGCGTTCTTCCACGCTTAGATCGCTGAAATAGCTGCTAATTTCTCCAAAATAGAACTTAACATCGATCATAAACTGATCGATGGCACGCTGATATAAGTCCGTACTGGCACTTAGCGTATAAATCATGGCCGTAATCCTTGGCCCCCAGGCTCCGCGACCTATACCCCCAATGGGTCACAACATCGCTAATCAGAAAGATCAAATTTGATCGATCAGAATCGGCGCCAGACGCTTGCACGTAAAGCGATAGCGGCTTACACGGGCGGCTCCCAACGGAGACCAGAGCTATGACTAGCCATTCTTTTTTGAGCGAAGCCGTCAACCGGGTTGCCCCATCAGCGACAATTGCGGTCACCACCAAAGCTGCCGAATTGAAAGCAGCCGGCGAGAATGTCATTGGACTTGGGGCCGGAGAGCCAGACTTTGACACGCCTGATCATGTCAAAGAGGCCGCTATTCAAGCCATCCAAGAGGGTAAAACCAAATATACGCCCGCAGATGGTCTGCCAGCCTTGAAAGAGGCGATTTGCGCCAAGTTCAAGCGCGACAATGACCTGACTTACACGCCGGCGCAGGTGCATGTCGCACCGGGCGGAAAGCCGGTTATCTATAATGCGTTTGTGTCGACGTTGAATGAAGGCGATGAGGTCATCGTCCCGGCGCCATACTGGGTCTCGTATCCAGAAATGGTGAAGCTGTGCGGCGGCAAGCCGGTCATTGTCTCTTGTGGCCCGAACGCAAAGTACAAATTGGACCCGGATGCGCTCGAGGCGGCGATTACGCCGCGGACCAAATGGCTGATCCTGAACTCGCCATCAAACCCAACAGGTGCCGCTTATACGCGCGATGAACTGAAGGCGCTCGCTGAGGTATTGATGCGACATCCGCAAGTCTGGGTGCTGACCGATGATATGTATGAGCACCTGGTCTATGACGGGTTTGAGTACGCAACTATCGCTCAGGTCGAGCCTGGTCTATACGACCGCACTCTGACCATGAACGGCGTTTCGAAAGCCTATGCGATGACGGGGTGGCGGATCGGCTATGCGGCGGGTCCGGAAGCTTTGATCAAAACCATGCGCAAGGTGATTAGCCAGACCACGTCTAACCCAAGCTCAATCTCACAATACGCCGCGATCGCCGCACTGAACGGAGATCACAGTTTCCTGGCAGAACGCAATGAAGTGTTCCGGCAGCGCCGCGATATGGTTGTCGCGGAATTGAACAAAGCTGAAGGCCTCACGTGCGGCACGCCAGAGGGGGCGTTCTATGTTTATCCGTCTTGTGCAGGCGCGATCGGCAAAACGGCGCCATCCGGGAAACTGATTGCAACAGATACCGATTTCGCATCAGAGCTTTTGCAACAGGAAAAAGTTGCCGTTGTGATGGGCGAAGCGTTCGGACTGTCACCAGCCTTCCGCGTTTCGTATGCAACTTCGACAGAGGCGTTGAAGGATGCGATGGCGCGAATTCAACGCTTCTGCGCGAGTTTGTCTTAGTAACCTACCCATAGATTTCTTCTATAGAAGTCAGTTTGACTTCCAATTTGTATCCCGTGGACCGCTTCCCATTTCGTAAGACACGAGATGAAAGGATGGTTTCATGGCTATCGAAATTGGATTGAAAGACACTGCCCGCGAGCAATCTGTCGAGGCTCTTAAACGCGTATTGGGGGAGACCTATGCGCTCTATTCAAAGACGCACGGATATCATTGGAATGTGACAGGCCCGAATTTTCAAGCTCTCCACACGATGTTTATGGAGCAATATACAGACTTGTGGAACGCATTAGATGATCTGGCTGAACGTATTCGTGCGCTCGGCTATTTTGCGCCAGCGTCATCCAGCGAAATCCTAGAATTTGCGACGATCGCTGCGGATAACAGCGTGCCAGACGCAACCACGATGGTCGCCAATCTCGCCAACGGCCATGAGATTCTGGCGCGCGCCTTAAGGGATGGCATTCAGGTTACAGAAACGGCCGGCGATGATGTTACGGTAGATTTGTTCACCCAGCGCGCCGCAATCGCTGATAAAACGGCCTGGATGCTGCGCGCGAGCCTTTAATTGAAGGCATGCGGAGAATTGGTCGGAGCTTCAAATAAGCGATAACAGCTCCGGCCAGATCCTTTGGCGTCATATAGAGCCAGATCTGCATACTTCATCAGTGTACCAGAATCGCCCGCATGAAGCGGTGCGCAAGCGACGCCGACAGAGGCTGAACAGTGCAGTTCCGTGCCGCCAATCTTGTACGGATGCGACAGGGCCGTCACCAGTCGGGATGCCATCAGGCAGGCATCCATTGGATTAGGCGTGTTGCGCACGACGACCACGAATTCATCGCCCCCTAACCGGGCCGCCCAATCATCGCCGCGGATCGTTTTGCGGATACGCTTGGCGACAAGGTTCAACAATGCGTCGCCGGCTTGATGGCCGAATGAGTCATTAATGGCTTTAAAATTATCGAGATCGATCGCCAACATGGCGACATTCTCGTCTTCGTGGCTCGCCTCAATGTCCTTTTCAATCCGGCTTTGAAAGGCGTAACGATTGGCGAGACCCGTGAGCATGTCGTGTTCCGCCATATGGCGCAGCCGCCCTTGGGCTTCGATACGGTTTGTGACATTCGTCCCAACACCAAGATATCCGACGACATTCCCATCGCGGTTGAAGCGCGGCGTCGCGGACAGAGAGACATGGTATTTTTTGCCCGCGGGATCTCTGAAAACAGAGAGAATGTCTGAATAGGGTTGGATGGTTTGAAGGGCCGACAGCATCTTTTCCCGCTCGCGCTCTTCGAGCTTGATAATCTCCAAATAATGGAGACCCAGCACGCTGTTCTTGTCTGGGGCAATCGTTTTCATCATTCGACCGCCGCAGGTTATGACGTACCCTTCAAGGTCCGTCTCCCAATATAGGTCTGTGGCAAAGTCAGCGAGATGAGAAAGCTGGCGTTCGGCGACTGCGTCGGCTTTTTTCGTGTCATGGTTCTCGCGCGCGACAATCGCAATACAGACGGTTGTGACAAACAGAGAGGCGAATGTCTCGATCAGCACCACTTCGTGCGAGAACTTGTAAAATGCGTGAAAGCCGAGGAAGGCGAGCTGTGTCGCGATAAAGGCAAGTAATGCGAAAACAGCTAAAGAGTATCTGCCTCGAGCATTTGCTTTTTGTGCATGTCCATCAGCGGTCATCCGGCGATTATACACGCGCAAGTTGATTTTTCGTTAGTCTCTATTTGTATGGACTAGCGACGACCAAACAAGCGTTCGATATCCGCCAGTTTCAGCTCAACATAAGTGGGCCGTCCGTGATTGCATTGGCCGGAATGCGGGGTCGCTTCCATCTGGCGCAAGAGTGCGTTCATCTCTTCAGCATTCAAACGCCGGCCCGCGCGGACAGACCCGCGGCAGGCCATATTTCCCATCACTTCTTCAAAGCGTTCTTTCAAGGCCAGTCCGGCATCATATTCGGCAAAATCATCTGCCAGATCCTGGATTAGGCCGGCAACATCCATTTCGCCAAACAAGGCAGGGGTCGCGCGCACGCAGACAGCGCCTTTGCCAAAGGGCTCAAGCTCTAAGCCAAGTTCAGAGAGTTCTTCTGACCGCTCCAGGACGCGAACCGCCTCATCCTCTGCCAACTCAACGACATCCGGGATCAGTAGGGCTTGTCGCTTGACCCCGCCAATCGCCATTTGCCGCTTCATGTCCTCATAGACCAAGCGTTCGTGTGCGGCGTGTTGATCGACGATGACGATGCCATCCTCTGTCTGCGCGATCACGTAGGTTTCATGCAGCTGTGCGCGGGCCACGCCAAGCGGGAAGTCAGTGGCGGGCGCGGCTGGAGGATCGGCCTCAACCCGGGCTGAGGGCTGACCATCTGGCATCGCGGGCGATGGCGCACCCGTGTTGAACGGTTGCGGCTCCGGTGCGCGAAGCCCGGAGGGCATGAGGCTTGGAGATGACCCAGAAGATCGCGCGGGTTGATGATCTGCCCAGAGCGTTGATGGCCGGAAGACATCGGCCTGAACCGGTTCTGCCTGTGCCTTGCCAAGCGCCGCTGCGGCCACGGTGGTACTGGCGCGATGACCAGCTGCCGCCAGCGTATGACGCAGCGCGCCAATGATGAGCCCGCGTACATTGCCCGCATCGCGAAACCGAACTTCGGTTTTTGCCGGGTGAACGTTGACGTCGACAAATTCCGGATCGAGATCAACAAACAGCGCTGCCATGGGGTGACGATCGCGGGCCAGAAAGTCCTGGTAGGCGGCGCGGATGACGCCATTCAACATCCTATCTTTCACCGGCCGTCCGTTGACGAAGAGATATTGGCGCTGAGCATTCCCGCGATTAAGCGTCGGCAGCCCAGCAAAGCCGGTCAGCCGGACGCCTTCGCGCTCGGCATCAACGGCGAGCGCATTCTCACGAAACTCTCTACCCATGATCGCGCCAAGGCGTTGCAGGCGGCCATCCTCTGTGTCCGGGTGGGCCGCATAGCGAAACACGCTGCGACCATTGCTCTCGAGCGAAAAGGCGACATCGGCGCGCGCCATTGCGAGGCGTTTGAGGGAGTCGGTGATCGCGAGGGTTTCGGACCGTTCCGACTTCATGAATTTCAGGCGGGCCGGGGTGGCGTGGAACAAGTCTCTCACTTCGATCCGAGTCCCGGTCAAGCCGCGCCCGGAAAAGGCGGCTGGTTTTGGACCTTCAATCCGGCCGGCTTCGACATAGAGCTCAGCTGCGTCTTCCCCAG
>JALUWJ010000323.1 GCA_027019605.1 Henriciella sp. | reverse complement strand
CCGGTTGCGCCGACAGGATGGCCGAGCGAGATGCCAGAACCATGCACGTTGACCCGCTCATGGTCTTCATCGCTCAGTCCCAGCTCTTGCGTACACGCGAGAACCTGAGCGGCGAAGGCTTCGTTCAATTCGATCAGGTCGATATCTTTGAGGGCAAGACCGGCATTGGCGAGCGCTTTTTGAGTTGCTGGCACGGGGCCAATTCCCATCGTCTTGGGCTCTACACCGGCGAGCGCCCAGCTTACCATTCGGCTCATCGGCTTCAGGCCGTGCTTTTCCGCCGCCGCACGTGTCGCCACGATACAAGCTGCAGCGCCGTCATTTTGCCCTGAGGCATTGCCGGCCGTAACCGTCGCCTCTGGATCGACCCGCTGCATGATCGGCCGGAGGGTCGCGAGTTTTTCGACACTTGTGCCAGGGCGCGGATGCTCATCCGTTTCGACAACCGTATCGCCTTTGCGCCCCTTTACGGTGACCGGAACAATCTCTTCTGCGAAGACACCATTCTCGATTGCCGCTACCGCGCGCGCTTGCGATCGCGCCGCCAGATGGTCCTGTGCATCGCGTGAGATACTGTACTGTTTTCGGAGGTTTTCCGCCGTCTCAATCATGCCGCCGGCAACCGGATAACCTTTTCCGCCCGCCGTGATGCGCCCGCGGGTTAGAGCATCTTCCAGTTGAATGTTTGGGGCTTTTACGCCCCACCGGATCTCAGACGAATAGAAGGGCGCGCGGCTCATGGTTTCGGCGCCGCCCGCAATGATCAGTTCAGCGCCGCCCGTTGCGACGGTCATCGCGGCATAAATCACGGCCTGCAGGCCTGATCCACACCGTCGATCGAGCTGCAGTCCGCCAGCAGTAACCGGCAAACCCGCATCCAGCGCCACGACTCGCCCCAAAGCCGGTGCATCCATTGTCGGATAGCAATTTGCGAAAACCACATCATTGACCGCATCACCCGGAAGCTTCGTCCGATCGACCAATTCAGACACGACGCGCGTGGCAAGTTCATGTGCTGGAACCGTTTTGAACGCGCCGCCAAACGCCCCCACGGGCGTTCTCAAAGGCTCACAAATCACAACATCTTCGAATACAGACATCCGTTACTTCTCCCGCGGGGCAATCTTTCAAGCGCATAACCACCACACCGCGAACGATCTGGCCAGCGTGTCTGCGAAACATCTTTTAAGAGAACGACCTAATCATCGTCGCCATAATCACCGCGCGGTCGGTCAATCAAATCTGAGAAGAAAATCGCGTTCATCAACAGCTTCTCCGTTCCAGGGTAAGTTCCCCGGAAAACCGGATTGTCCGCCATAAGCACCACGGCCCCGCGCTTCACCCTGTGCGCGACAACAGATGGGGTTCCAGCAATCTCTTCAACCCGGCGCTCGGACGCATAGCCCGTGAGCAATGGATTTTCCGCATACTGCACCGGAACCGCATAAGGGTTGCCTTCAGGCCGCTCCAACGTGAACTCAACATTGCGGTGAACGGGCAGATCGCGATCTGCAAACCCGAACCCGAGTGGGTGGCTGATATCCAAATCCGCCGCAAAAATCGCACCGCCGATGACATGCTCTGCGTCACGCAAGCTCATTTCAGAGAAGTCCAACCGCTCGGTTGCTCCCTCAGACTCAGAGGCCTCCTCTTCGGCGCTATCCTGCGCTGAACCATCACCCGCATTTGCTTCGGCGCGGCTTTGAAGCGCGCCTTGTGCCCAAAGCGCTGAGTCCCGTGCTGCGATGAGTGTACCGCCGCCCTCAACCCAACTGAGAACCGTGTCGGTCAGCCCTTCGTCCAAAACTGGCGTTGAAGGGTCCCCTTGGCCTGGCAATCCACCAGCAAGGATCAAATGCGTGTATTCATTCCAATCCAACGAGCCGAGGCGATTTTTGTGCACAATCGTAACCGGTACGCGATGGCGATAATCCAAGGTCCACCAAAGCTCACCGACATCATATCGTGCCAGACCGCCATCATAGGCAAGCACAACACGTGGCTCACTCAGCGCGCGAAATACGCTAGCGGCGCCAAGGTCGCGTCCAGGAACTGGGGTCAGGCCTGATGTCGCCGCGAAGACTTGAACGCCGTCTTCCTTGGCGATGGTTTCCATAACGGCGTGAATCTCATCGCGAGACGCTCCTTGACGCGCCAAAGGCACAAAGATCGCGCCGCGGCCAAGCTCGACCGTACCGGACGTAGATTTCACCACGCTTTCCTTCATCGTCGCACGCGCCATCAAATCTGCTGCGAGGACTCTGTTTAGAGCGCGCGGGGCATATGTGTGCGACCAGTTGAAGACATAGCCATAAGGTGCCCGGTCTGGGGCCGGTGCCGATTTAAAGTCTCCAGTGGCAGGTGAGTTCGATGCCGCGCCGCGCATCTGGCGCGAGGTGACGGGTGCATATTCAAGGTCATAAGCCAGCGGCAAAGTCCAACCGGAGACATCATAGAAAACATTCTCTTCGAACTCTGTGAATCGCTCGAAAATTCCGCGGACCATACGATTGTTCATCTGATCCATCGGCACATAATAGCTTGTCCCAGCTGGATAGGTTTGCCCGTCAGCGGTAACGTTCGCGCTGAGGACGCGCACGTCGAGATCGTGCATGCGCAGCAAACGAACAAACCGCGCAGCGCGTTCCGGATCACCTTCCGCTGTGAACACCCAGCCCGCTTGGCCACCGCGCTCGCTTTGGCGCGCATTTTCTGCGAAGAAGTCGCGCTGATAGGCTGTGATTTCGCTGCGCAGATCGAGGGATCCTTGAATGGTGGTCAGCGCTGTCCGGAACTGCGTGCGAACATTGTCGGCGGTTTCGACCAAGCCGCGCTCAGTTTCAACCGCGCCGCCCCGCGCTGCACCCGCTTCGAACAGGATACCGAGCGATCCATTGATTTGTGGGTAAGTCGAGCCCTTACCGATATAGAAATTGTCAAAGCCGCTTTCGGTCCAATAGAGGCGCGCCTCGCTGTCCAGGAATGCGGCATGACGCTCGCCGATGCCCTGCGTCAACTCGCGAGCCCGCTTCGGGATTAGTGGATTACGGCGCAGCTCTTCGCCAGGGTGGAAATAGTAAGGGCTGGCTGATCCCATCTCATGATAGTCGGCTGACACCATGGGTTTCCACTTATGCCACTGTTTGATCCAGGCCTGGCTTTCCGGTTGGGTGAGCAAAAGCCATTGGCGGTTGAGGTCAAACCAATAGTGATTGGTCCGCGCTTCAATCCACATATTGTGCGCTTCATCAGCGAGATCAGTGTTCTCACCATACGACCAGAACGTCTCGACATGATCGATCCGGCGCGCATGGCCGTCCGGGTTGAAGACAACGGTGAAGATCATCACCGCATTGTTCAGCTGGTTTTCGACCGCTGCGCCTTCGGCCGCCGCAAAATGATAAAGCAGCGGGATCGCAGCATCCATTGAAGAGGTTTCGGCGCCGTGCACACCGTAATTGATCCACAATACCATTGGCGCAGCATCTGGTTCAGCGCGGCCCTCAAGGCGCGCTAGATGAGTTTGACGGATGTCTTCCAAATTCGCATGATTTTCCGGGCTGGTTACCGTAAAGGTCAGGATCGGTCGGCGTTCATGAGAGTAGCCGATGGTCTCAACACTGATCCGGTCAGAGCCATCCGCAATGTCGCGCAAATAGGCTAACATATCTCCAATTCGAACCGGGCGATCACCGATTTCATATCCGGCATGATCTTCAAACACCGGCACGCTCTGATCATAGGTGACGCCCTCGACCTGAAAGTATTCGACAGGTTCTGCAAAAGCAGGCTGAAGAATGGCAGCGAAAGATAAGGCGGACAGAGCAGTGAAAGCGCGGCGCAACATGGCGGTTCCTCTAAGAAAATAAGGTCACACTGCACTTAGACGGCACTATCGTGCGGTCAAGCTAGATCGGTCCCAAGTCACGATGTCTGCGATCAAATCCTTGGCATCTGCACATAAGGATATGCAGAGGTCGAAATTCCGAGTATTTGCGCGCTCATTGAACCTTGCCGTCTACCCTAGATCGCGCAGGATGTTTCAATCGCATCTGAAAGCCCTACGATGACACCCGAGTTTGAGATTGCCGCGCCGCTCGCCAAGGCGCTGGCCGACAAAGGTTATGAAACTTTGACGCCTGTCCAAGAAGCGGTCTTGGACCCGAGCCTGGTTGGGCGCGACCTGCTCGTTTCTGCACAAACCGGCTCCGGGAAAACGGTGGCGTTTGGACTAGCGTTAGCTGCGTCGGTCTTGGGAGATTCCCCTCGTCTACCAGATGCGGACATTCCGGCAGCTTTGATCGTGGCGCCGACGCGTGAACTGGCGCTGCAGGTCACGAAGGAACTCGACTGGCTGTATTCAGCCGCAGGCGGGCGTATTGCTTCCTGCATTGGCGGCGTGGACATTCGCGATGAACGACGCGCCCTCGAAAGAGGTGTTCACTTCGTTGTCGGCACCCCTGGCCGACTGGTCGATCATATCCGCCGCGGATCGTTGGATTTGAGTGACTTGCAGGCTGTGGTCCTCGATGAAGCAGATGAGATGATGGACATGGGCTTCCGAGAGGAGCTCGAATACATCCTCGATGCGGCCCCCGACGACCGACGAACGCTGATGTTTTCCGCCACCGTTTCAAAATCGATCGCGCGGCTCTCTGAAACCTATCTAATCGATGCTGTTCGCCTCAATACCGTTTCTGCGCACTCAACTCATAGCGACATTACCTATCAGGCGATGACGGTGGTGCCGTCGGATGTTGAGAAAGCTGTCATCAATCTACTGCTTCTTCATGATGCCCCGAATGCAATTGTATTCTGTTCGCGCCGCGATGCCGTGAACAAACTGACATCGCGGTTGACCAATCGAGGCTTCTCCGTGGTCGCTTTGTCTGGCGAGTTTAGCCAGAAGGAGCGCAGCAACTCCGTGCTTGCGATGCGCGACGGCCGGGCGCGTGTCTGCGTGGCGACTGACGTTGCCGCCCGCGGACTTGATCTTCCGGGACTTGACCTGGTGATCCACGCCGACTTGCCCCGCAACAAGGAAGGCCTCTTGCACAGGTCCGGGCGCACGGGACGCGCCGGGCGCAAAGGCGTGTGCGCCCTGATCGTCCCGGTTCGGGCACGGCGA
>JALUWJ010000322.1 GCA_027019605.1 Henriciella sp. | reverse complement strand
CTCTCTCTGCGAGGAATCGCAGAAACGCCTCAGGGCACAATTCTGGCACAGTTGGGCAAATCCAAGGTGGTTGAGACGTGGCAACAATTCGCCAGAAATCACGCGGCCAGTGGCAGGCGCTCGTGCGCCGCATGGGCTGGCCGCACCAAAGCGGAACCTTCAAAACACGCAAAGAAGCAGAAATGTGGGCGCGGCAGACCGAAGCCCACATGGATCGCGGTGTGTTCATGGATCAGACTGCGGCGCGCCAAACAACGTTCCGTGAGCTGATCGATTTGTACATCGAGCAGGTGACAGCCCACCGGCCAAGTGAAAACAGCCGCGTTTCAGAAACGTGCCGGTTGCGCGCCTTCCAGCGGGACGAGAAAGATCTGTGTGCCCACGCGGTGATCAATCTGACGCCCGACCATTTCGAAGAGTATCGCGACAGATGTTTGCGCGAGGGGAGTCGGAGCGTTAAGCGGCCGCAAAAGCCGGGCACTGTGAAGCGCAATTTGACCACGTTGAAGCGCGTGATTGACTTTCGGAAACGGCAGCTCGGGCTCATCATCAACCCGGTGAATTCTGAGGATGTAAAACGCCCTGTCATCAACGATGAGCGGGACGTGCGATTGAGCCTGGAGGAACGCGAGCGCTTGTTGGAGGCCTGCTACGCAGCCCGCAATGACTTGCTGGGGCCAATCGTTGAATTTGCGTTTGAGACCGGTGCGCGGCGCGGCAACATCTTGCGGCTGGAATGGACGGATGTGAACTTGCGGCGCAGGACAGCTCTGCTACGGGCGATCAAGAACAGCCGGTCGCCAGAGCGCATCATCAACCATGAGATTGGGCTGACGCCGCGCGCTGCGGAAATACTGGGTGGGTTGCCGCGAACGGATGATCGGGTGTTTCCGACTACGCCGAATGCACTGAGACTGGCTTTCAATCGGGCTCGGCGGAACGCTGACCTGGAACACTTTAGGTTTCATGATACGCGCCATGAGCGCGTTTCCAGCTTGTTCGAGGCCAACTGGTCGATGATGCAGGTGATGGCGCAGACCGGGCACAAAGATCCGAAGTCTGTGAAACGCTACACGAATATCAGCGGTAGTTACCTCGCCGATGCTCTAGCAACACTGTAGGTTACTTGCATACCTCCGGCGTGGTTTATTGAAACGATTTGACCCGTTGATCTTCAACGAAAGCTTCTAGGTCCTGGAAAGCGAAAAAGGTCCTTCGGCCGATTTTGGTGATCCGAGGGCCGCGGCCTTTGTAAACGAGGTCGCGTAGTGCCGCTTTGGACAAAGACAAGGCCTTCGCAGCGGCATCGTAGTCGAGCAAAAGTTGACGCGTTTGAACTTCCATCAGAGCAACATTGCATACGGCGTCGATGCGATTCCTCGCAGAATGAGTTTTTTGCGCTCGCTGGCAGGCGCTTTCGTAAACCGGTCTTTGTAGACACTGAGTGAGAAAGGTTTTGGTGATCGTTCCGGAGTTGTTGTCGGTTGTATCTTAGCCCACAGCGATACACAGTAACTCGTTACGCGAGTCGCACTGCATCGGCGACTTGTCGTTGTTATCGATGTCAAAATGCGCCCGTGAGGCGAATTGAATGCCGGCGGAGATACTTCAGCATACACGAAGGCAAGCGATGCTAATGGGTCAAAGTGAGTGCGAAAACTTTAGTGGATGATTCGAGAGATACAGCACGAACGAAACTCTTCATCTCAAAGGCAACACCTGGAGATGATGCTTTCACACTGTGGTTAGCCCCGCGCCTTGAGGCTGCGGGATATGAGGTGTTTGCGGACATATTGGCTTTGGACACCGGCGACAGCTGGCGAGAAAAGCTAACCGCAACCCTTCAGAATGAAGCTGTTAAAATGCTCTTGTGCTGCAGTACACAGACGCTGTCTCGAACTGGTGTTATGCAGGAAATCGGAATAGCTGCGGACCTCCAGCGGCGGCTCCCAGACCCGAACTTTATTTTGCCTATGCGATTGCGCGACTATCAACCGGTCTTTGGCATCGCAGATACCCAACACATAGATTTCGAGAATAGCTGGGCCGTAGGCCTCGACAAGTTGCTCAAGTCATTAGCGCGACAGGAAGTGCCCCGACTGAGGGAGCCAGCTATTCAGCCAGAATGGGCGGCTTATCACCGTCGGCGCTCGATTCGTCTGCGAGACGAACCAGAAACGATGACGTCAAACTGGCTTCGCATATTGTCGGTCCCGGACCAATTGAATTATGTAGTTCCAAGTGGTGCAGCGAATAACACAGCGCTCAAAGAATCTGAGAGCAAGTTTGACTACCCGTTGGTGCCACACGCGGAGGGATACCTCAGCTTTGCGTCTCCGCTAGATTTTGAATCCCAGTTCTTGGGGGTCGGTGCCTTTAAGGTTCAAGACTCCATCTCGTACGAACACTTCGTGGAGAAAGGTGCTCCGCGTCTTGATATTGGACCACGGGATGCAGCCGCCACCATGGTCAACCTCTTGCGTCAGGCGTGGGAGAAACACTGCAAACGTGAAGGTTTCTTTGCCCATCAGTTCTCTAACGGCGAAGCACAAATTGTCCAAGACGGGAAAGCTGGGGTCGGTCAGCGCATACCCTGGGGGAAACAAGGTCAGCGCCGTAACTCAATGCTCCGCAATATCGCGCGCGGAAAGTTATGGGAGTTTGGTGTCAGCGCAAGAGCCAACCTCTTCCCCTTTCCGCACTACCGGCTCAAGAGCCGTGTACTTTTTTCTGATCTTGATTCAGATCAGCAACCGACACTGATAGAAGAGCACAGAGTACAGCATCGATTGCGTCGCTCAATTGCGGGTGCTTGGCGCAATAAGGCTTGGCATGGTCGGCTGATGGCATTTGTAGAAGTGCTGGCGGGTGAAAGCCCCTACATCGCACTTCCTCTAGGCAGCGGTGTCCATGTTCAAATTGACGCTATGCCCATTCAGGCAACGTCTCCTGTAAGCGCGCGTCAGACTAATCAACTTGGAGAAGACGGAGAAGAACTGGATATGACAACTCTGGGCGGACACTTTGAAGAGGAGGATGCATGACGAATTTTCCAGAGACGTCGCTACATGTCATTCACATTGATGAGCCAGAGTTAGAGTTTGCCAATGGCCAGATACTCGATCATCAAAAGGATGGTCTCTACCTGTATGGACCCTGCTGGGCACCGAAAAACCGTGAGATATCGATAGGCTTAGTCGCCACGAAAAAGGGCGAGAGCCTATTTCGAGAATGGCTGGCAATGATGTCGAAGGGCGTCAGGGTTCCAAAGCCAAAGAAACGCGAGAAAAAATTTCGACCCCACTTGTCGGATTTCCCCGGTCTTCAGGAGGCGTATGGAATTGCTGTGCGTTCAGACGATATCACCGTCTATAACCTAAGCAAGACGGAGATCGAAGATCGTACTTCTCTAGAAAATCATCACGAGGCGGTGGCGCGCACAGTTGACCTATTCTTGTCCCCAATCGAGGAACATCTCAAAAACGAGGAGAAGACCATTGATGTGTGGATATTTGCTGTGCCGGAACTGGTCTTCGAACGCTGCAGGCCACTCGCTAGCGGTCGCCGAAGTGTCGAACTGACACCTGGCGAGTTTTCACGAAAACAGAAGGCGAAGGTTGAGTTGCCACTTCTCGCCGATGTAATCGATATGCGAGGCGAATCCGTCTTCGATGACGTTCCTGATTTTCACCGGCAGATAAAGGCGCGTCTCCTGAAGCTCGCGCAACCCTGCCAGCTTGTTCGTGAAACCACCTTGGCACCTGGAGAATTCTTAAACCGTGCCGGAAATCCAATTCGTGGAGTGCAAGACCCCGCAACAATTTCTTGGAACCTTGCGACTGCGCTCTTCTACAAGAGCCAGGAATTTCCACCCTGGAAGATTGCCAATATGCGGGAAGGAGTTTGCTATGTCGGATTAGTATTCAAGCTCCTGCCAAACCACCCCGATAATCACGCCTGTTGTGCTGCTCAAATGTTTCTGAGCGAAGGAGACGGGGTTGTTTTTCGCGGTGCCAACGGCCCTTGGATGACAGAGAAAAAGGAGTTCCATCTTTCCAAATCTGCGGCGAAGAAACTTATTCAGCAAGTGCTAAAGACTTATCGCACGAAGTTCGGAGCGAATCCCAAAGAGCTTTTCATCCATGGACGCACCAAGTTTACCGACGACGAGTGGGATGCGTTCTCGGAAGTTGCGCCGGAAGGAACCAACATTGTCGGGATTCGCATTCAATCAACTCACGGAGATACGAAGTTCTATCGTGACGGCGATTACCCGACCATACGTGGAACCGCACTGCTGCTTGGGCCTAGAGATGCTTTTCTTTGGACTTCTGGATATGTGCCACGTATCGACACCTACCTTGGCCCAGAAACCCCAAACCCACTTTTCATAACGGTGTTGCGAGCATCCGCCGACTCTCCTCCGGAGATTGAAATTGTACTACGCGATATAATGAGCCTCACAAAAATCAACTACAACTCTGCAAGTTACAATGACGGCCTTCCTGTAACCATTCGCTTCGCCGACAAGGTAGGTGAAGTCCTAGTAATGGGCAGTGCAAAAGATGCTGAACGGCAACCGTTTAAGTTCTATGTCTAGTCATCTGCCTGACGGCCAATCCCGCGCATATTGATGATCGGTGTGTCCAATCTTGGTTGGACAAATGAGCTATTTCAGAGCGCGCGAACCTAGGCCGTCAGATGGCACGCCGGTCCAGCGTTGCTTTCGCACAACATATTCACAGCCACACATACATCAATTATTCTTGTGCGCCGCAGCACATAAAATCCGTGTACGGATCAACTTATGGTGGTATTATGGAAATATGAGCTAAAGTATAGGGTGAAGGATGAAAATACGGATCAAGGGAGAAATGACGCTCTACGAGCTGCGACAATGCATCTTCGAGCAGCTACTTGAGGTTGAGGAACAATTCGCTGTTCGCCATTCCCGAGATGCCACCATCTACATCAATCCGACCAACGGATTTGGCGATCAAGTGTCCTGCCGCGACGCACGCGGTGAAGAAGTATCCACGCTCATTAGTGAAGGCCCGTATCAGGCCGCTGCCGATCATTATGGACTTTGAATGGAGAGTGATATGAGCAAACCATTCTACGTGGATCTCCCTGAAGCCTGCAAAGTTCTTGAAGACATGGGCATTTGTTTGAGCGAGAAACAGGTGAAACGTGCCGCGGAACCAGATGCCTCTGGAAACAGAAAGCTGCCATTTTTTGTAGACCCCATTGATGGGCGACTCAAAATAGATCGAAACACTCTGGTAACGATCTACCTGAGCCGCCAGGTTGCAGCAGAGCGAGGATCTACTCTGTCATTGTAATGTTGTTCCGTATACAGAATATATGATACAGTAGAGTATGGCAGACTTGCGAAGAAAAAAGACGGCTAAGGGCACTATTGTTCATCAAGTCCGGTATAGAAGCCCATCTACGAAATCGGGCTACGCGTACCGCAATTTTGAGACTGTAAAACAAGCCAAAGAATTTTTGAGCCATGTACGTCAAAAGAGTTCTAACGGCCTGAGTCAATCTACAATTCGGACGGTTGATGATGCTGTGGGCGCGTGGCTCGATATCTGCCAGAGCGAAGGGCTGAATGGCGGAGAGCCGGTGACCCGATACACGCTACAGAACTACTCGTACCGGAGTGGGTTTGTTCTTGGCTTCGAGTGGCCAAAAGAGATTTGGCAGCTGACGGCGCCGGACATTGTTTCATTTCGCTCCTGGTTATTGCGGAACGCGCCAAGTCGCGAAACAGCCCAGAAGGTGATGATCACACTTCATTCCGTCATGAAAGAAATGGCCATACGTGGTGTCATAGCGACCAATATAGCCACGGGCATAACCATCCGGATGGATTCTCGCTACGACGAGCCAATCACTATCCCCACCACAGCAGAGATAAAGGCGCTCCTTTGGGCGGCAGATTCGTTGGCCAACTCATCCAATGGCCAAACGGCTAGGGCATGGCAGCGGTATCGACCGATGCTGTACCTTGCGATCGACTCTGGGATGCGGCCACAAGAGTACCTCGCTCTTCCAAGACACGCCATCACTGAAGCAGGCATCAACGTCGTCCAGGCTTTGGACGGCGGTGAGCGGCGTATCTCAGTGCCCAAGACGAAAGCAGGGCGGCGGCACATCAACATCAGCGAGAGCACCATGGACATGGTGTCTCACTACGCAAGCCGGCATGCACCGGAAAATCCATTCGACCTGGTCTTTCCAACTGAGAAAGGCACGTGGCAGACGCGCCGCAACTGGCAACGACGTGGCTTCAACATTGCGTGTCTTGAGGCTGGCTTGGTGAGCAAGACGGTTGAAGGCGGCAAGACCCTCATTCGACCAAAATTCAGACCCTACGACTTACGACACTTCTTTGCTTCAATGCTCATTGCCCAGAAGCTGGATCTCAAGAGAATCCAATCAATGATGGGTCATGAGAGTATCAAAACAACGCTGGACACATACGGCCACCTAATCGGAGACGAGGAGGCTAGCGCACCACGACCGGGCCTGGTGGCTATGCTTGGTGATAAGGTTGATGTGGCTTCTTGTGGCTCAGAGGCGACAAGTCTTTGATGTAGTTGGATTTTGTTTTGCTCGACACGCAAGGGGTCACTGGTTCAATCCCAGTACCGCCCACCACAACAAAATCAATGACTTAGCGTTGAATACATTTTCCGTATTACCCAGAAAGTGCTTGTGGCTCACAAAAAGAGCAACCCGCTGAAACCCTCGAGAACCCTCACCGACACATATCGACCTGTCTCAACTTGTGGCTCAGATGTGGTTCACGACTGACATTGGATATCTGAGCCGCAGGGCTTCCAGCGCTTTCCTGCCATGTTGCACGCGGCCCGTTTTTTGCCGCATCCAGTTTGAGTTCTGCATGCGAAACTTGACAGAATAACTTCATCTGTATACGGATTATTTAACAGCAATCAATCTACGGAGAAGTTATGGAGAAAACAAAAGGACTAATGGACAAGTTTCGCGATGTGGCCGATAGCAACGATGGGTTTGCGTATGCTTTGGGAGGGGCGATCATTGGGGCGCAACTCTTATTGCTAGCGGCTATCTACTTGGAGGGAGGTCGCCAGCACCATGAGATAGAGACCGCTCGAAGTTCGGCAATTGCCTCAATAGATATCTTGAAGACAACGCACTCTGATTTTACAAGAGACGTCAGAGATACGTGTACCAATTGGGCTTACGACGAGGGGTGGCACCATCCGAAACAACCGTTCGTGCTTCAGCGCGACTAATCGTTCCTAGTTTCGGGATGATCACCCAGAGCGATTTGAGACAGTTGCTCAAAGTGCTGGCGCGTCTCCTGCTGTGTTGGTTTGCTTTGGTGTGCAGGCTTGACATGAATCAGGCGAACCTTAACGCGCTCTTCGATTGAAAGATTTTCCCACACGGCTTCAAGATGGCGTCGATTGTCTTCGACATATATCAATGATTTGCCATCGAACTCTTTGAGCAGTATGGAAATCTGCCGATCCTTGGCGACGCGCCCCACATGAAACGTTTCGATGGGCAGGTGATTACGCTTGGCCAGAAAGGCTCGGGCCCGCTCAATGGCATACCATCCTGACCGGGCGCTGAGAACAAAGCCCGGGGCGATCGCCAGTGCTTTGTCATATACCTCTATGCATGGGCCCTCTCGCATCTCTTCGCCCGTCCGGTCAGCTGCTGCCTGATAAAGAAGATGCCTACGATATTTCTGCGCCATGTGATCGCATGGAATGCCGAAATGGTTTGACATCCTCTGCAGCAGTTCTTCTTCGGCCGCGACCTCATCGAGCTGATACACATCCTCATCGCTAGCGCTGCAAAGAACTCCGTCAAAATCGAAGACATAAAGACTTTCGCGGTTTATCGGGAACGTTTCTGGGTCGAATGCCTCGATGTGTGCTTGCTCGTCGATAGCTGCTGGAGGCCAGACGGCTTGCGCGTTGGGCGTCCAATGCATCTTTGCATCTGTCTTGCGTATGCGGCGCTGGATCAGAAAAATCGTGTAGAACGTAAGACCCGGCGCAATAGCGCTGATCGCTGCCAGATACCAGACCATGCCGTTCGCGCTCAAAATAATCGAGATCCAAATCCAGACAAACAGATATGACTGGACGACCGGCAGGATGGAACTGCTTCTTGCCGGCCAATGCGGCCATGAGCCAAATGTCAGCACCCCCGGTGTCGCAACATGTTTGGTGATCAAGTTTAGGTTGGTGGTCCATTGCCAATGCATGCACGCCGCAGCAAAAGTACCTAGGACGCCGGGTATCGCGCTGGCCACGCCAAAATAAGGTATGAGCGCGACGAGGCTCTCGAACCCAAATGAAGTTGCCCCAGAAACGCCTGACACAGCGGGCAGGTCTAATCCGGGTGTGGCCGGATCAAATACATCGATGTTTGAGAACCTCAGGGCAGCCGCAAAGGCCACAAACAGTATGCCCTGCGTTGTGAAGAGCCATGACAGACGCTGGTGCATCCAGTCTTTTTCTTGATTGGCAGCGGCTTCTGCGCGTTCCCACATCTTGAAATGTGGGTGATCTTCGAATGCAGCCATAGGGACCCTCATCAACCTTATCAGCTGATACTTGATCCGCTACCCGTGCAGTTTTTATGACAATCATTGACGTCGCTCACTTCCAACGCCGCTCCTCACCGGCGACCACGCCAGATCTGACGCATGGCGAAACAGAATGGATGCACCCGCGTTATTGAGGTCATTTGAGATGAAGCCTCGCATGCCGGGGGGGCTATGTGCTCGTTGTCTGGTGTGTTGAGAAAGTGCATGGCCACTTACCTCCATCGGCGCGTTGAGAGGCCTTGACAATCACTTGCGCCTCGCTGGCCTCAGAAGGCCATTTGGAAATAGAGCTCAGGTTTCATGGTGTCGGTCCACGCTTGGCTGAACTCATTGGTGGTCTCTTGATCGACAGCCAGCGCTCCGATTTGTTGCGTAGGACAAGGCGCGGAAGCGCACTGCGAACTCGGCAAGACCCAGCGGAGATATTGCTTTGTCTTAGGTCCAGGCTTTGTTCGAGGGGTGGCCAGCTTGACCGCCTAGGCTAGCTAGCGAAGGGATGTTCGCAAAGCTTAACGATATGTTAAACGATGTTCGGTACACTGATTATCATGGAAAACTGTATGCGGGATTGCGATTGTGGGAATTTTGCGGGCAGGTCGGGTTCTATAGGGCGCGGCCGTCCCAAGACTGACTCTGACAGTCTTGGTCGCTTAGCGGTAGATAAGCGCCGCCTCGAAAGCGGGGGCGCATGAGTGATCGGGATCAACACAAGACCGATCCTATAGGCGCGGTACATACCCGCGCCAAAGAGCTTGAGGCGCATATTCTCGAACACTCACGAGACGCTGAGGCTGGCGAAACCGTTGCCGGAGGTTATGCCGCGCGCGGAACCGCCAGACCGGAGAACTCCGGTAAGAGTAATAGCAAGAAACGGTCAGACGATCTCATCAGTGCAGTGATTGATAGCAACGCCGAAATCCAGCGTCAGTTGAAACAGCTCTATGCAGATCGCGAAGCGCTATACGACCAACTCTCAGACATTGAATACAAGATCGACAAGCTGGATCAGACTATCCATCGCATGAACGATGGTGACATGCCGGACATCGGGCCGGACGGTAAGTTGGTCGATGCTGAACTCGAAGCCATGATCGCCGCCGAAGAGAAGCGCTTAGGCCGTTCCATAGACCGCTCTGACCCGCAGGCACTGATGGTCATATTCACAGCAGAACAAGAGCGCTCCACTGTTGAGCGCGACGAAGTCTTAGAGGCCATCGATAAGAACGAGGCGGAGATTGAGGCGATTGAACAAGGGCGTGATCTGAGTAGCGATCATAAGAGCGGGATCGAAGTTGATGCGGCCTTGGAAAGCTCGAATGGAAAAGCGCATGACATTTCGGACCAGATCACTGTCGATACGCGGCTCGATCAGTTCACCTTTTAATTCCTACTATCTGCCTTTTTATACATCCGGCGAGTAAGCACGAAGATCGTCCCCCGATTGATAAAGCGCTGATAGAATTCAGCGGGTTCACCAGACTCTTTGTGCCGCACCACGTTTCCCTGAACAATCACAAAGAACGCATTTTCCGGCACGCCTAGACCCGGGACCGCCACAGCAGGAACTGCTGGAGCATCTTTGCCCTGGGTCATTACATGCGCGGCGCGGTCGGCGAACTGAATGCCCTTTCCGTAGAGATAGACGACCGTCTCTTTCTTCGAAATCTCAATAGCTTCATCCAGCGCGACCGGGCGTTCATATCCTGGAGTGGCGCAATCATACCCGCGCGTCACATTGCAGCCCGGATCACGTGGCGTGCCGTCGGCACCAATTGAAATCTGTGGATAAAGCGCGGTCGCAAGCACAAGCAGTGTTGTTGCGACTCGACGTGCGCCCCTATGCAAAAGGGGACGCTTATGAACTCACACCAATAATGGAGGAATTATGAAATGTGCAATTGAGAATTTAGCGGTTCTCTGCAAATCTGAGATCAACAGAAAACAAGCGGAGTATCCACATGACCCTGGTTCAAAACGGTCCCCTTTTGATCGTTCGGAGGTTGTGTGATGACGACAGGAAACCCCGCAAATTCTGAGACGGGCAAGCGCATCGGTTATGCCCGTAATTCCACTGATAAACAGACGCTTTACCAGTATACCGACGCCCTGAAGGCCGCCGGGTGCCATAAGATTTTTGTGGATGAAGCAACATCCGCCGTCGCGAAAAATCGGCCCGGCTTAGCCAAGGCGCGCAATGCGCTTGGTCCAGGCGACACATTTGTTGTTCTGGCTATCGACCGCGCATTCCGCTCGACCATCGAGGGGATCGTGTTTCTGGATGAGATACAGGCTGAAGGTATCGCCTTTGAATCCATCTACCAAAGCATCGACACACGCACGCCGGAAGGCCGCAAGTGGTTCATCGATATGGTCAACCAAGCTGAATACGAACGAGCGGTAGTTTCACGTCGAACTAAAGAGAAGATGGCTGCTGCAAAGCGGCGCGGTGTTCACTGTGGACGGAGACGTGCGCTGAGGCGGTGGTCCGTATTTCATGCCCATCGTCTTATGACTGAACACGATAAATCCTTGCGGGACGTTGCCAGTCGCAAAGGTGTGGCGCCGGTTACCCTGCGCCGAAGCCTTCAAAGAGAAGGGTTGGCGCTATGAGCAAGCACGATGACGCGGTGCTAACAATCGATCTGTTGATTGATACGCTGGCGGAACTGGAACGCATCGAACTATCAGCACGTGGTGCCCGCGAGCGCCTTACGCCAATCTGTACGAACCTGTTTGACGAATGGCGCGAAGGACAAAAGTGAGGCTCACATTACCTGTCGCCTATTCAGGGCCGTCAGGGTTGCCATACTCCCAGGTCCCCTGTGAGCCTCGGCAAGCCAAACGCACGATGTGCTGCGCGTTGTCACACGTATTCACCACCCGGCAGATACGGCCTTCGAGTCTGAGCTCATCGCTGATCAAGTGCGGACGGCAGGTGCGTTGATGGCGTAGCACTTCGTTCTTGCCAGCCAGCCAGCCTTCCCGCACCGCCGCGCGCCGGTCTGGGCTAGCTGGATGGGACCGAGACGCCGGCCAGTCTTTTCGAAACATGTGCTGAGCTTCGACGATGCCGGCGCCCAATCGCGCCATGGCAAAACCGGCGAACTGGTCCGCCTCAAGTTCCCGTGCATGAGATGATGCCTCACGTGTCACGATGTGAGACGCAAGGTGGTGACCGACCTCATGTGCCATGATGCCCAGATGGGCATAGCTCGCTTCACCATTGCCCCAGTCAAATTTGGCGCGGTCATAAACAATGTAACGCCGCCCATTCCGGATTGTGGCAAAGGCCGTCCCGCCCCCGCGAAAGTCTGCAGCCCGAACTTCAAACTTCGGGTAAATGCCGACCATCTCGGTCATGCGTTCAATAAGAGCAACAGCTTCTGGCGTAGGATCGCCCTCGTTGGTCGTGCCTGCCCAGTTGAGATGAACACCAGCGCTACAAATTGGATCGTGTACGGATGGATCAGCAAAGGACGGTGCAACCACTGCCAACAAGAGCGCGAATGCAAACAGGTGGGCCATCACTCGGCGAGTGTAGTTTACTTCCACAGCGGCCCCTCGCTTTCTTTAGAGCCGCACACCTTCATTCCGGCAACAATGATGCAGTCATCTGGCGCGGGAACAGTCCGCTCTTCGGAGGCATCGCCCAGGGGCGGAGCGGTGGGCGTGGATGACGGAAGCAATCCGCCATCCACGAAGACCGCACCAAGCAGCCGAAGCGCGACCAAAAACAGGATCCAGCTCACGACGCCAAGCACAGCCATCTGGGGTGAGTAGTCCTTGATCATTTGCAACGCATACACGTGCGGCTCCTACTATTTCTCGCTGCCAGGATCATCATCGTCGTCACTGGCAGGCCCGAAGACATCAAACTCCATGCCTGGTTTAAGGTGCGGCGGCGGGGCCGTTCCTCGCAGGGCAGCCAAAGCTGCGATAGCCCGCATCAGATCAGCCACCGAAAGACCTTCAATTTCACCGCGGACGCGCTCACCGCGCGTCATTGAGCCCGTGGCAATCGAAGCGAAGACCAGGACGGCCAAGGGCATAAGGTCCAAGGCAATCCCGCCGGCAAAGTGAGGGATGAAGTTCGTCCAATAGCGGAAGACAGACTGGGTCGGAGTGATCCGCTCGAAAGCCGCCAGAGTGACCGAGGGTTCGGCTGCGACCTCATCGACAAAGGCACCGAGCACCTTGACGGTTTCGGCTACGTCCAGTCGCACTTTGTCCAGGGCTGCTTTCTGCTTTGCCGCCACCCGCAGGTTGGCCGAGTAGTTCGTGTAAAGGTCGATCTCGCGGGGCAGCGTCGAGAGGGCCCGATCGACCGATTGCGCCAGCACTGAAGCATCCATAGCCGCAATGGTCCGCCGCAGATCATCAGAGGACCGGGCAATGGCCGCCATCCGCTCCCGGTAGGGGGCATCAGACACAAGGATGCTGCGAATGGTTTCCAGAAGCGCCCGCGCGTTGGCAGAGTGAGCCGCGGCATCTGACTCAAACGCCATCACCTCGGAGAGAAGCCCATCAACACGTGTCTTGACACCAAGCAGTGCAAAATAGACGGACCCCTTCCCCGGAGAGCCTGTGTAGGCCCCGTAGAGCAACTCGCTTTCAGCTTTGTCTTCGTAGCCGGAGGACTGGCCGCGCAGGTCGGTTGCAACACCCCGGATCTCCAAGGACTTGGCATTGGCTTCATCGACCTGCATCTCGATCTTCGCCACATGAAGCTCAAGATGCAGCTCCAGCCCATCGCCACCGGACAGGCCTGCGACATTGAAGCTGGAGCTCAGGAAGAAGATGAGGACCAGGTAGCAAAACACACAGATGTAGGCGCAGATGCGTGTCCATAGGGTGTGAAGCCGGGGCACGACAGCCCAGACCACGCTCCAGAACAGAAAAATTCCAACAGAGCTCGCGATGGCGAATACAGTCGCATCGCCGTACTCCGCGAAACTCACAGCGATAACGCTCAAGCCGTTAAACGTGAAATAGCCTGAGGCGAATGACAGCAGGAACAGCAACAAAAATATCTGTGCCAGTTGCTGCTTGGTGTAGTTGGGAAACATGTGCTTCATGACCAACACCCTTCAATATGCACAGGCGCAAGTGCCGGTGCTTCTCACGGGCAGTCTGCGTGTATGCGGAAGGGCGATTCCTCGCAGAGGCCAGGAAAGCGCAACCATGAATAAAAAAAGCTGACCCCGCGTGGGGTCAGCTTTTTGTTCGGTAAGTCAGTTGATGAGCTACATGCTGCGACCACCATCATTGTCGTGGCCTTCGTCAAAGCCATCATCGAAATCAATTGCGGGCGCTCTATCGTCGTCATGAGCATCAACAAACGCGTCACTCAGCGTCACACCCTCGTCCCGTATCACTTCGTGGGCTTCTTCAAAGCCGTCACGGATAGATTGCGCTTCAGCCTCCCATTGCCCACGGCGGGCAGCATATTCATCCTGTAAGCTGCGCGGATCGCTGTAGATGCCGGGGGGCTCGAGGTCCAACGCTGGGCCGTGAGCCAGCTTGTTCCGCTCCACCCGCCAGCGTTGGTCGTGAGCCTCAAGGGCGTGGTCTTGAGAATTGCGGTTGTCGATTTCCGCAGCCGCTGTATCGCTCACATTTGCTCCAGACAGCGAGGGATCGGTGGCCGGGACGGAAACACGGTCAAATGCCGGGCTGAGGTCTGCGACATCCTCAAATGGCCATTGTCCTTTTTTGTCGTTCATCACGGGGCTCCCTAAAAGCTTTCAACGATGGTCTGCGAAGGCGGCGTCCAATCATCTGATGGGCTCATCACCTGCCCAACACCGCGATTTGCATAACCATCCATGATGTCGCTTGCAGCCATCAGCCGAGCATGGATTTGCTCTGGCTGACGGTCACCACACACCGTGATGATGTCATGACGCTGGTTTAGATAGATCAGCGCAATATGCTGTGAGCGACCGCAATACGGTTTGTAGGGAAGGTTCAACCACTTTTTACCGAAGGTCGTCTCGAGCCAGCGAATTCGGCAAGCTTCTGCTTCGCTCTTATCGTGTTGAATACGCGCAAAGCTGTGGGTCACGTTGCGGTTACACACCTTCGCCCTGCCAAAAGGTCGGCGAAGTACAATCGTGTCTGGAGTGAACACTACAGACGCTCGAGATATGAATATCTGCCGAAACGCATAACGTGAAAAGAACCAACCGGCGGGTCCAGCGCCTGCGATTGTTGCGGCCTGCTCAGCTCCAAACGAAGGTGCGCTAAATGATGTGGCCATCGCCGCGATTATCGCCCCAAAAGCGGCCGCAAGACCGATGCGGTCGGACCATTTGGCGGTCCAGGGGCCCACGGCTGACGGATAAACTGAAATTACGGGCTTGCCGGCCTCGTCGCTGGTTTCAGTGGTGAAAGGTGGTCCCTCAAGGGGGGATAGAACGCGATCCTGCATCTGAGTTGCCTCCATCTATCTGTGGAGACATGAGATTGCCAGTTTACATCAGGCAGCTTCCTCGCGTGCCGACTAAAGCCCGGTTCTGGGCCGACTTCTTGTTCGAGCAGATCTGCATCAAGTCGAAAGGTTAAGGGCGTGGCAAAAAAGCCAAACTCATGCGTAATTGTTGGTTAATGGCGCCTCTAGCAGGCTGTACACATTGCGCTCGGAACGGGGTGTGTTACACCTCAGTCTATGCACTGATTCCGTAGGGTATCAGTGCATTCTTGCTTGTGACCGCACGGCCAACACCGAGGACCGAACCCGATGAAAGAACTATCTGCGGAATATGCTGTCAGCATTGCCCGCCACAACCCAACCTACCCTTCTGCTAAAACCTGTGCCCTTAACGCCGCCAGAATTAGCGATGAGGCGCAAAACGCTCGGAAGGAGAAGGACGAGCTTTCAGGATCACGGCCTGCACGACGCGCTACGATCGATCGCGGCGTTTTCCATACCTGCTGTGACGCCTTCGAGCTGCTCAGTCAAAATGATGATGCCAGGTACATCCTCAGTGTTGGCGAAGTGGAAAAGTCCGCGCATGCACTGTTAGAAAAAACCTTCCTGGAAGCTGCAGAAGTCAGCCACCCTGAAGCAAAGCTAGAGGCAGTTTTAGGTACTCATATATATAGAGTCTTGTACACTATGGCTTTACTTGCTATACAGGGAAAATATTCGCCAAAGCTACGTAGTATAATTGGAGGAATTTATTTCGAAGACTACAAAGAAGACGAACACTTGATTAGAGCAGATAAAGAAGAACCATTTAAATTTCAGCAGCTTAGACTTAAGAAGTCATTTTATGATGCGTTCCAGAAGGCGGCTGAGGAAGCAGGTATGCGTCCGACGACGTTTATTCGGAAAGCCGTATTTGCGGCTATGGCCAATCCTGACGTCCTAGATGAGGGTGCCGATCTAGATTTTGAGTATCGGCAGACCATGAAACCTAGCAGGTGGACACCACACAGCTAATTAATACACTGATACAGCAAATTTATAGATCCATACAAATGGTTCATTGTGCTGTCATGAAACATTCATAGATGGCCTGTGAAATCTATCAATGCATACAGAAAATGTCTGCACTGATTGAGTGGCGCGCCCGCAGAAGGTGCCAGCTCGTTTCCTTCAAAGGAGGCGATTTTGCCAGTACGAAACAAAAAATCCTGGGAAGACGGTGTCAAAAGCATCGTCGCGGAAGTGACCAGAGAAGTGATCTATGGGGAGCGTGGCAAGACCGACCTCCACATGTTCCTTGATATGTTGCGAGACAATGATCCAATTCTCAATGAGAAGTGGAACGTGGCACCCCGAGCGGTAAAACGGGAAGAACAAAACATCCCCTATGAATCGCTCCGGCGGTTCCACCAAATCTCTCACAATAGAAAGACCGGTCGCTCCAACTTTTCACTGATGGGTGAAGAGCGTATGTCCTCTCTCACGGCTCTGCTGAGAGATCTGGGCGTGCTTTTCAAAGTGATGATTGCACCCCACACCATGCCGGTCGACACGGCCATGCGTTTGTCCCGCATTAACAGATACGATCTCGACGGGGGTGATGCGAGCCTGATGGCCAGCCAATTACGCGGCATGTTTATCGCGCAGCATGAAGTTGAAGGGGCCACCATTGAGAGTCTGGTCGTAATCAACTTCATTCCCCCAGAGGAGACTTTTCTGGTCAGGGAATTCCGCTTTATCTACAAGCATTACAATGAGGACCACACAACGGATTTGCGAGAGCGGCTTCGAGATGCGCGTCCACACAAGCGCATCGTCCGTGATGGATTTTGCAAAGCCGGTCCGACCAAAGGCCGAATTTTCTCACTCGAAGACCGGAAAAACCTGCCGTCGAATTATCCGTTCGGCTCCTTCGTTTTTGATGAGGGCGGTAAGCGCATCATCAGCTTCACTGTGGCATCGCCGTTTGACCGGTCTGACCAAATGACCTACCGGCTCTGCAACACCGAAAAAGATCTCAATCGCGCCACGAAGATTCTTGCGGCTCTTGACGGGCTTGATGGCAAGACGCCGGAATTGGTGCCTGCTTGGGCCTAGGCGGATCACTGCACGATAGAGATCAGGACAGATTGGCCCTTTCGTTGAACACCTCAGCGAAGGGGCCGCGCTTATTCCAGTATTCAACAAGTTGCAGGATGAGTGGATCAAGGCCCGCCAGCAAAACCAACTGGCGCTTTAGGGGGTCAGCCCTGCCAAAATATCGAGCGATCTCATCGGGCATCATCAGGTCATAAAGCGCAGTTGACAGGTTTAGACCTGACTGACCCTCGCTCACCGCTGTTCTGCTTGGCTCGCCCTGGTTCGTCGTGACAACAGGCGTCTTTCCCAGGCGATTTGAAACGTATTGCGTCGTGGTGACATCCACATTGCCGTGGAAAATCGATACTCCACTGTTGGCGGCGAAGCTCTCCCATCGTTGGCCATAGAGCGCCTGTCCCTGCGACCAATCCTGTAAGAGGGTCCAAAGCTTAAGGCCGAAGGATGCCATCTGCCCTGCTGCATCCTGTATCTGCGGCATGAAGCCCAGGACTGGAAATTCATCCAGAACGGCTAGTACCGGGGCTTTGGGTACTGTTTCTTCCATCTCCATTGCTACGATCAGCTGATTGATCAGAATGCGAAACCAGCGCGAACAGCTATTCATGCGGGTGGCCGGCAGACACAGATAGACGCTCATACCGTTCGGTTTGCGTTTCAGATCGCGCAGGTCGAAGTCATTACCGCTCAGCACATCGCGGATGTTGCGGTACTCCAGAAACGCTGTGTGCCGGTTCATCGTCGAGATGACACTCGCGCGTTCATCCCGCGACTTCTCATAGAGACCGCGCACCGACGCCTCAATCGTATCAGCCACATCTGCGTGACCCGCACTTCGTAGTGCGCCTACGCCCTTGATGATTTGCCGCCGTAGAGCAAAGTCCTGCGGCTTGCCATCCACGATGACGGCTTCAAGTGCGCGGGTGACAAAGCGGCGCACCGTGCCAAGATGCCTGTCGTCATCAGGCATGCCGGGTCCGAAGCGCGCATAGAGGATGAGACCCAAGACTGCTGCACCTGCGCTCTCATTCCAGTGCGGATCTTTCTCTTGTCTCGTGGAGACGATTAGCGCATCCACGATCTGCTGCGCATCCTCAATGACAGTGTCACTCTCAAGGTTCAATGAGGCGAGCGGATTGAACCGCGCGCGAAACTTCGCAGCATCACCATGTGCGCGCTTGAACGGGTCAAGCACGTAAACGTCCTGCCCCATCGCTGCACGCCGCGCTGCAGTCTTGTTGGCAAGTTCAGCCTTCATGTCCAGGGCAATGACTGAGCCATCATAGAGCAGCAGGTTTGCAATCACTGTCACAGACTTGCCCGCACGTGTACCGGCAACTGTCTGGATATGCCGGTCATCGGCAACACCGATGAGCTTTGATCCACACGCGCCGATCAGGATTTTCCCGCTTGGGTTCTTTGGGTCGTAGGCAAACATCGGACTGTTGAGAATTGTCTCCTGACTCATCCAATGCGCTTCCGGCATCCTTTGATCTTGCTTGTACCGGCTCGTATTGCCACGTGGCACATCGGCCAGCAGGTCGACGGTTTCTGATCGTGGTTCCATCAAGCTCTCCTATGACAGCAATTGAATCTATCGACGCCGGACGTAGGTCATCGTTTTTACGCTCTGGCCCCGATGGTGACCGTCATGTCTGGCGAACGAAAGTGCACTTATCGAGAACCTGTCGTTGTTCGTAGAGAATCCCATTTCTTCACCCCCTATTTCGAATCTTTGGTCCAGCCACGCACAGGCTTTGGTCCCATTCGAACTGGATCAACCTAAAATCATTCGCACTGGGCGGGTCAAAAGGAAATTTCCGGTGAGCCCCAAGGGGCTCATTCCATCGCGAAGCAAATTTCCTTTGCATGCCGTCTCACCTGTTTGACCGCGTGAAACGCGGAAACAGACGGCAATGACCCATCCCGACCAACGATTTTTACGGCGCTCCATCGAAAGGGCCGCAGCTGATTGCGGCTCTCACAACACGAAAGGAGTGATGAAGATGAAAATCGGAATCTTTCAAAAAACTGAAACCGGTGCTTTCGAAGGCACCATCGCAACCCTCACCTTTGCAGCCGACCTGGTATTCGAGCCTGCGCAGGAGAAAACCAAAGACCGCTCGCCTGACTTCCGGGTGATCAACACAGCCACTGGCTTTGAGATCGGAGCCGCATGGCACGACAAATCCGAACGGACTGGCAAGCCTTACGTCTCGGTCAAGCTGGACGATCCGTCGTTCACATACCCGTTGTGGGGTGCGCTGACCGCAGGTGGGGCTGAGGATTACAGCTTCAACTGGTCACGGCCAAAGCCAAAGACTGATCCCGACACAACCGCCAACGGAGACACGCTCTAATGGCGGGGGATCAAACCCGGCGTGTGCGGAAGCTGAATGACAGCTTCCGCATTCGCATTTTGGACAATGGGTTAGGCCAGTCCGAAAAGGTGCCCGGCACCTTTGTCATGACCGCTGGGATCGCGGGACTTGAGGCTCGGGATCAGTCACTTATCTGGCGTGAAGTCGGCCGGTTTGCGTCCTTCAACGAGGACAATGACCCCTATGGCGAGCATGATTTTGGCAAAGTCACCTGGCCCGGTGTCGGCGATATCTTCTGGAAGATCGATATCTATGCCGATGCGAGCTGCACATGGGGCAGCGCGCATCCTGAGGATCCAGAAAGCTCCTAGCGGGTGCTGACGGTGATGCTGGCTGAAGAGTACTGAAACTGTACCCTAAAACTGCAACGGCTCCCACCTTTAGGTGGGAGCCGTTCCATTATTCAGGCTCAAGGCGGAGCAAATGTTCGCCGCACGCAATGTTCGCGTTGTGCCCCGAATACCCATACTCGTCGCACTTGGGACACACATACCTCACGCGCTTGCCACCCCTTGACCCGCGAGGTGCAATCTTACTGCCATTGCCTCCGACCTCAACCAATGCATCTCGCTGCCGCTCTGGCTCACGCCACTCGATCTGAAACCCGTTTTTGATTAGGTCGTCTGCCGCGCGTTTAAAAGGGCCGTCTTCGATGATGTAGTGACTCATCCTGTCGCCGAGCTCTTTGCCGCCAGGCCTGCCAGTACTTGAGGGATGAAGCCCGATCGCCTTCATTTTATCCGCCCATTGGCGGTTGTGATATCCAGAGCGCCCCGGTGTCGCGTAACAATCCTGCCAGAGATGGACCTGCTCATGGACCAACGTTGACAGCGTTTCTTCGAGGCTCCGGGTCGCAAAATAGGACGGGTTGAGGGCGATCTCGTGACTGGCCTTGCCGTCCTGACGTACAAAGCGCTTGGGCGAGAAATAGCCGAAGCTGCGGCTTTTGCGTTGCAGGGTAATCAGGCAGTTGGGTAGTTGTCCGCTGAAGAGCTGCCAGTTGAAATGCTCATAGGCCATCTGGAACCCGTCATATGTCTCCTGGGTCGGCCGCAGATCGAGATCGAGTTCGTTCTCTGGGGTGTACACTCCACATACCTCCTCAATACATGCGTGAGCAGTTTCAAGGAGCGTAGTGGGCCGGACTAAGGTCATTCCTCGCGATGCAGAATTCGTGTGGATCGTTTCGTCGAGGTATCTGGAAGTTGTGGATCGCTGCCACTCAGGGGCGTAAATTTGTAAAGCTTGGCGCCGACATGGTAAAATGAAGGAATAGTCAGCATAAAGAGGATACAAGGTGTGCAAAGGAACTACCGTTCTTTGCGCCCCTTGCTGGGGGAGAGAAAAATCTCCCCGCAGACCCCCTCTTGATGTCCTAAATCGGCAAGGCAGATAAGGACATCGGATCAACATCACGACCGGATCGACCGGGTGATATTGATGGCAACGCTGCCGTTCGTTGCATCCACGGCCCGGAGGCGACATGCCTCTCCCCGGGACCCCATGCATCAGGACGTATGCCGCCTGAACCTGCACCAGGACGATGTCGCTCTCCTGGACCATCGACCAATAGGGGAGATTTCGCTCTCCCTCTTGGAACTCCCATCGATGAAAGGCGGTCCTTTCAAAACCTAACAACACAATCGCACGGCCATCGCCCGACCACGAGGAATGACCCTGCGTGAAAAGGCTATGGCACATGACATGAGTGATACCTCTCCCAAACGCACAGCCCCGATTAGCTACCGGCCGCCCGCCAAGCTGGCCGACGAGTTTGAAGCGCGGGTGCGCGCATCAGGTCTCAGCACCAACGCATTCTTGAGCGAAGCCGTATTCCGCAAGAAAGGGTTTGGCGGTGGCGTTCGCCGTCATCTCGCCACGCTTCTCGCTGCGTGTGCTGAAATCAAGGATCTGCTGCGGTCTATCAAAGCTCGCGAGGGCGAGCCTGAGGCCTTAGAGCGTGTCGAAGCAGAGCTGCGATTGATCCGCACGGCATTGATGCAGCTCTTGGGACGCCGGTCATGATTCCCTTTGGGTCGCAGCGCGGCAACGGGGCTGATCTTGCGCGGCATTTATCCAATTCAGTGGACAATGAATCCGTGGAGATTGCTGATCTACGTGGCTGCATCGCCGACGACCTCGCAGGCGCATTTGCTGAGTGGGAGGTGCAGGCCTCATCATTGACACGCTCGAAAAACTACATCTACAGCCTGTCCATTAACCCGGACGAGCGCCAGGGTCGCTGGGAGCGCGGCCTGTATTTCGATTTCATTGATCGCGTCGAAGGTGTCTTTGGGGTGGCGGGTCAGCCGCGTGCTGTCGTGTTCCATACAAAAGCCGATGGGGCAGGACATGTGCGGGAACACTGCCATGTCGCTTGGGCACTGACAGATGCAGCGGCTCAAAAAGCCATCCATATCTCCCATGACAAATACAAACTCATGGACGAGACGCGCCGCTTTGCAGCCGATCATGACCTGAAACTGCCAGATGGGTATTACGACAGGACAAAGAATTGGTCGCAACACAGCCAGGCGGACGCCGCACAACGGCAAGAAGATGGTCTCAGCCCCGAGGAGCGCCGCGCCGTCATTACCGATATGTGGCACACGAGTGATGGCGCTCGCGCGTTCGTGTCCGGTCTTGCCGACCAGGGCTACATACTGGCAACAGGACGACGGCCCTATGTGTTGGTGGATGGGTATGGGGGCACTTTTGCCTTACCGCGCATGATCGAAGACAAACAAGTGCGCGCCAAAGACATACAGGCATTCCTTAAGCAGGATTTTCCACCAGAGTCATTGCCGAGCGTGGAAGAAGCTCTGCATCTGGCGAGCGCAGCCATCGAAGATCTCACCCAAGAGACAACGCTTGATGATGAACGCGAGATCATGCTCCAGGCCCAACAAGAGCTGAGAAAAGCGCTGCAGGCGAAGCTGGAGGCGTTGAAAGCTGAGCAAGCACGTCGCGACGCGCAACTGCACGAGCAGAGACGCTCAGACAGTGATGCGCTTGACCAACGCCAAAGCGCTGAAAACAGGCTGGTAGAAGAAATGCGGGCGCAGCGCACGCCCACGGGTCTTGCGGGGTTCTTGGCTAAGGTCAGCGGTGTGAGCTTTGTGCGCGCAAAACTGCATGCCTATGAAGACAAACGCCGCGACGCGCAGCATGAGCAAGAGCATGTGTTGCAGGCCGAACGGGATGCGCAGAAACAAGCCGACCAACAAGCGCTTCACGATCTTGAGCGCGCAGCGCTGGATCGCGAACGGCGCGCCCTTGAGGCCAATTTTGTCCGCGAAGAACAGGCGCTGCAGCGACAGGAGAAGAAACACGGTGCCATGCGATCCCGAGATGGTTGCGACCACATGCCACCAGTGCCACCGCCCAAGCCCGTGCAACGGCGGGGCGATATGTTTGGCAAGATCGCTGATCCACGGATAACCGAACCTGACATCGACCTCGCTTATGATTTTGGAAAGGCCGCTGATCCGCACACGCAAGCACCGTCGGATACAAGCAGCGTACCGGATATATCGATTGAGCACGACGGCGCGTCCCGCGATGGCAAAAGCCGTTAAGTCAGGACGGCGCCGGCCGCGTCCTGCGCCCAAGCTCCAGGCGTATGCGTTTCACGGCATCTGTAAGTTGAGTTTTATGCATACCATCATGTGGGCAGGCCGCTAGCGCGTTGAACAGTCGTGCCAACACTCCTTTCAGGTCGTGGTCTGTCATGGCTGCCAAAGTGAATTGAACGTGTAACTGCATTATGTCCTCCCGTGCTTTCTGCAAGGCCCCGACAAGTCGGACCCTTTCCTGCCCACACCCGGAACGATCGGTTTGGAAAGGGTCTGCGCTCAGCTGGGACATGCGTCTGCAGGGGTGGAAATGCACAGGCAGGAACGTGGCGCATGCTGGAAACAACAAAATTTTTGTGTTAAAATATTGTATGGTCAGACGAAGTGTGTATGACGCCTATGATGCGCTTGAGGAGCCAAAGAAAAGCTTTCAGGCCTTCTTGGTGGATCAGTTGGATCTGTGTGTTGAGGTGCTCTCAGATGTCTGCCGAACCGCAGTAAAGGACGACAACGGCAATTGCATTGTGCTGGCTGTCGAAAGACCGCGGCATGCAAATGATCCGGGTCCGTCATATTCCTTGTTTTATGAAGATTCAGAAATTGGCCGTCTCGCCAATCTCGACTATCTGCTTTCTGTCATGTTGGGAGCAAAGCTGAACGCCGCGCAGACCGGCATCTGTGTCAAGTGCGACACCGACGCCTTCAAGGCTTTGGTGACTGAAAAACTCAATGCCATGCACGGTTGCGTCCGGCCGCAATCAGCCGCGGGTTTTGCTGTCAGGTGGCTCTAGAGCAAAAACTTAGTCGTCAAATGCCTGCCGCCGTCTTCTAAAGGCTTGCAGTTTTTATCAGCGCATGTTGCCCGCGCACGCTTTTAGTATCCTGGGTGGCGTGCTGGTCTTGGTATTGCGGGCCAGACTGGCCGCCATTCCAATAGAAACAGCGGCCAGTCTAATCCCGGATCATCTTGGTCACGGAAGTGCGCACCGAGAGAGATGCCTAACGATCAGCTGCGTTTTTCAAAGAAGCGGTAGATCGGCATGAAGAACAAAGCGATGTACCAGCCATAGGCATACGCACCGATGGCTCCGAACACAAAACCGCTCACTGTGAGCCACTCAAAGCCGGGCAGCAAAGGTGCCCACGCCTCATACATGCGGGCTTCACCTGGAACCAAAAGTCCAAAACCGATACAGATCAAATAGGTCAGCAACAAAAACACTGACAAAGCGTGGCCGACCGTGGGAATGGTCGGGATGCGAACAGTATGTGCGTCTGTCATTTATCTTTCTCCTTTTTTGAAAGTCTCTCGCGTTCGGGCCGCTATTCTCCTTTCATCTGCCTGCCCGGTCAGGGTTCACTCAGGCACGCGCCACATAGGTATCGATAAGACCTTGAGGTGTGGCGCAGTGATCGACGGCGTCAACGCGTTCCAAGCGAGCGCCGTCAGTCAAATCCGGCAAAAGCACAATCAGCGACGATTGAAGCGGCGCAGGCGTGAATATGTCCCGTGCGCATATCATGTGTCGGACCTACAGCTTTGCGGTCCGCAGACGCAGTGCGTTGCCAATGACAGAAACTGAACTCAGGCTCATGGCAGCCGCCGCAATCATCGGGCTCAGCAAAAGGCCGAACCATGGATACAAGACACCTGCAGCCACAGGCACGCCGAGCGCATTGTAGATAAAGGCGAAGAACAAGTTCTGCCGGATGTTGCGCATGGTCGCCCGGCTCAGCGAGAAGGCTTTCTCAAGGCCAAGCAAGTCGCCCTTGACCAGGGTGATGCCTGCACTTTCCATCGCGACATCGGTGCCTGTCCCCATTGCGATACCGACATCGGCCTGGGCAAGTGCCGGCGCATCATTGATGCCATCGCCCGCCATGCCCACAATGGCGCCCGCCTCCTGCAATTCACGCACGATACGGTTCTTGTCTTCCGGCAAGACATCCGCATGGATCTCGTCAATCCCAAGCTGGCTGCCGATAGCATGCGCCGTCGCTTCGCTGTCGCCGGTCAGCATGATGATGCGAAGGCCCGCTGCATGCAGCGCTTCCAAGGCTTGCGGTGTCGTCTCCTTGATCGGGTCTGCGACGCCGACAAGACCGGCAGGCGACCCATCAATACTCACGTACATGACCGTCTGGCCTTGGCGGCGATAGGTTTCCGCCTCCTCGATCCAGGATGGGTCAACGTCAAACAGGCTGGCCATCATTGCCTTGTTGCCGATCGAAACCGCACGACCATCCACCGTTCCCGCGACACCCTTGCCGGTAACCGATGTGAAATCGGCTACGTCACTGAGCGTCACACCATGGTCTTCAGCTCCGCGAACAATCGCGTCTGCCAGCGGATGCTCACTGGCCACTTCAAGCGATGCGACAATTTTCAGGAATTCGTCTTTGGAAATACCGCCTGTTGGCAGCACAGAGACAAGTTTTGGCCGACCCTCGGTTAGCGTACCCGTCTTGTCCACAACGATGGTGTTCACGGTCTCAAAGGTCTCAAGCGCTTCGGCGTTCTTGATGAGAATACCGTTCTGCGCCCCTTTGCCCGTGCCGACCATGATCGACATCGGCGTTGCCAGTCCAAGGGCGCAGGGGCAGGCGATAATCAATACCGCAACGGCGTTGACCAACGCAT
>JALUWJ010000321.1 GCA_027019605.1 Henriciella sp. | reverse complement strand
GTCATCATTATCGTCCTATCTCGCGTCGATCAGTGTCTTCTTGTGGCTACGCTCCATAACCTCATGTCCGGCAGCTTCAAACCCCACAGCATCAAGTAAAGCCTGATCACGGTCCTCACCAGGATTATCCGTGGTCAGCAAACGATCGCCGACAAAGATCGAATTGGCGCCGGCCAGCAGAAGAAGCGCCTGCTCCCCTTCGGTCATACCTTCACGTCCAGCCGACAAACGAACCCAACTCTTCGGAAAAACGATCCGGCACGTGGCAATCGCGCGCGCCATTTCAGTAACGCTGACGGCGGGACTTTCGCCAAGCGGCGTCCCTTTGATCGGAACGAGCATATTGATCGGCACACTTTCCGGATGCGGTGTCAGCTTGGAGAGCTCATGAATAAGACCAATCCGATCAGCGCGCCCTTCTCCCATGCCGAGGATCCCGCCGACACAGAGTTTCACCCCGGCCTCGCGCGCCCTGGCGAGTGTGTTCAGGCGATCCTCATAAGTGCGTGTCGTCACCACAGTCGTATAATATTCTGGGGACGTATCGAGGTTGTGATTGTAGTAATCGAGCCCGGCCTCTTTCAATTGTTCGGCCTGGCCATCTTCGAGCATACCCAGCGTCACGCAGGTCTCGAGTCCTTCTGCTTTTACTGCGGAGATCATCGCCGCAACCTTTGGCAAGTCTCTGTCTTTTAGAGATCGCCACCCTGCCCCCATGCAAAACCGGTCCGCGCCGCCCGCTTTCGCCCGCTTCGCGGCCGCCACTACCTCTTCCAGAGGCATCAGCTTCTCGGCATCAACATTCGTGTCGAAATGCGCCGACTGGCTGCAATAGCCACAGTCTTCTGGGCAGCCACCCGTCTTGATCGACAGCAATTGCGACTTTTGCAACGCGCCATCTGGCCAATTCACGCGTTTCACTTCCAGTGCCCGTCCCACCAAGGCATCTAAAGACTGCTCGTAGATCGCCGTGATTTCGGCTTTCGTCCAATCATGGCGTGGGGTGTCGAATGGCATGGGGGGATCCTTTTATTCTACAAAACTCATCGTCATCGACGACGCGCGGTATGAAGGTCTTCTCCCGCAGCTCTGTGTAGAAAACAAGGGCTCGGCGTCTCGAAACGCGATCAATTCGACAAGTTTGATGAGCGGCCTATTTCCTCGCTCATGCTGACACGATCTTTTCTCCTATTTACCGCCCTGATGTTCTGCGCTTTTGGCCTCTGGTCGATCACGGATCCTGCTGGGATGACGTCGCGCCTTGGCGTTTCAGCCGAAGGGGTTTCTGGCATTTTCGAAATGCGCGGCATCTATGGCGGCGTCAGCCTTGGGGCCGCCATTCTGTGCCTCGTCGGCGGACTTCGCCAACGCTTCGAATTTGCCGCTTTATGCTTCGTGGCAGCCTATATGGGCGGGTATGTTTTAGGTCGCGGCGCTTCGTATTTTTATGGCGACACGGCCATGGCCTCGAACTGGTACTTTGCCGGCTTCGAACTTGTCATGTTCATTGCGTCAGCGCTCCTGGCCCAGCGCAAAGTATAGAAAAAGCCCCGCCAGATTGGCAGGGCTTCTCCAATTTTGATGTATCTAAGCCAGGCTTAGAAGACTTTCCGAACGGTCACGCCATAAGTCCGTGGCTGGCTTGGGTAACCAGTCCAGGTTCCGGCCTGCGCAACGCCTGGGAAAGCGGTCGTGATGTACTCGTGGTCGAAGACATTACGACCCCAAAGCGTGATGCCGAGGCCGCTCGCTGAAGTGAAACCAAGCGACGCGTTCACATTGTTCACTTCACGATCATAGAGATCTTCGAGTGCCGCATTGATCGGTGCGGTGATGCCGCCGTCACCAAAGTCAGTATCGGCTTCATACTGCCAGTCGGCACGGAAGAAACCGTCCCAGCTGGTCTCGAGCACACCAAATTCGTACAGCACAGAAGTCGATGTGATGACATCAGACACGCCTGACACATTGGTTCCTGACAGGTCATTGCCGTTAAAGTCGATGAACTCGTCATAGACAGGGTCCAGGAAGGTTCCTGCGAATGAGAGCGTCAGGTTAGCCGTTGGGCTCCAAGACGCGTCCAGTTCGAGACCTGTGGCAGATTGCTCAGCCGCATTGTCGAGCGTAAAGCCGGTGCCGTTAAAGATGTTCGACTGGAAGTTCTCGATGGTCTGTTCGAACAGCGCAACGTTCAGGGCGAAATTGTCCCAAGCACCTTTCAGACCGATTTCGAAGACTTTTGCTTCTTCTGGCTCGGCGAAACGTGTCCCGGTGATCAAGTTCGGCTGTGCCAGACCGGCATCCTGCAATGGCGAAGATGGCGCCGTCCGCAGAACTTGGCCGGTGAACGGGTCGACAACCGTACCAACCGCTTGGTTCGCTGCATTGATCGATGGTGTGAAGTCGGCCGCGAACGGACGGCTGTCACGTGAAATGTTGAACGAGTTCGACTTGAAGCCCGTCGCATATGAACCGTAAACATTGATGTTCTCGGTAAGATCATATGCCAGACGCAAAGAGTAAGTCAGGTCGTCTGCGGTAATCGTTCCATCCTCAACCGCGTTCGGGAAGTTCACGAATGGCGGCTGGAACTGCAAAGGCTGAAGACCGGCCAGCGGGTTTTGGGTCGCAGCAGGCGTGCTTGGATCATAGTTACTTGCGATCGCCAGCGCTTGCTGCTGGATGCCTTGATAGATCGCCGGGTTGCCACCGATGAAAGCACCGATTGATGCTGGATCAGATGTATCAACACCGTTCGCCCCCAGAATGCCGTCAACGACGAGCGCATATCCGATTTGGGTCAGGTCAAGTGAAGACAGGACGTCGAGGCTTTGAATGTTCAGCGTCGCGTCTTTTTCAGTGTCGGTATAGTTCAGGCCAACAGTCGCCGTCAGGCGATCTGTGAGATACCAATCAAGGGTCCCGAAAATAGAGATCGCTTCATCGTCTTGCGTGAAGTTTTCAATATTGCCTTGTCCAGCGCCCGCGAGTGTACCGCTTGGAATGCCGAGACCTGCTTCAAGACCGCCGAGTGGGCTTGGCAGAACACCAGCTTGGAAGGCACCAATGATGCCCGGGATGTCCGCAGGCGCGGCACCGGCAAACGCAGCACCGAGATCAATAAAGTTACGGAAGTCAGAGCCGTAGAGCAGCTCGTTTTGAACCGCAGCTGACTCGTTGAAATAGTAACCGCCGACCATCCAGTCGAAATTGCCTTCGCCGTTCGAGGTTACACGCAGTTCCTGAGAGAAAGTCTCAAGCTGCTGTGCTTCATCAAGCGTTGCGAGGTTGGCGCTGGTGAAGTCGATATCGTAATTGTTGACGACATCTGTTTCGCGATAGGCTGTGATCGTGGTGATCGTAAATCCATCAAACTCGATATCGCCTTGCAGAGAGATACCCTGATTTTCCAGCGTATTGTTTGGCGTGCCGTTGACGAAGATGCCGCGCTCAAACGGGGTCGCATTGTCGACATTCCCGCCAATCAGACGAACGATGCTCGCGGTTGGGCCTTCGACCAGGTTGGACGCGATACAGCAAACTTCATCGATCTCGTCAGCGTCGACAATCAGGCGCCACTCTTGACGATCGGTTGGCTCAAGCAACAACTCGCCGCGAATGTTCCAACGATCGCGCGTGTTGAGCTCAGCGCCGTCGACCAGGTTTTCAGCAACGCCGTCGCGCTGGTTGATGCTACCACCGAGCGAGAATGCGAGATTGTCTGTGAGCCCGCCAGTGACGTAACCCTTGGCGCGGCGAAGATTGAAGTTACCGAAACTTGCTTCGATGTTTCCGCCCAGCTCATACTGAGGCTTGCTGGTCACAACCGAGACAACACCCGCAGATGCGTTCTTACCAAACAGAGTTGATTGTGGGCCGCGAAGGACCTCGACGCGCTCAATGTTTGGAAGGTCGCCAATCGAAGCGGCAGCGCGTGAACGGTAGACGCCGTCAATGAAGATACCGACAGATGGCTCGATACCGATATTGTTCGCGCCGTTACCGAAGCCACGAATTGTGAAGTTCGCGTTCGCAGAGTTCTGGAATGTCCGGAACCCCAGAGATGGAACAACCGACTGGAGATCGTTCAGATCAAGGATTTCGGCTTTTTCGATGACGCTTTCATCGATCACGGAAACCGCAACCGGAACATCCTGCAACGTTTGCTCACGCTTGGTCGCGGTAATCGTAACAGTGTTGAGACGCTTTGCATCTTCTTCACCGTCTTCTTGCGCCATCGCGCTGAGGCCGCTGGCAGCAACCAGCGCGGTAAGGCCTACACTAAATGACAATGCGGCCTTCAAGCCAAAATTAGATCGTGTTGATCTTTTCATCTCACGTCTCCCGACAAATTATGGAAATTCATGTTTCTGGGGGTCCTCTCTTGGCGGAGGATTCTTAGGGAGGAGTAGTTGAAACCGCTCCTCTGACAAGGCCAGATTTACAGAATTGTCAGGAACACGAGACAGCGCGGTATTCGCGCAACAGTTGTTGCAGGCTCACCCATTTGGGGAGCCTGCAATCAAGCAAAATTGATCAGGGTCGTCTTTAGTTGACGCCTTGGCCCACGCCGCCATCAAACACCATCGCCTGGGCTTTCGTTTGACGTGTGCGTTCGACCTGACGCTCAACCGACTTCATCACGGTCCGTGTGCTTGGGATACAAGCTTTTTGCTGAACGCGTGCGGTCACCAGTTTGATTCCCGGGCCATGACGGCGCAGCAAAGACCGCTCATTGCAATCACGCTGCGGCGTTTGAGGCGCACAGGCCAAGTCTCCGCCATGCTTGTGGACCAAGGCCTCGCCTTTGCGACAGGCAAAGGTTTCACCATGCGCAAAACTGGCGCGTCCGTTTTCGGCACTTCCAAGCGTCACTTGCATACTGGTTCCAGCCATACAGCGGAACAATTCGCCTTTATAAGATGCCGGAACATGCTCGCTCGCATCGACACGAGAGGCTGGATGCGGAACGCCTTGATCGTCGAGACACACCGCTTGCACCGGACGTACAACAGTTTGGATTGAAATTTTCTCTTCACAGAATTCCTCTGTGGTCGGCACCTGTTCGGTCACCGTTTCATAATAGGTCTCTTCAGCGCCTTCGACATTCAGCGCACCGATTGCACTCGGCGCAACACCTTGCGCAGCGAAGTAACCGCCGCCGCCACCGACAACAACACTGCTCTCGCCACCTGAGACAACGCTGGTGCTGAGAAAGCTTTGCGTGCTCGTCATGATGCTGCCCTGATGAACAGAGACGTTCGAGCCGTGGATCATCACGTTCGGGCCTGAAACATGTACGCCGGGCACGTGCACGCGAGGACCTTTCGGTCCTTTACAACAATGGCCACCATTAGAGCCGCCCATGTGCGCCCCTGGCACAACTGGCCCCTTGCCGCCCCCTGAGCCGCCGCCCGCATAAGCAAATCCGCTTAGAATTGCGACTGATAAGACGCCCGCACCAGCGAGTAGGGTGTTCCGTGTTGAAACGGTCATTCGATTACTCCCGAACAGTTCGCCTAGTAGGAAGCAGGTTCCATGCCGAATTTCCCCAATGCGGCGAACCCAGCCCCAAAATGAACCGACTTTCGCGCAATGAGCGAGCTGCGAACTGGCGCAAACATTGCGGCAGAGGTCTCATACCCGAAGCCACGCGATGAAGAGAAGCATCGCTGAGAGAGACCGCAAGAATGATAAGAACAGAACACCATCCGAATACCGTCACTCTGCTTTCAGCATGGGAGCGCATGCATCGGACGCCTCAGGAGACAAGCAGCAGCGTACGGGCCAGTGACCATCCTGATCTGTTAGAGTGTCTGTTCGTGATCGAAGAGTCTGAAGAAGGACGATGGTTGTTCCGCAATGCCGGCAATCAACTTGGGACACTTCTCGGACGCGACCTTGGTGAGCATGATTGTCTGGCCTTCTGGACCGGGCATGACCGCGCCATGGTTCAGTCACTCATTTCTTCGGTTAGAGAAAGCCGCAAACCGGGCATTCTTCACGCCAATGGTGAAACGCTGACCGGCACGCAAGTGGATATTGAGCTGACGTTTGCCCCGCTGCCATCACCGCGCAAAACGGGTAATCAGAATCGCCTGCTTGGTTTGTATCAGATCCTGCAACCTGCACCGGTCCTACAGGGACGTCCTGTCTGGCGTCACCGCGTGACGGCGATTTATCCACCAAGCATTGAGCGTCAGCCAACCCATTTGCGGCTTGTTGCCAATAATGACGAATAGAGGTCGCGCCGTTTAAGCCGCTTCTTTCGCACGCGCGACGAGCTCTGCTTTCACCCGCTCAGCAAGTTGCTTCACGGTGAATGGTTTGGCCATAAAGGCAACCTCCTGGTCGCCATCGAGCTTGGCTGCCACATCGCGTTCAGCATAGCCTGACATGAACAGGACTTTCGCGTTCCCGAGAAGCTCTTTCGCTTCTTTGATCAGCGTTGGGCCATCCATACCCGGCATGACAACGTCCGACACGACGAGATCGAATCCACCTGGGTTATCTTCAAGGATCTCCATCGCCTCTTCGCCATCGCAGGCTTCTTCAACGTCATAACCGCGAGACTTCAATTGAGACGCCGCGATAGAGCGCACCCCATCTTCGTCTTCTACCAATAGAATTCGGCCGCGTCCGGAAATATCGACCGGCACCGAAACCGCATCGACAGGCGCTTGCTCCAGAACTTCCACAGCTGGAATCTCATCGGCTTTGAGCGCCGGCAGATAGATTTGGAAGGTCGTGCCTTTGCCGACATCACTGATCGGGCAAATATAGCCCTCAGACTGTTTGATAATCCCATAAACCGTCGACAGCCCCAAGCCGGTGCCAAGACCTTTTGGTTTGGTCGTGAAGAAGGGATTGAAGATGTTGGCGAGGTTTTCTGGCGCGATGCCGTGCCCGGTATCTTCGACCTCGATCAAAAGATACTCCCCCTGCTCGACATAACGGAACCCGCGTTCATGCGCGTCTTTTTCAGTCGCGCGCGAGGTTCGGATCGTCAGCTTGCCGCCTTTGCCGCCATCCATGAGCAGTGCGTCACGCGCATTCGTAGCCAGGTTGATAATCGCTGTTTCGAGTTGGTTGCGATCGGCCTTGATCATCGGCAGGTCGCGGCCATGGACGACATTGAAGTCAATCCGCTCATCCAAGAGCTGGCCGAGCAGAATGGCGAACTCGGATAAGAAATCGCCGGGTTCGAACACTTCGCGTCGGAAAGTCTGCTGGCGCGCATAAGCGAGCAGCATCTGCACGAGATCTTTCGCGCGCACCGAAAACTCGTGGATCTTTTTCACGTGATCAAATGATGGATCGCCAACCGGGTGTTTGGTCAGCAGCTCATCATTGTTGAGCATAATCCCGGTCAGCACATTGTTGAAATCATGTGCGACACCGCCCGCCAGCTTACCGATGGCTTGCATTTTCTCACCTTGCGCGAGGCGAAGTTCGAGCTCTTTCTGCTCGCTCATATCGATCACATAGGCGACCGCGGGTTGGCCTCGGCCATCCAAGGTAACGAACACATTGACGTGCTTCTGATCCTCATCCGCGAGGCGCAGCCCGACAGGTTTGTCGATTGAGTCGAGCAAATGCTCGCGAAGTTTGTTTTCGCCTTCTTCAGCGACAAACAGGTCGATAAAACGTGTGCCTGGCGATGCCCCGCCGCCGGCCAGGCCCATCAGAGCGCGGTTACTGTCTGTAATGATCGCGCCTTCGAGCGACTGTCCTTCAAGACGTGCAGCCCCAAACGGCGCATCATCAAACATAGGGTCGCCGTCGGGGCGTGGCGGCCGGCTCGCGGACGCGGCCAGCATACGGCTTTCGCCTTCCAGCAAGTTCTGAGAGTTCGCCAACACGATGGTCCGGCCGGTCGCATCTGCGCCCTTGCCATGCCACGTCGTGATTGTTTGCACTGGCATTTCGACCCCATCGCGGGACCGGATCATGATATCAGCGCGGCCAGGGACTCCAGATTTTCGGTCGCGGCGCAGCAGTTTCACAAACTCTGGGCGCATAATATCATCAAGACGTATATTCTTAGCGCTCTCAGACAAGCCTAAACTCTCGCGCAGCCAAGCATTGGCGTACGAAATCGTTCCGTCTGGCCCAGATGAGAAAAAACCCATTGGCGCATCTTCAACGTAAAGCGCGCGCATATCCGCGGCCCCAGTGACATGCTCAGAGCCCGTAATCCGTCGAAGGCGCCAGATCACGCGTTCGCCCTTCAAGGGTGAGACAGAGGCCTCATACTGAACCGGCAAGGCTTCTGTGCCCAAAGTCATTGCGGGCAAAGTTTCGCGGCGGGTCTCACCCGCCTTTGCCGCTTTTGAAAGTCGGAAAATTGGCGCTGCAAGTCCGGGGGCGGCACTAAATATACGATCAACCGAGACCGGCCCCATCGCATCAGATTGCCCCATCAAAGCCATCTGCGTGAGTTCGGTATAAGCTTCATTGGCAGCAACTGGCGCGCCGCCGCGATCACAAACCAAGGCAGCTTCGTCGAGCGCATCAATCCAGGAAAAACGCGGCGTAACCGGCTGCATAGCATCGGCCATCGCGCCGCGCTCCGGGAACAAACCCATGCGTCGTCCAGCGCCGCGCAAGATCCAAAGCAGGAAGACCATGCCGCCTGCAGCCATTGAAATCAGAAGAATAAGTCCGGTTGGACCGCCGGCATTCGGCCACGCCAAGCTGGCGCTCGACGCGCCAATGGCGAGCAGGATGCACAGCCAAAATCCCATTTGCAGCCAATCCAACTGACGCGTCAGTTTTGGCTCTGTCTCAGTTTGGATTTCAGGCACTTCACCGGCCATAATACTTAACTCCAACGCAGACCTTATACAGTCTGATGATTCGTGCCTACTTACAGCAGGTCGTCATGCGAGAACACATGTGTCCCGCCCCATCTTATCCTTTTGCACTCGAAATGGTTAACCAAAGGAGAAGGCTGGTTAATCTTACATGACCATTTATACAGGTTTTATTACAGGTCTCGAAAGGATCACCATGCGTATCGCTCCTTCAGTTTCATCCCTCATTTTAGCCGCCAGCTTGGCCGCCTGCGGGGCGCCGTCTCCGACCCCAGACAGCAGCGCCTCCGACGCCTCAAGCACGCAAACCGTTGCAGACCTCGACGCCGGAAAAGAGGCAGAGACCGAACGGCTGAATGCCTGGTTTGAAACCAAGTTCAATGAAGCGATCTCCCGCAACCCGATGAGCGCGACCTTCCTTGGAAGCCGTGAGAATTATGACAAATGGAACGATGTCAGCGAGGCCGCGCGCGATGCCGAGATGGACATTTTACGCGCCAACGTCGCTGAAATGCGCGAGCAGTTTGATCCAGCAAACCTGACCGATCAGGGCAAACTTTCGTTCCGCCTGGCCGAGTATGATTTAGAACGCGATGAAATTGCCAATAAGTGGCGCGGCTACGATTACACATTCAGCCAAATGCGCGGCGCACATGCCGGTATCGCGTCTTTTCTGATCGGGCAGCACAAAGTCACCAGCAAGTCTGATGCGGAAGCCTATATCTCCCGCTTGCAAGGCATCTCGACTTATCTCGGACAGCACTTGGCCAATGCCAAAAGCTCTGCCGAGCGCGGCATCCGTCCGCCGCTCTTTGTCTATGATTTCGTGATTGAGGGCTCCGGCAATGTGATCACCGGATATCCATTCGAAGGCGTCGGCCCAGATGAACCCTCTCCGCTCTATGCGGACTTCAAGGGCAAGATCAACGCACTGGTCACCAATGGAACGATCACCCAAGACGAAGCCGACGAGTTAGACTTCCAGGCGCGCGGTGCGCTTTTGGATCATGTCTACCCGACCTATGCCGAGCTGATCCAATGGGTCTCTGACGACAAAGCCAATGCCACCGCCGATGATGGCGCGTGGAAACACGAAAACGGTGCGGACTATTACCATGACCGCCTTTCACTGATGACCACGACAGATATGAGCTCTGATGAAATTCACGAGCTCGGTCTGGCAGAAGTCGACAGGATCCATGGCGAGATGCGCGCGATCATGGCGCAGGTCGAGTTTGACGGCACTCTGCAAGAATTCTTCGACTTTACGCGGACAGACCCGCAATTCTTCAAACCAAACACGGATGAAGGCAAAGCTGAATATCTCGCTGAAGCGACGGCAATGATTGATACAATGCGCGAAGCCTTGCCGAGTGTGTTCAATACATTCCCAAAAGCCGAAATGGAAGTTCGCGCCGTTGAAGCGTTCCGCGAAAAGGCCGCTGGCAAAGCCTTCTATCAACGCCCTGCGCCAGATGGCTCTCGTCCCGGCGTCTATTACGCAAACCTCTATCGGATGCAGGATATGCCGCTCTATCAAATGGAGGCACTGGCTTATCATGAGGGCATTCCCGGCCACCACATGCAGCTGGCAATATCGCAAGAGCTGACCGGTATTCCGAAATTCCGCAAATATGGCGGCTTCACCGCCTATACAGAGGGTTGGGGCCTCTATTCCGAGTTTCTTCCGAAGGAAATGGGCTTTTATGAAGATCCCTACTCCGATTTCGGACGCCTCGCGATGGAGCTTTGGCGCGCCGCGCGTTTGGTCGTCGATACCGGTCTACATGAGAATCGCTGGACCCGCGAACAGGCGATTGATTACCTACTCACCAATACACCCAACCCAGAGGGCGACTGCCGCAAGGCGATTGAGCGCTATATCGTGATGCCTGGCCAGGCGACCGCGTATAAAATCGGCATGCTGAAAATCCTTGAGCTGCGAGAAAACGCACGCGAACGCCTTGGTGACGCTTTTGATATCCGCGACTTCCACGATGTTGTCCTTAGGGACGGTCCCGTGCCCCTGCAAATCCTAGAGGAGAATATTGAGGCCTGGATTCTCGCGCAAACGTGATCGGCAAAACTATTCCCGTAGAGGAAGCGTTTTGGAAAGCTGATTCCATCGTTTAGGTTTTTTTGTTGCACTGCCGCAAGATCATGCCCTAATGGATCATTATGAAACTAGCTGTCTTAAAAGAAGTGGCCGCTGGCGACGCTCGCGTTGCGGCCACACCCGAAACGGTCAAAAAGTATGTCGGCCTCGGTCATGAAGTGTCGGTGGCAGCCGGCGCTGGTGTCGCCGCTGGCTATACGGATGAGGCCTATACCGAAGCTGGCGCAAAAGTCGCCAAAACACCTGCCACGGTACTGAAAGGCGCGGATGTCGTCCTGTGTGTTCGCACACCGGATGCCAGCAAGCTCCCGGAAGGCATCACCGTGATTGGCCTGCTTGATCCGTTCAAGTTCGACGCCGCGGCCTTTAACGCAAAGTCGATTACCACTTTGGCGATGGAGTTTACGCCGCGGATCACGCGCGCTCAGAGCATGGATGCCCTATCCTCTCAGTCCAATCTCGCGGGCTATCGCGCTGTAATCGAAGGCGCGACGCTCTATGGCCGCGCCATGCCGATGATGATGACCGCAGCGGGCACGGTTGCGCCCGCGAAAGTCTTCGTCATGGGTGCCGGTGTTGCCGGCCTGCAGGCCATCGCCACGGCCCGCCGCCTCGGCGCAGTCGTCACGGCCACCGATGTTCGCCCTGCTGCGAAAGAACAAGTTGCCTCACTGGGCGCAAAATTCATCGCGGTAGAGGATGAAGAGTTCAAGGCTGCTGAGACCGCTGGCGGCTACGCCAAGCAGATGTCTGACGAGTATCAGAAGAAACAAGCCGAACTGGTTGCCTCGCATATCGCCAAACAGGACATTGTCGTGACCACGGCGCTGATCCCCGGACGGCCCGCGCCGGTCCTGGTCAGTGAAGACATGGTCAAAACCATGCGCCCGGGTTCAGTCATTGTCGACATGGCGGTTAGCCAGGGCGGCAATTGCCCGCTGTCCCAGCCGGACGAAGTGGTCGATGAGGGCGGTGTGAAAGTCGCGGGCTTCACCAACTTGCCAGCCCACCTGCCGGCTGATGCGAGCTCGCTTTACGCCAAGAATTTGATCGCTTTCTTACCGCTGATCACAGCCGAAGATGGCGCCCTCAATCTTGAGACCGACGATGAAATCGTCACCGCAATGCTGCTGACGCGCGGCGGTCAAACCGTGAATGAGAGGATCTCCTCATGAGAAAAGCCCTAATTCTGGGCGCGATGGCAGGTGCGATGGCCCTGCCCGCCTATGCTGCTGAAACCAGCACAATCAGCCCGACTGTCTATCTCGCAGCGATCTTCGCGATGGCCTGCTTTGTCGGGTATTATGTGGTCTGGTCTGTGACCCCGGCTCTGCACACGCCGCTCATGGCTGTGACAAACGCGATTTCGTCTGTGATCATCGTCGGCGCGATTGTTGCCGCCACCGCCTCTGGCGCGGTCGAAGGCGGCTGGATCGCCAAGGCTCTAGGCGGCGTCGGTGTGGCGCTCGCCAGCGTCAACATTTTCGGCGGATTCCTCGTCACCCAGCGCATGCTGGCAATGTACAAGAAGAAGGGAGACTAGTCCGATGGAACAGTTCCAATCGACCTGGGCACCCCTGCTCTATCTTGCATCGGGTATCCTATTCATCCTGGCCCTCCGCGGCCTTTCTAGCCCTGCCACCAGCCGTGCTGGTAACCGCAATGGTATGATCGGTATGACGATCGCGGTGGGCACAACGCTCGCTCTATTCTGGAACGCACTGGATGCGACCACTTGGGGCATCTTGGCAGCCGGCGCCATCGTCGGCGGCGGGATTGGCGCCTATATCGCGCGCAAGATCCCAATGACCGACATGCCACAGCTTGTGGCGGCCTTTCACTCGCTGGTTGGTCTCGCCGCTGTGCTCGTGGCTGCGGCTGCGCTGTATGCGCCGGTGAGCTTCGGGATCGGAAGCGTTGGCAACCTTGCGACGGCGTCTCTGATCGAACTCGCACTCGGCTCTGCTATTGGTGCGCTGACCTTTACCGGCTCCGTGATCGCGTTTGCCAAGCTGAACGGCAATATGTCCGGCGCACCAATCCTGCTGCCTGCCCGGCACCTGCTGAACATCCTGATCGGGGCGGGTATTGTTGGCCTGATCGTCGTGCTCGTCATCAGCGGCGGTAGCGCAACTTGGGCCTTCTGGGGCCTAACTGTCCTGGCCCTGGTTCTCGGTATCACGCTGATCATCCCAATTGGCGGCGCGGATATGCCGGTGGTTGTGTCGATGCTGAACTCCTACTCTGGATGGGCGGCTGCGGCGCTCGGCTTCACGCTTGGCAACTTTGCATTGATCATCACTGGCGCGCTGGTTGGCTCGTCTGGTGCGATCCTGTCCTACATCATGTGTAAAGGCATGAACCGGAGCTTCATCTCGGTCATCCTAGGCGGCTTTGGCGGCGACGATGCTGCGGCGGCTGCGGGCGGCCAAGAAGAGCGTCCGTTCAAGCGTGGATCTGCTGAAGACGCGGCCTTCATCATGAAGAACGCTTCGAAAGTGATCATCGTTCCTGGCTACGGCATGGCGGTGGCGCAGGCCCAACACGCTCTGAAAGAGATGTGCGACAAGCTTAAGGAAGAAGGCGTTGAAGTTTCCTACGCGATCCACCCGGTTGCCGGACGGATGCCAGGCCACATGAACGTTTTGCTCGCCGAAGCCCAAGTGCCCTACGACGAAGTGTTTGAGTTGGAAGACATCAACTCCGATTTCCGGAACTCTGAAGTGGCTTTCGTCATCGGTGCGAATGACGTGACCAACCCAGCTGCGAAGACGGACAAGACATCGCCAATCTATGGCATGCCGGTGCTCGACGTCGAAAATGCTGGGACAGTTCTATTCATCAAACGCTCTATGGGGTCCGGCTATGCTGGCATCCAGAACGAGCTGTTCTTCCGCGACAACACAATGATGTTGCTGTCGGACGCGAAGAAGATGGTCGAGGATATCGTCAAGTCGCTCTAGCGACTTGGCGATACCGCCACAAAACATCAGGAGGGCGCTGTCATGGCGATCAAAACACGGTTCACAGAAGCGTTTGGGGTCGAGCACCCAATTGTCCAGGGCGGCATGCAATGGGTTGGCTATGCCGAAATGGTCGCCCCTGTGGCCAATGCGGGTGGACTTGGCTTTCTAACCGCCCTGACCCAACCGACGCCGGAAGACCTCGCGAAAGAGATCGCACGCACCAAAGAAATGACGGACAAACCCTTCGGCGTGAACCTGACCATCTTGCCCGCGATCAAGCCACCGCCTTATGCAGAGTATCGCCAAGCGATTATCGAAGGTGGCATCAAAGTGGTGGAGACAGCGGGTTATAAACCGCAGGAGCATATCGATCACTTCAAACAGCACGACATCAAGATCATCCATAAGTGCACCGCCGTGCGCCATGCACTCTCTGCAGAGCGGATGGGAGCGGATGCCATTTCAATTGATGGATTTGAGTGTGCGGGTCACCCAGGCGAGGATGACATCCCTGGCCTGATCTTGATCCCAGCGGCAGCCAACAAGGTTTCAGTCCCAATGCTCGCCTCTGGCGGGTTCGGCGATGGTCGAGGCCTTGCTGCCGCGCTCGCGCTTGGGGCGGATGGAATCAATATGGGAACCCGTTTTTGCGTGACTCAGGAAGCGCCCATCCACGAGAATTTCAAACGCCAAATGGTCGAGAATGATGAGCGCGACACCAAACTCATCTTTCGCACGTTGCACAATACAGCGCGCGTGATGAAGAACGCGGTCAGCTCTGAAGTCGTTGAAATTGAACGCAAAGGCGGGGCGAAGTTTGAAGATGTCCAACATCTTGTCGCCGGCGTCCGCGGTCGTAAAGCGATGGAACTAGGCGATACAGATGATGGCATCTGGTCAGCCGGTCAGGTTCAAGGTTTGATTGACGATATTCCAACCGTCAAAGACCTGATTGATCGCATCGTTGCCGAGGCAGAAGACGTGATCAAAGCCCGTATGAATGGAATGCTGAGCTAGGCCCCAGCTTGCACTCCCTCATTCCAAGAGGTCCTGCCCCGTTCAGGACCTCTTTTCACATGACGGACTCAGTCTAAGCTCGTGCTCATCTAGTCACCTATAAAGGGGGTACACGATGGGCGAGTTGGTAGCCGAAGTGTTTTCCGTCAGCGGCCTGTTTACGCTGCTTATGTTGCTCTTGTTGCAAGCCGTCCTCGGCTTCGACAATTTGCTTTATATCTCAATTGAATCGCAGCGCGTTGGCCCTGAAAAAGCGCCTATGGTGCGGCGCTGGGGCATCGGGCTCGCCGTGGTCCTGCGAATCGTCTTGCTGATCATCATCGTCAACGTGTTCGCGCTCCTGGCCGAACCCTTGTTCGAGATTGGTGCGAAAGGCTTCATCGAAGGCGAGTTTACAATGCAAGCCCTGGTCACTTTGGCCGGCGGCGGCTTCATCATCTACACCGCGATCAAAGAGATCCATCACTTGCTTGCCGTCGACCATATTGAGCACACAGAGGGCTCGGCCGGGAAATCAGTCATGCAAGCGATTGTTATGATCGTTGCGATGAACCTGGTTTTCTCGTTTGACTCGATCCTGTCAGCCATGGCGATCGCAAATGTTGAAGTTGCCAATGTGGTCAATGCATCTGGCGACGTGATCAGCACGTTCACTGGCTCGGTGGTTCAATGTAAAGCCGACCTGATCGCAAATCCGGTTGCCGGCGCCGTTGGGTGTGAGCCGGGCAAGGATTATCAGGTTTGGATCATGGCGATTGCCATTCTCTCATCAGGGGTCGTGATGATCCTGCTCGCCGACTATGTCGCCGACTTCCTGAAACGGAACCGCATGTATGAAGTGCTCGGCCTGTTCATTCTGTTCTTGGTCGGCGTGTTGCTGATCACCGAAGGGGCCCACCTGGCACACTTGAAACTGTTCGGCTTCCCGATCGATGCGATGAGCAAGTCCAGCTTCTATCTTGTTGTTGGCGTCCTGATCGTCACCGACATCATCTCGACCAATTATCAAAAGCGTCTTTGGGCGCAGCGTGAGGCTGAACTGCGCAGCGCCGGGAACAAAGCCGACGATGCCATAAAAGCAGTGGATGAGCATATCGCCAAGCATGGCAATATTGGCTGATTGAAAAAAAACGTCCTCGGACGCTCGCAAATTATGTGTCGAGCGTCCGCGAGCGTTTGGTGATCTTCACCGCGACCTTGTTGCTCTTGCGCCCCATCCGGCCTTCAAAAGCCAGCTGACCATCGCGGCCACCTGAGAGCAGTTCAACAGGTTGATCAGCTGGCAGTCCCAGCAGCAATGTCGCGCCTGCCTTCAGTTCCGTAATCCGGCTCAGAGGCACTGTCAGGCTTGCTAGACGGGCTGTCAGCACCGCTGTGACCGGAACAGGCGCGGTTTGCTCTTCTGTTTTGGATTGCGCCTCGGTCGGCAGGCTGGATTGAATAATCGCGAGCTCTGTGTGCAGGCCGGGTGCCTCAACCGCAAAGTCTCCGATTGCGATCTCGGTCGCTGATAACAGACTGCAGACATAAGGTACGTCAGTTTCGATGGTTTGCAGTTTCAGGGCTTCGCCAATAACTTCCCCAAGCGGCGCCAACAGCTGCTCGAGCAAGGCGCAATCGATGGCGCTCAAAGTCCATCCATCGCCGATGCGCCCCGTCGAGCCGCGGGCACCGCAAGCTTTCGCAATAATCGCGTCGGACAAAGTTGGCGGCAGGCAAACCAGCGCTTGAATTTCATTCTCTGAGGGCCCGAGACAGGCAATTGCGCTCGACTTACCCTGCAGCAGCCCGGCAAGATCAGACCGGGCAATCGTTGCTGCATCGCTGAGGGTGACAGCCGCTTTCAATCCTGTCCCGACCGCCAAGGCGCGCGACATACGCGCCCCGAGAATGCGGTAATGCTCATTCGCAGCTGGATCGGTGCGAACCGGAGGGTCCTCGAACACAGGCGTGTGTTTCGGCTCAATAGTCTCTGGCTCTGGAAGGGGTGATGTAGCCTTATTCTTCAGGGTTTCCGGACGCAGCAAGGCTTCAATTTCGGCGGCAGACAGCACCCCTCGCGCGGTCGGAAAGACAAGCTCTTCCTCGGACTTTTCCGCAGCCGAATCCGTATCGACAGGGCCCTGTCGATCGAGTGTCTTCGGATTGGCGGGACCGTCTCGCATTCTGCACCTGTCACCAAGGAAAGCTTATCAGTGCGTTAACACGGTTAATGAAGCGTTAGGATTTTCGAGTCCGTGTGGCGAGAATCGCTCACTTAATCGTCACGGACAACGCGCTCGTTGCGTTCATGACGCTCTTGTGCCTCAAGGCTGAGTGTCGCGGTCGGGCGAGCTTCCAAACGGCGCAGGCCAATCGGCTCTCCGGTATCGTCGCAATAGCCATAAGTACCGTCATCGATCCGGCGGATGGCGGCATCGATTTTGGAAATCAGTTTGCGCTGGCGATCACGTGTCCGCAGCTCAAGCGCTTTGTCACTTTCGGCTGATGCACGGTCAACAAGATCAGGATGGTTGGAGGATTCCGCTCGTAAATTTCCGATGGTCACTTTCGTTCCATCCAAAATTTCGTCTTTCCAATCTTCAAGCTTCTTACGGAAATAAGCTTTCTGCTTGGCGTTCATGAAGTCTTCTTTGTCAGACGGCGTATAACCGTTGAGATCAAAGTCAGCCATGGAATCAAATCCTCTACCGAGTTTGCGCGCCCTATACTGCGGACGCGTTAGATACGCAATCGCAATAATCAGACCAACTGGCCGAAAACCCTACGGCGAAATGTGGCGCTCGATAGGTTTATACAGGGCATTTGCAGTTTATCACGTAACGAAGACTTGATCTCGCCCCCCCCTTCGTGCGCTAAAGAGATTGGCAGTCTGCGTAAGACAGAGAACAGGACCGGGCCGAGTATATGACCTCCCGTTGGCGGCAACGAGAAATCGAGCGCCCGTCTACATGGCGGCAATCTTTGCTGTTTAATAGCCTGATGCTCCTATTGCCTATTTTTGCGTCACAAATCATCACCGCTGCCTACACATCTGACATCGCGACCGACGAGCTCAGCCTCGAAGCGCTCGATGAAACGCGCCAGGAAATTTATGAAGAGTTCCGCACATTAGTGGTTCCAAACGGAACGGAACGGCGCGCCTGGGCTCAGCGAATCGAAGCGACTTTGGAAGAGCGTGATTTTTCTGCGGCCCGTGGATATCTCCTGGCCGCGCCACTGATGCTGAACAAACAGGATTCAGCCGCTGTGCTGGCGGCCGCGGATGCTGAGAGTTCTGGTAGCCGGGATCAGCGACTTGCCCGCGCTGCGCTGTTATTCCTGCCGGAAGAATTGCGGGCCAGCTACCAACGCTCAACGGCGCCGCCGCCAACACCGACGCCAACAGAAGACGGTGAAAGCACAGAGGACGCGGCAACAACGCCGGAACCAGACGAGCCAGAAGATACCCCTCGGGCCACTGGAAATGCTGTGCAATTGTCACCCATGAGCGAGCCATTCGCTCAGCAAGGCTCATTCTTTTTGCTTGGAGACCCTGCGGACCTGACGCGCCGGTCACAGCGCTGGCTCGCCCAGGAGCAGGTTGATAGTCTGCAATTGCGTTTGCGGGCGCTTGGGCTTCTGACCCAGGATGATCCACGTCCGGAATCACAAGCTGTCTTCGAAGCTGCCTCGATCCTCCGCGCAGCGCACCGGGCCGGCCGTTTGAATGAACGCTTCGTTCGATATCTCAGCAGCCGCGTCGAAGATGCTCTGCCGGAGGACGTGCTGCGCGCTGAATTGGCGACGGCGTTCGAGCCAGTCATGACCACAGAAGCGCGAACCGTCGAAGTGTTGAAGGCCTATGAAACGGCCTTGCAGCCCGCCGCCCGGGAGCGACTGGCTCGAGACATGGAAATCGTGGCACGCATCGCTGAGCTGACCAGCTCCTCCGGTGCGATCCGCCTGGTCGAGCAAGCGCGCACACCGGAAGACATGCGCCGAGCGCGGCTCTTGTCAGAATCGGGCGGCCACCGCTCGGTGGCATTGGCGCGCGAGCTTGGACCAGAGGTTCTGTCCCTCGCCCAGATCGGCGTGAAATGGAGCTACGGATTGGTGCTGCAGGTCATGGGTCTCATGGCGTTAATGATGGCCCTGGTCTGGACGACGCTCTCAGCCCTCACACAGGCTGAGACCATTCGCTTCAGATCCTAGATCCCGAACGCGCCTTTTATCCCATCGATCAAGAGCTGTACCGACAGCGCTGCGAGGATGACGCCAAAGATCCGCGTGATCGCCCCGGCAATGCTCTCGCCCATGGCTTTGACCAAAGGTCCAGCCGCAAGAAAGATCAGAAGACAGATCAGCATATTGGCGCCGATCGCGCTGAGCACAGCCCCTTTCCCGATCCAATCATCATGCTGGGACATGTACAGCATAGCTGTCGCAATCGATCCGGGGCCTGCCAGCATGGGAATGCCGAGCGGGAACACAGACACATCATCCAATTCGTGATCGGTCTCTTCATTTTCCGCGAGCACGGATTCTGCGCGGTTCTCTCGCCGTTCGGTTCGTTTTTCGAACACCATGTCGAGCGCGATGATAAACAGCAGAATACCACCAGCGGCGCGGAACGCGTCGATTGTGATATGCAGCTTATCCAGCAGCCAAGCGCCAAAGAAGGCGAACCCGAAAATGATCAAGGTTCCGACCAAAACAGATCGTATCGCCATAGAACGGCGATAGCTCGCGGGTCCGCGCACCGTCAAAGACGCAAATACCGGCGCGACGCCGAGCGCATCGATCAAAACAAAGAAGGTCACGAAGGACGCTGTGAAGATGGAAATGAATTCGCCTGACATTATCGGCTCCCTCAATCAAACGAGAGGACGGCCTCTAGCCTTGATCTTTCAATGCGTCGAGGATCGCGGCCACATCGGGATGCATGTCGGGTTTGCCGGAACGCATAGGCACGACACTGGCGGAGATCTCGCCTGAAGACAAAGCCAGGATCATGCGATGACCGCGCAAACGCTGCAGCAAACCTGCTAGCCCTTTAACGCCATCTGCGCGCAGCAGGGTTTGAGACCCGATGTCGACGCAGATTGTATCCGGCGCTTCACCCGCTTCGATCAGGGCGATGCCTTCATCGAGCGAAACGATTGGCGTGGGTTCAGGGCGTTCTATCATGCTCGACCGATCAGCCATTCTCTGCCCCCGCCGCTTTCAACAGTTTACGGCACAGGGACAAGGCTTTGTAAGTTTCAGCAGCCGCCGATGCCGTCGATATTTGGATGAGCAGATCACGTTGTATGTCGTCCTCTGCTACATCCATCGCAGCGGCGATGGCGGTGACGGTTTGGTCGTAAAGCTGTCCTTCTGTTTGCCCCGTGAGATACATTTGCATGACCGCGAAATACAGATGCTCTGCCGGGCTCTCAGTGGCCTCTGGCTGGAGCACATCTTTTTGGCGCAGCACGCGTGCGTGATTTTGCAGGAGAATAGTGCCTCGGCGATCGCCATTGCGAAGCACGGCGCCGTTCACGACGACCGCTTCTTTTGGCTTCAATGACAGTTTGAGTGGCATTTCTAACGCTCCCAGTCGTAAACTGGTTTACGCCGGAATGGTTAACGCAGACTTTCAGTTTGCTAACGCCTGTGTGAAACTGCCGCAAATACAGATGTTTATCAGGCGCCCGATGTTGCGCAGCCATACTAGATCGCGAATCGCAGCCCTCTCCCCGCGTTAGTCCTTGCTTATACATGCCCCGGCCTTATCCTTAGCGTAAACGTAAACGAAGAGGCTCCCACATGCGCTTTGAAGGCACCGAGAACTATGTCGCAACCGAAGACCTACGGGTGGCCGTCAACGCCGCGATCCAATTGGAACGCCCGCTTTTGATCAAAGGTGAGCCTGGCACCGGTAAAACTGTGCTGGCGGTCGAAGTGGCTAAAGCGCTCGGCTGCGAGCTGATTGAGTGGCACATCAAATCGACCACGAAAGCGGCTCAGGGCCTGTATGAGTATGATGCGGTCTCGCGTCTGCGCGACGGTCAAATGGGCGAAGAGCGCGCCAAGGACGTCAAGAACTACATCAAGAAGGGTAAACTCTGGGAAGCCTTCACCGCGAAAAAGCGCCCAATCCTTCTGATCGACGAAATCGATAAAGCCGATATCGAATTCCCGAACGATCTTCTGCAAGAGCTCGATCGTATGGAATTCTACGTCTACGAAACCGATGAGACCGTGAAGGCGAAACAGCGCCCAATCGTGATCATCACCTCGAACAATGAGAAAGAACTTCCGGACGCGTTCCTGCGCCGCTGCTTCTTCCACTTCATCAAGTTCCCTGACGAGCAGACGATGAAAGACATTGTCGATGTGCACTATCCGGGCATCAAAGAGAAACTCGTGTCTGATGCGCTGACCACATTCTACTCGATGCGCGAAGTTCCGGGCATGAAGAAGAAGCCGTCCACATCAGAGCTGCTCGATTGGCTCAAGCTGCTGATGAATGAGGATGTCGATCTGGAAACACTGCGCGAGCAGGATCCGGAGAAACTGACGCCGCCTCTGCATGGCGCGCTCCTCAAGAACGAGCAGGACGTTGCCTTGTTTGAACGTTTGGCCTTCCTGAACCGGCGCCAATCTGGCCCAACACCGCGTGGTCCGGCAGGTTAATCGCGCGCTGCGAAGATCAGGCGTTCGAGGTTTCCATCACCGCCTTTTATGGGGCTTTCGGCGCGTGCCATAACGCGCCACCCTTGTTCTTCCAGCCAGGACACAAACGCATCTTCAGCGCGGCGCGTGGCGGCGGTATCAGAGACAATGCCGCCCTTGCCCACATGTTCGCGCCCGACCTCAAATTGCGGTTTGAACAAGGCCACGAGGTGCGCCTGCTTTGCGGCGAGCGACAGCGGCACCGCCAGCAATTTGTGGAGCGAGATAAAGCTCGCATCGCAGACCACCAGATCAGCTGGTGATTGAACAAGCTCCGGCGTCAAAGCCCGCGCGTCGGTGCCTTCAAGGACGGTAATGCGCCGATCGTCCCGCAAGCTCGCATGAAACTGATCTCGGCCAACATCAACAGCGACCACATGGGCTGCGCCGCGGCTCAGCAAGACTTGGGTAAAGCCACCGGTTGAGGCGCCGACGTCCAGGCAATGCAATCCGTGCGGATCGACCTCGAACACATCCAGCGCATGGGCAAGCTTCAGCCCGGCACGCGACACCCATGGGTGTTCGGGTTCCGCTTCGATCGCGGCGTTGGATGAGATTTTCTCGGACGCTTTAGTCAAGACCCGGCCACGCACCCGAACTTTGCCAGCGGCGATCGCCGCCTGCGCGGCTGAGCGACTATCGAAGTGTCCCAGCGCAACGAGAATTTTATCGGCGCGATCAAGTTTTTCTATCACGGCTGACTTCTCCACCGAACGCTCTACAGTCTCTACCGATTAGCAAATGGAGCCCGTCTCATGATCCGTAAAGCCCTTCTCCTCGCCCTTCTACCGTTTGCCGCATGCGCGGAAGCGCCCGCGCAAGACGAAGCGCCACAATCAGCTGAAGCTCCTGAGCAGCTTCCAACCCCAGCTGAAGCGCCAGGTCCGGCCGACGGCGTCTTCCCATCAATGCTGCGGATGGGCGGCGATATTGTCGGCATCGAGGGCGAAGTGATTGGCAGTTTGAACATTTTGGACGGTCCAAATGGCCTGCTTATCGAGGCCACCATTGCCCCAGGGGGACTCACGCCCGGCTGGCATGGATTGCACCTACACCAAGTTGGCGACTGTAGTGATGCCGGAGAGTTCAAGCTTTCAGGCGGACATGTCGGGAAAATTCCAGATGGACATGGCTTGCTCAATCCGGCCGGTCCCGAGGCGGGTGATATTCCGAACATTTGGGCCGCGGCGGACGGCTCGGCTGGATATGAAGCGTTCACCACGTTGATCACTGGCGCCGAACTCGCAGACGAAGACGGTACGGCGATGATCATTCACGCCAATCGTGATGACCATCTTACGCAACCAATTGGTGGGGCAGGCCCACGCGTGGCGTGTGCGGTGATCAGGTAAATCCTATTGCCGGGTTGGTGGACGCGGCGGCGCTGTCGCAACTGGCGCTTCTTCGACAGCGAGGGCGCGCGTCCCTGCCGCCGGCGCGATACTGTTGATCATATCGAGATCGAAGAACCCTGCTGCGATCTGGTTAGCGTCATCCACGGAGATCAGGCCATTGGCGACGTTCTCCATCAAATCGACGCGCGCTTGCTGATATTCCTTTCGCATATCATTCGCGTTTTGGAGCTGTGTGACGTACGCCGCCATCACATTGTTACAATGCGCTGAGAGGGCCGTTTCGCCATTGGTGGAGATATGTCTCAAATGTTCGAAACAGAGCTGCACGCCGTAATCATTCTGGACCAGCGCCATAGTGATGTCGCGAACCGCTTCAGCCACGGCATAGGAGGGTGGATAGGCCGGTGTCGCAGGCCATGATCCGGTGACGCCGCCCGCAGTGGAGTCTGACGCAGACGGCGCGGAGTCGGCGAGACGGTTGCTGGTCTGCTCCGTTGCGGCTGCTGAAGCCTGGGCATTTGACAAAGCCCGTTTGCGAGAGCGCAAGTCGCTAATCTCACGCCCGCGTCGTTCAACCTCGTCGCCGGAACACCCTGGCGCATCCGGAACCCCAAAACACTGATTTTGAACATTCTCGAGAACAATCACCTCTTCTTCGATCGAAGCGATCTCATTGCCGAGGCGTGCTTGTTCGGCGGACGCGATTGCGGCCCGCTGCAAATATTGTTCGCGATAATTCATGCCGCTGCCAGCCGAAGCGCTGACCACCGCGTCTCCGCCTTTCACAGAGCCCGTCAATTGCTCGATCGCCAGAAGCGCAATCATATTGGTTTGAAACCGGCGCAACATGATCGAATACTGCTCTTCCGAAAGCCCATTCATATAGGCCTCACATACCCGGTAGAACCCATCGCGCAGTGTCTGAATGGTTTGGGTGCGCAGCCCGATATTTGCCGCCGCTTCAGAGACACCGCCTTCCGCAGAAACGGCATTTGAAATGTCGGACACGCTAACGCCAGCTTGCGCCGCAATTGCAGACAGCGCATCAGGGGCAGGTTCCGCGCAAACAACGCGCAGGTCGCGATCGCTACGCTTGTTTGATAAGACGGCGCGCTGCTCAGCGTCGATGAAGACCCCGGCTGGCGCCGTTCCGCCGCCAAAGCCCGACCCGATTGTCTCTTTCTTATTGACCGCGGCCAGATTTCCAATCGAAGCGCAAGCTGAAAGGCTCAGGGCACTCAGCACTACTATACCTATGCGTCGCATAACGTCCTCCTACCGGGGGAACAGGACGCGAGATTGGTAAATTAGTCAAGCACAACAGAGCGTTGCGATGGATTTCTAAAGCAATGCCTCAAACCAGGTTTGCAACGCGCCAGCATCCTTTTCACGCGCCGCACGAACGGCCATGGCTTCTTCGTCTTCGCCCCATTGTTCGATCTGCCAGGTCTCATCCACACAAGACGCCGCAAAGGCGTCGCGTGCACCAAGCGCCCCGCGCTCCACGGCCAGTGCCAGGATGGCAGACCCTAAAAGACTGCACCCCCAAGCCAAGGCGGTGAGTCGGAAATTGTCCAATCCCAGCGCATGCTCGCGCACCGCATCCAGGCTTGCTTGTGGCTGCGGGCTCGCCATCAGACCGACCACCGGCACGAGAACGATCCCGAGCTCTTTACCAGCCCACTCACGCCAAGGCTGCCATGCCGCTTCCTGACGCTCGCGCAGCGCGGCTGGAGAGTCCGCGAGATAGCAGGTCACATCCGTGCTGGCATATCGCGCGAGCTCTTCAGCCAGATCGGCGCGGGTATCCGGGGTACGGTCGAGCGCAACATTGGCGAGGCGCGTCAAGGTCATGCCCTGCAAGTCGAGTGTCTCGCCCTGCGCCGCCCACTCTTCGGCGACAGCTTTGGCAAGCTTTTCAGTCGGCAGGGTCAGCGTCGCTTTCGCAGGCGTTTTGATTGCGCGTCCATCGAGCTCAACAGAGAAGCCATCATCAAGACGCACCGCAGCGGCGTCTTTGTAGAAGCGTTTCGGCAAATTCACTTTGTCCATTACGATACCCGTTCGGCAAATTGGTCGAGGCTGGCATTGAGCGTCGAGAAACTGTGATGCACTTCATGCGCGCCGACGTTTTCCAGCTCGTGCGCTTCCCCAAAGCCCCAACTGACCCCCAATGTATGGATGCCAGCATTCAAGCCCATGCGAATATCGTGCACAGCGTCGCCAATGATCAGGGACTGTTCAGGCTCAGCGCCGAGGGCCGCCATCGCTTGCTCGCACATGAAAGGATGAGGTTTGCCTGGGCCGTCATCGGCGCACCATGTCGTATCGAACAGATCGCGCAGATTGTGCTGTTCGAAGAAGGCTTCGATGCCGCGCCGGGCCTTGCCGGTTGCGATGCCGAGCAGCCATCCCGCCTCAGCCAACCGTTTCAGGGTTTCCGTTGCGCCCTCATAGAGTGGCTCGAACCCGTCACCTTCAGCGCGCAGCTGAACGAAGGATTGGCGATACATCTCAACAAGGGCATCCAGTTTTTCGCCGGTCACCGACGGCGCCAAGATTTGGCAGGCTTCGGCGAGACCGAGACCAATCGTCTTGCGCGTTTCTTCATAAGGCGGCGGCGCGAGGTCTAAAGCTTCGAAGCTCCGGACCATCGCATTCTGGATCACCTCGCGGCTATCCACGATGGTGCCATCCATATCCCAAATGGCGAGTTTAAGTGTCATGGCCGCCGTTTAGGCGGCAGCGGCCTTCCTCGCAACCAGTCTTTGCCAGATCAGAAAGACCGGCACACAAAGTTCGATAATCATTCCAGCGAACTGTTCGTCTGAACCGGCACCAACGGTTGAGTAAGACAGGAAGCGCGCCAGCCCGCCGATGAAGATCGCGGCGCAGACCATTGCGAGCACTTTTCCATGCTTCTCGACATTCGGGATCGTCCACCAGAGCAACATCGTGACCAGCAAATAGATGGCCGAGAGATATCTAAACTGATTGTCGATC
>JALUWJ010000320.1 GCA_027019605.1 Henriciella sp. | reverse complement strand
ACAGAAGGACGACTAGGATGGCTCAGATTACTGCTGCCCTCGTTAAAGATCTGCGCGATAAGACTGGCGCAGGCATGATGGACGCGAAAAAAGCGCTGGTCGAGAATGATGGCGATGTTGAAGCCGCCGTCGATTGGCTGCGCGCAAAAGGCCTGTCAAAGGCTGCGAAAAAGTCTGGCCGTACAGCTGCGGACGGTCTGGTTTCAGCTGTTGTTTCAGGCGATGGCAAAACCGGCTCTGTTGTTGAGCTGAACGCCGAGACCGACTTTGTTGCCCGGAACGAAACGTTCCAAGGTGCGCTGTCTGACATCGCATCTCTGGCACTGACAACTGAAGGAACAACTGAGGCTCTGAAAGCCGCAGCGGCTCCTGATGGTGACGGCACGGTCGAAGACATGATTAAACGCCTCGTCGGTACGATTGGCGAGAACATGACTCTGCGCCGCGCTGCACAGATCAAAGCAGACTCTGTTTCTGCTTATATCCACAGTGCGGAAGCACCGGGCATGGGTAAGATTGGCGTGCTCGTCGGTCTGAACGGATCTGGTGATCTGGCTGACGCTGGTAAGAAAGTTGCGATGCACGTTGCTGCGACTTCTCCTGCGTCTGCAACGGTTGCTGATCTCGACCAAGAGCTGGTCGCACGCGAAAAGCAAGTTCTGACTGAGCAAGCTGAGCAAAGCGGCAAGCCCGCCAACGTCATCGAAAAGATGATCGAAGGTCGGATTAAGAAGTACTACAAAGAAGTTGTTCTGGTTGAGCAGCAATTCGTCATGAATCCAGACCAAACTGTTGGTCAGTTCATTGCCGATAGCGGTGCAGAACTCGCAGGCTTCGTGATGTTCAAGCTTGGCGAAGGCATCGAGAAAGCCGAAGACAACTTTGCTGAAGAAGTGGCTTCTATGACGAAGGCTTAAAGCCTTTAAAAAATAAGTGCTTTTAGGTCCCGGCCACCGATGACAGGTGGCCGGGAATCTTTTATGGGCTGTTGAGCAACGGGAGACGCAAAATGCCTGGTGAAACTGAGACCGATAGTGCTCTGAAATATAAGCGCGTTCTTCTGAAGATTTCAGGTGAGGCTCTGATGGGGCCGACCGACTACGGAATTCACATGCCAACCTGCCTTGGCTTTGCCCAAGAAATTGCTGCTGCGCGCGAGCTGGGTGTCGAGATTTGTTTGGTGATCGGGGGCGGGAACATCTTCCGCGGGATGAAAGGTGCGGCGCAAGGCATGGAGCGCTCGCAAGCTGACTCTATGGGCATGCTCGCGACGATTATGAATGCGCTCGGGATGCAGAGCGCGCTTGAATCGATCGGTGTCCAGACCCGCGTCCAATCCGGCATTCGCATGGATGAGATTTGCGAACCCTTCATCCGCCGCCGTGCGATCCGTCACATGGAAAAAGGACGTGTCGTGATCTTTGCGGCGGGGACCGGAAACCCATACTTTACCACCGATACGGGCGCCGCACTGCGCGCCGCAGAAATGCACTGCGACGCGATGATGAAGGGCACGCAGGTGGATGGTGTTTACTCTGCGGATCCGAAAACGGATCCAACTGCCGAACGCTATGACCGCTTAACCTATCAAGACGTCCTGGCGCGCGACCTACGCGTGATGGATGCGTCTGCGGTCAGTCTTATGCGTGACACCAACATACCTATTGTGGTTTTCTCCTTGCACAATAAAGGAGCGCTGCAAGATGTGCTGACCGGAAAAGGTCCGAGCACAGTCATCTCCTGATCTTGAGGAACTAAAATGAGTTACGATAAAAAAGACCTCGAACGCCGTATGGAAGGCGCAATCAGCTCACTTCAAACCGAGCTTCAGGGACTGCGCACAGGTCGGGCCTCCGTCAACCTGCTCGATAGCGTGCAAGTCGCTGCATACGGATCGAATATGCCGCTCAATCAAGTTGGCTCTGTCTCTGTGATGGATGCGCGGATGATTGCGGTAAACATCTGGGACAAAGGTCTCGTTGGCGCGACCGATAAAGCCATTCGCGAGTCAGGACTGGGATTGAATCCCGTCGTTGATGGTCAGACCCTTCGCATCCCGATCCCGCCTCTGAACGAGGAACGCCGGGTTGAGTTGACGAAAGTAGCTGGAAAGTACGCCGAGTCAGCGCGCGTGGCCGTGCGAAATGTCCGGAGAGACGGCATGGACGGCTTGAAGAAAATGGAAAAAGACGGCGAAATCAGCGAAGACGATCTGCGTTCGCTTTCCGACGAAGTTCAGAAGCTGACCGACAGCTATGTTGGGAAAGTTGATGAGGCGCTGAAGAATAAAGAAGCGGAGATCATGCAGGTTTGACGTCCGCGCCTTCTCCTGCCCAGACCGGTGATTCTGGCCCCACCATGGATAAGTTTCCGGATCACATTGCCATCATTATGGATGGCAATGGGCGATGGGCGAATGGTCGTGGATTGCCAAGAGCCGTTGGGCATGAGCGCGGCGTAGAGGCGCTTCGAAGAACGGTCGAAGCCGCCCAGGACATTGGCCTCAAAAACCTGACCGTCTACTCGTTCTCGACGGAAAACTGGCGCCGGCCGGTATCTGAGGTGAATGCGCTATTTGGCCTGTTGAAGGCCTATGTGAAGCGCGATCTCAATCGACTGGCCCAGGAAGGGGTCAAGATCCGGATCCTGGGAACACGCGAAGGCTTGCCGGAAGATATTCTCGAACTCGTCAAACGCGCGGAAGAACGAACCGCAGAGAACCAAAAATTCAATCTCTGCATTGCGTTCAATTATGGCGGGCGCGAAGAAATTTTGAGAGCCGCCAAGGCCATGGCACGCGCCGCCGAAAACGGGGACATCTCATCATCTGCGGTCGATGAAGCGGCGTTTGAGCAATTCCTGGATACGCGCGGTATTCCCGACCCGGATATTCTGATCCGGACCAGCGGCGAGTATCGGCTTAGCAATTTCCTGATCTGGCAGGCCGCTTATGCGGAGCTGGTATTCATGGATGTGCTATGGCCAGATTTCGGGAAGCATCACTTGCTCGAGGCAATCGAGATCTATCGAAAGCGCGAGCGCCGCTTCGGTGGTTTGGCGTCCGGGGCTGCATAGGGTGGTGCGTACAAAACCGCATGACGGTCAGCCGGGCGATCTCGGGCTGCGATTGCTTTCAGCAGCAGTTCTAATTCCATTCGCACTGTTCGTTGTCTGGAAAGGCGGGGTTTGGCTCGGTGTCTCTTGCGGGGTCTTTGCGGCGCTTATGGCGTATGAATGGGTGCGCATGACCGCCTCTCCATCGATGAAGAGCTTTGTCACATTGGTGATTATTCCCTTTGTGCCAGTAGTCTTAGGGGCGCCAGTTTGGGCGCTCTGGGCGTTTGCGCTTTGCGCAGTTTTAGCGACATTCACCCATCCGTTGCGAGAGAAACGTGGTTCTGAGGCATTTGGATTTCTTTATGTCGCGGGGATGCCATTGGCGCTCTACTTCCTACGCGATGGAGCTTGGGATGGCGCTGCGGTGGCGTTGATCTTTATGGGGATCGTCTGGGGGTCGGATTCGGCAGCCTACTTCACGGGGCGCAGCCTTGGCGGGCCACTCTTGCACCCTGACTCACCGTCAAAAACATGGAGCGGCGCGATTGGTGGGGCGGCCTTTAGCGCACTTTGCGGCTTGCTTGCGGCCTATCTCACAGGCGGCAGTTATGTGGCTTGGTTCGCCATGGGTGCTCTGATTTCTATTCTGGCTCAGTTCGGCGATCTGTTTGAAAGTTCGACGAAGCGGCGCCACGGCGTAAAAGACTCGAGCGCGCTCGTTCCAGGACATGGCGGCTTGCTCGATCGAGTCGACGGACTTGGCTTTGTTTGCGTGGTTTCTGTTCTGGTTTTTCCGTTTGCTCCGGCTCTGCTTAACGTACTAGGTCTGAGCCTATGAGCGCGGCCCGTACAGTATCGATATTTGGCTCGACGGGATCGATTGGCACATCTGCCCTTTCTGTAATTGAGCACGCAAACGCCGAGAGTGATCGGCCGATCTACTCCGTGGATACGTTGAGTGCGGGACAGAACGTGTCATTGCTCATAGAGCAGGCGCGGCGGCTGAAACCAAACCATGTTGTGATCGCCGACGAGCAATTATTGAGTGACCTTCGTGATGGCTTGTCTGATTTGGACATCACTGTCGCGGCGGGACGCGGCGCCATCATTGAAGCGGCCACGCGTCCGGTCGATCGACTGCTGGCAGCGATTGTCGGAATTGATGGCTTGCCATCGACTTTCGCCGCGATCGAAGCCGGAAACTCGGTCGCGCTCGCCAATAAGGAAAGCATGGTTTGCGCTGGGCCTTTATTGAACCGGCTCGCCGCGCAAAAACAGGTCGCGATCGTTCCAACAGATTCAGAGCACAATGCGATGTTTCAGGTGATGGAGCGCCGCGAGGATATTGCTCGCCTTATCCTGACCGGCTCTGGCGGTCCGTTTCGCACCTTGCCGGCGAAAGAGCTAGAACATGTGACGCCCGAACGCGCGCTCTCGCATCCTCGATGGACTATGGGACGCAAGATTTCGATCGATAGCGCAACGCTGTTCAATAAGGGCCTTGAGTTGATCGAAGCGTCCTACTTGTTCGATGTGCCCGAAGATCAAATCGATGTCGTCATCCATCCGCAATCGATTGTTCACTCGGCTGTTGCCTATCGAGACGGTTCAGTTTTGGCGCAAATGGGTGTGCCGGATATGCGCACACCGATTTCTCACGCACTCACATGGCCAGAGCGTCGCCAGGAGACGCCGGTTGAGCCCTTGGATTTGATTGCTTTAAGCCAATTGGATTTCGAAGCCCCAGATTCGGATAGATTCCCATCTGTTGGGCTGTGTCGATCCGCTATTCGGGCGGGCAATGCCGCGCCGACTGTATTAAATTGCGCTAATGAAGGTGCCGTAGCTGCATTTCTTGCGGGCCAATGTCGATTCCTCGACATAAGCTGGATCGTGGAAATGGCATTGGAGCGGTTTTTAGCCGGTCCAATGGCTTGTGAGGATTGCGATTCTTTGGAAGCCGTCCTAGCAGTTCAAGCCGAAGCCGAACGGTTAACCAGTGCACTTCTCGACGATGTGAAGCGCCAGAAGCAGGAGCGGAGAGCGTGACAGGAATTCTGGCGCAAGGCCCGATTTTTCTGATTTGCCTGGCATTTCTGCTCGGAGTCGTCGTGATTATTCACGAGCTTGGGCACTATCTGGCGGGACGCTATTACGGCGCTGCGGTTGAGTCATTCTCAATCGGGTTTGGATCATCGATTTACGAACGCAAAGACAAGCACGGAACACGG
>JALUWJ010000319.1 GCA_027019605.1 Henriciella sp. | reverse complement strand
TAGAAGGCGAGCGCCCCGTCATTGTCGGCAGCGACATCAAGTAACCACTTCTCGAGCCCCTCTGAGCAAAGCTGTTGTTCAGCGTCTCGCACTAAATTTCCAGCCAAACCAAGACGTTGGAAGGCAGGTGCTGTGGCGATGGTTAGAATTTCAGCCTCAGGACGGACAAACTGGATGAGGATAAAGGCGGCCAAGCTGGCATCGCGAAACATGCCAAATGCCTGTGTATGCGGCTGCGCCAGAAGTTCATTGAAAGCCCCGGCGTCCCACGCGTCTTCGGGCCGGAACGCGCGGGTGTGCAACTGCGCTAATTCATCCGCATGTCCTGGATGCAGCCGCGTGGACCGCGTCATGGTTTAGATTTGCTCGCCGGTAGTGCCGCGTCTGGGCTGCGGGCATAGGTGGGCCGTGCGGGCCTTTGATCTGGATCAAGCGCAGCCGCCAAAGCCGCCGCACGCGCAGCGCTGGGCTGCGCAGAATGGATGCTGTCTTTCGGGAAGCATCGCGCCAGAGCGTCCTGGTCTCCAAATAGCAGGTGAGGGCGATCCGACATCAATTGGACCAGCGCTTGTTCTGGCATCTCTGTCGCGTCTCCTGTCGCCATTCCAGAGCGAAATGTTTGGGCCCAGAAGGTCACATCTGGCGGGCGCTTCTGCGCGGCCAGAGCGACAATGGCGGAGCCTTGCTGACCCGCTGGGAGGGCGGCTTCCAAACTGGTCACGCCAAGGCAGGGCGCGCCGGTCGTCAAGCCGAGGCCACGCGCAAAGGCGACCCCCACGCGGATACCGGTAAAGCTGCCGGGCCCCGTGACAACCGCATAGCGCGTGATGTCCGCGAACGAACAGTCGGCCGATGCCAGCAGAGACTTTGTCAGACTTGGCAGACGTGCATCCTGGCCGCGCACCATCGGTTCGCGGACCTGCGCGATGTTTTCGCCATCTCGCAACAGCGCAAGGTCGCAAGCTGGACCAGCGGTATGAATACCAAGAACGATCATCTCAGCGGCTTTACAGGATCAGGCAGGCGTCTTCGAAGCTCAAACGCGGGCTGCGTTCGAAGATCGTGGATTCGTCGCCATGGCCCAAATTGCAGAGCCAATTCGACCGCCAGGTCTTTGTCGCCTCATTGCCCAGGAAAAACTCCTCGTCGACGCCAGCATTGTTAAAGCCTGACATCGGACCGCAATCGAGCCCGAGAGCGCGCGCGGCGAGCATCAGATAAGCGCCTTGCAGGGTGCCGTTTCGAAATGCTGTCAGATGGCGGTTTTGCTCATCCGCGAACCACTCTTTTGCTCCAGGATTGTGCGGAAAGAGCTGCGGGATCTTCTCGTGAAACTCCAGGTCATGCGCAATGATCACAACCCACGGCGCAGCCAGAGTTTTCTCAACATTGCCTTCCATCAAATGCGGCTTCAGGCGAGCTTTGGCTTCGGAGGATTGCAGAAAGACAAATCTCGCGGGCGAGCAGTTGGCGCTGGTCATGCCCATTTTGGTTAGGTCATAGGTCGCGCGGATCAGGGTTTCTGGAACCGTTTCGGGGGTCCAGCCATTATAGGATCGTCCCGTCCGCCAAATTTGATCCAGCGCCGTATCATTTACCGGAGTTTTGGTCATCGCTTTGCTCGCCCTCAACGTTCAGCATTTCAGTTAGAAATGTGTTCGCTGAAACGCGGGCAAGGCGCAAGGGCGCAGAGGCGGAACATGTGCGCCGCCATCACGCGCCCGGGATGATCAGATTGGCTACTATGTGTTGGTGTTGGACTTAATCCGCCAATTCACTTCCATGGTGGCAACTTCTACGCCTTCGGCATTTGTCAGCACAACGTCGACCGCAAAGTTGACGACGCCTTCCCGTGAGAACTCGTCCATAATGTCGGCGCCTTCGCGTCGCAGCTTGCCTTCGGCGTGGATCGGACCTCTTGCGGATTTTTTGTATTGAATGTTCGCATCGACAATCGCGGCGCGCACGACCGCAATTTTGTCTGCGAAAAGAGAAACAGATGCCGCGCCAGATGCAGCTTCAGCGAGCGTGAACAAGGCGCCTGCATGCTGAGAGCCCATATGGTTCTGCGTTTCTTGAAGATCCGGCAACTGCGCCGAGCCATGCCCGTCCGCGATCACCAACAGCTCAATCCCGGTATGTTTCGCAAATGGGACATTCTGTTCGAAGAAGGCCTTCATGAGGGTGTAAAGTTGGTCTTTTTCGTCAGACATTGCACGTTCCAATTCTTGCATTCGTATAATTATACTTTTGATTTGTTAGACAGTACAAATCAATCATAAATCTAATTTTCAAGCGAATATTGAGAAGCTGGGAGTGTTGTCCCGGCTTGATCCCCTGTCTTTTACACGCATCGAATAAGCTCACCGACCGTTTCGTCGGTTCGAATTGCCAGAATCTTAAAGACGTTTCGAAAACTTCTCAGGTTAACCAATCGGCAAGCAAGATTTATCGATCCTAAAAAAACTAAACGCAGATTTCTTGTCTAACCAACCAGTTTTTCAAGACATCTGTGGCAAGTAGCCGATTATGCGCATTTCTACGGCTTCGATTTACAAGAGTATCGTACACGGCTCGCTTGAGCTCCCAGACGGGCGCCTTCGGCAAGCTGTGTTGCGAGAGCTATTTGATCAACTTGCCTCGGTGATGAAGCCGCTGGCTCTGATCACAGCGATCAACAGCACGGCCGTTACGCTGATTTTTGCGCAGTTTACGATGTGGTGGCTGGCTTTGGTGTGGTGGCTGCCAATTCTGTATTTTTCGTTTTTCCAATGGAAGGGCGCGGTGGCGATGTCATCTGTGCCGAAAGATGCAGAACTGAAAGGTGGCTTCCTTAAAAAGGGCGCGCGCAATAATTTCTTGTTTGGTGCCTGGTGGGCGTCCTCCTGTTTGATCTTTGCCGGTCCAGACCCGGCCGCGAACATTACGCTGGCCGCGCTCTCGGTCGGCATGTGCGCAGCGGCTGCGGCCTGCCTCGGATCAAATGCAGGCATGTCAGCCCGGTTTACTGCCGGAGCTTTGCCGGTCACGATCGTTTCGTTGATCTTCATCGACGGTACGGCGGCTGTGATTACGACCGCAATGGGCAGCACGCTCGGGGTGACCATGGTTTACATGGCGCACCTGAAGTATCACGACACCGTCGAGATGTTGCGCGTACGCCTTGGCTTGGAGCTGTCGAAAGGTCGTCTCGAATCGGCGGTGAGCACGCTCGGAATTGGACTGGAGATCCAGGACAGCTCTGGCGACGTTGTATTCTCGAACCAGACGATGACGGACAATCGTACTGCGGTCACTCATGGAACGCGCACCCGGGAAGGTTTTTACTTCTGGGAAGGGCGTTACTATCGCCAGACTGAGTTTAATGGCGTCGAAGGAGACCAGATTGAATTGGTCGAGGATGTCAGTTCGCTCGTCGAAAGCCAACAGACGATCCTGGAATCGCGCAAACAGGCCGAGCAAGCGCTGCAAACCAAGTCAGCCTTCTTTGAATCGATCTCGCGCGAGGTGATCTACCCGATTAAATCGATCATGAAATATGCGCGCCTGCTGCAACCGGATTCCCGTATCAAGTTTGATCACGAGGAACTTGGCAACTTGGCCAATCTGATCATGAACGCGTCGAAAGACCTGGAACGCCTGATGTCTTCAATGACTCGGCATTCTCTGGACGACAATCAGCACCTGGTCGATGCAGAGATGATCAGGCTTCGCGAAATCTTCGCCGAAGAGCTGACGGAAATGGCGCAAAACGATTTGAGCGAGTCGTCGATGCACGCGATTATCCAATCTGTGCCAGAAGAGCTCCTGGTGCGCTCTTCCGCCAGTGGATCTTTGACCCGCGCGCTCGGCCAAATGTGTCTGAAAACCCTGCGCACGGTCGGCCCGTCAGGAAAACTGTCTTTGCACGTGCGCGCCATGCCGGATGGATCTGATGCCATCTGTTTCATCATCCGCGGCGTGTTCGGCGACAATGTCGAGCCGATCATCGAAAAGCCAACCATGGTGATCGCGGACGAAGAGGAAGTGACGCTGGACGCTTATTCGACTTATATGTCCGCGACGCATATCGAGAACTTAGGCGGTCAATATCGCGAAGATCTCAACGGCGATAAGTCGGTCAATCTGATTGCGATTGTTCCAGCCGATCACGTCCAGAGCGTTGGCAAGACGATCAAGGCGCTACCAACGGCAGCAAACGCGCGTTAAACGCCGCAATGGTCGACACCGCTTCATGCGAAAAGCTCGATCCTGTGTGGAATGTCCGTCTTTCACCCTGCATATTTGCCATGGTCTGTAACAGGCCGGAGCGAATTTTATCGGCGTCATAAGTCGGCATGTATTGCCAAATGACCTGTTGAACGAGGCGTGGGTCGACGGCGCCTTTTTTACCCGCATCGAAGGTCGCGATCTCGACCAATTCATCCGGGCTGTAGGCGATTGATAGTTGCCCGACGCTGAACAGATGGCGGCCATCTTCCTCCGGGCATTCGTATCGATAATACAAGAGCTGGCCATCATTCTCATCGGTCGCGCAGGTTGCGCTCCACGCATTCACCGGGGCGTCGTGAGACCAGTTTTCAACCGACAAAAGCGTGGTTGTGTATCCCGACCAATGGACCGATGCAGCGATGTCTTGCTCAGATTCTGTCGCCTCCGTCATGGCGCAGAAATCAGACATCGGGATTGTATTGATCAACTGATCCGCTTCGAACGTCTCGCCGGCCTCTGTGCGCACGCGAACCTTTTCATCGGTCCGCTCGACGGCCACCGCTTTGGTTTGCAAATGAATATCAAGCGGTTTTGCGAACTCATCCCAGAAATTTTGCCATCCGCCTTCGGGCATAACCGTGAATTTCAACAAACCGGTGAGCAGCATATCGAAATCAACCCAGCGCATTGCGTGCAGCAGCGGCAGTCTGTCCAAGTATCCGTAACCAATTGAGGTTACGACCCGGTGCATCATGTTTTCGATTTTGCCGAAATTGTTCTGGCGCAACCAGTCTCGGGTCGGCATCGCCAAAACATCATTCACAGATGGATCGCCTTTTTGCGCGCGCGCCATGAGTTTGCGGCGCTTCAGCGTGTATTTTATCGCTTGGACCATGAAGGGTGGCCCACTGCCATCCTTGATATAGTCGATGAGTTCACGGCCATCGATCCGCTGAGCCCGCAAATAATTGCGCTTAATACCCAGCTTCTTCATGTGCTTGAGCACGTATTTATGGGACCAGATTGCGTAGCAGGTGCCGAACTCGACGATATGATCACCGATCGGGCTCGAGAGACATTTTCCACCGACTT
>JALUWJ010000318.1 GCA_027019605.1 Henriciella sp. | reverse complement strand
GGCCTACGCACTGCGATTGCCGATGATGGGCGATGGCTCTATTTCGTGCATGAGACAGTTCAAGACACAGAAGAGAGCGAGTAATGGCGACCAAAATCGGAGCCCAAGCGGCCTTAGCGAAACTCTCAGGCTGGGCTGCAAAGCCAGGCGATCGCGACGCAATCGAAAAGACTTTCAAATTCGCTGATTTCAAAACCGCATTCGGCTTCATGTCGTCTTGCGCGTTGAAAGCCGAGCAGATGGACCACCATCCAGAGTGGTTCAACGTCTATAATCGGGTCGAGGTCACGCTCACCACACATGACGCAGATGGTGTGACGGAGCTCGATATTGAGCTGGCAGGATTTATGGACGCGCTCGCTGCCAAGCTCGCCTGATTACGAGCAGTAGCTCGCTCCCAAGATCGGCCCCAACCGATTGCCGCGCTTTTCTTGAATGATGATGGCGCAGCCATGCTCTGCTGATGGCGTCTCGATCTCTACGGACAGAGCTTCACCTGAATAGGTGCCGATCTGAGCCGCATCGAGAACGACGTTTCGACTGAACAAGTGAACGCCGCGATTTTCACCGCGCGGCACCGATGTGGATTGCTCGGGCAAGAGTGTCAGTTGGTAGATCTCTGCAGGTCGATTGAGCGGAACATCGAAGGCCCCGATCTCAACCCGTGTCGCGGCGCCGTCAGTTGAAATCATGAGCGGTGCCATGGCATGCGGCGTACTTGTTAGTAGCTGTTCAATATCGCCCCGTCGGCTACCCACGGTTTCAGCCGCGCCATTGATTACAGCTTGAGGCGTATAGGCGCCGCCAGTTCCGCGCAGGGCGCGATTGTATTGACGTTGGCGCGCCGTGTAATCGGGGTTGGAGAAAGGATCCTTCCAGGCCCCCGCGCGGCCATGTACGAGGCGGTCCCAATAGTCGACATGCCATTCCAGGACGATCACGTCTTCTCGTTCAGCCAGTTGAGAAAAGAGCTTTTCCGCTGGCGGACATGAAGAACAGCTTTGCGAGGTGAAGAGTTCGGCGACGACCGGGCCTGTCGCGCCAGCCGTTGCTGGCGGCAGGTCTTGCAAGGTTTGCGCGCCGCCGCGCATCGATAGAACGGTCAGCGTTGTCACCAAAAGGGCCAAAGCGAGAAGCGTGATGCGCATGAAAGTCTCCAACGTGTCGTGCGCTCTAGTTCAGGCAGGCGGTCTCAATTCTCAAATCGCATTTTTTCAACTCGGCGTGAGCAGACGTCGCCGCGTCAGGGCTTGCGCCCGGTTCATGCTCACGGCTACACCACGCGCAGACAACAGTATTTAGGAGGGCCGCCATGGGCCGCGTATCAGGCAAGAAAGCAATCGTCACAGGCGGAGCACAAGGACTAGGCGAGGCCACGGCCTGGATGCTGGCCCGCGAAGGCGCCAAGGTCACCGTCACCGACATTAATGGCGAAGGCGCAGATTCGGTTGCTGCTGCGATCAATGCCGAACTTGGGGCAGGCACAGCATTCGCTTGGCAACATGATGTGACAGATGGCGACCGCTGGAAGACGGTTGTGCAAGAAGCACATGATGCGATGGGCGGGCTCAACATCCTGATCAACAATGCGGGGATCGGCTCGCTCGGCAGCGTCGAAGACGAAGATTACGGCGTGTTCCAGAACGTCATGAAAGTGGACGTCGACTCGATTTTCCTGGGTTGCAAATACGCCATTCCGTTGATGCGCGATCATGGCCTAGGCTCGATCGTCAATATCAGCTCGATCGCCGGCATTGTCGCCAGCGGCAATTATGTGTCCTACAACACGGCCAAAGCCGCAGTGCGTCACATGTCGAAATCGATTGCGCTTCATTGCGCGAAAACCGGCGGGCAAATTCGCTGTAACTCTGTGCATCCGGTGTTTATCAACACGCCCATCCTGGATGGTGTGAAACAGATGTTTGGCGAAGAAGAGGGCCTTGCGAAGCTGGGGCGCCAGATCCCGCTCGGCAAAGTCGGTGAGCCAGATGATATTGCTTATGCGGTCCTCTATCTCGCCAGCGATGAGAGCAAGCTGGTGACCGGTGCTGAGCTGAAAGTCGATGGTGGCATCAGCGCGATGTAGCGCTTGCAATGCCCAAATGTTCATGTAATGTTCCAGTCTTAAACAAGGAGGCTGGAATGATTGGTTATGTAACTTTGGGCACAAATGATCTGCAGGGAAACGCCAAGTTTTACGACGCGATTGCCAAGGAAATGGGTGTCGGTCGGATGATGGACGAGGACACGTTCATTGCTTGGGGCGAAATGGGCGGTCCAGCAGGCGTCGCGATCACCAAGCCGTTTGATGGCAACGCCCCGAGCGTCGGCAACGGCACCATGGTGGCCCTACAAGCAAGTGGCCCGGAGCAAGTAGATCGCTTGCACGCGATTGCGCTTGAACAGGGCGGAACGTGTGAAGGCAAGCCGGGCGATCGTGGCGGCGGTTTTTATGCAGCCTATTTTCGTGACCTTGATGGCAATAAGCTGAACGCTTTCTGCATGGTCGCAGTGGAATAGAGGTCTATCCGATTGGGCGCCGGCCAACTACGAGCACGGCATAGGCGCCCAATACGGCCATCACCATGGCGGACATGTAAAGCGGGAGCGGCGCACCGATCTGGTAGAGCGTCGCGCCGAGCAATGGACCAAAGATAAAGCCTGCAGGTGGTGCGGCGGCCAGCAAGGCGGCTGCAGAACCTTGCTCATGGCGATCAACTGACAGACTGCCCAAAGCGTTCGCGGCAGGGACGGCAAGCGCGGCGCCGCCGCCGACAATCAAGAAGGCCAGACAAACCGCCCAGAACGGCATCAAAAGATTGGCCAGCACATAGCCGATCGCAATCAAGAACAGGCCTGAGGGCAGCATCCGCCGCGGATCCGGTTTGCGCGTTTGAACATAGCCAAACTGCACGATCACCATGGCGACGGCCAAACAGGCAAATGCAATCCCAGCATACAGAACCGTGCGTTCCTCGCCGAGGTCATAGCGGTCTTCCAAAAACCAACCCAAGGTTTGCTGGATCATGCCGACGGCAACAAAATACGTGAACAAGAAGAGCAGATGCGGAAACACGCGCGGGTCGCGCATGGCGAGCGGACTTGGCCGCGCCGCGCTCTGCCGCGTGCTGCGTGATTTCGGCAGGGCAAAAGCAATCAAGATCCCGCA
>JALUWJ010000317.1 GCA_027019605.1 Henriciella sp. | reverse complement strand
AATACGTGAACAAGAAGAGCAGATGCGGAAACACGCGCGGGTCGCGCATGGCGAGCGGACTTGGCCGCGCCGCGCTCTGCCGCGTGCTGCGTGATTTCGGCAGGGCAAAAGCAATCAAGATCCCGCATGAGATACAAAGAATGATCGATCCCCAAAGCGGAACCAAAGCGCCGAAAGGCGCCAGTACGGTGGCCCCGGCTGGCCCGAGAATGGACCCAATACTCATCGCCGCGCCGAGCATGCCGAGCCCGGCCGCGCGGTTTGCTGGCGTCGTGGCATCGGTCATTGCTGCCATGCTCGCGGGCTGAAGACCTGGCGACAATAGGCCGAACCAGACCCGGACAAAGACCAGTGTGAAAAACATGGTCAGGCCGGTGATCATCCCGGCGAGGGCGGCCTCCAACGCGAACAAGAAGGCCATGTTCGTGAACCCCATGGCCATCAGTGAGAAGACCATCACGCGCTTGCGTCCAAATCGGTCGGCCCAGCGCCCCCATTGCGGGATCATCAGCGCATAAATCGCCGCCGATAAGGTCAAGATCCCAGCGACCTGAACTTCGGTTAGTCCTGCTTTTCGGGCAAGGGGCGCGACGACGACGAAATTGATCGTCATGCCTGCGCCCATGGCGACGCTCGCCAATCCGATCATACCTTGTTGGAACGATGATAGCGGCCGCAATGGCGCGTCAGGATTTGTGCTCGTGTCGGCCATGCCCACCCTCTCTCATGGCGCAGAGTTACGGGCTTTGCCTCGCCCGGCAAGCTAGACCTTGGGGAAAGCTGTTTATTCCTCGTCCATGCGAACGAGGCTTTCAAGCGCTTGCTGCTTCACGAAATCGACCGATGGAGCCAGACCATCTAATCCGCTCGCCGAGGTGCCATTGGTGACATGATCAAAGGTGACCAACGTGCCACCACTTTCATTCGGCGTCAGGGTAATTGTCCAGATCGAGGTCACGGCAAGGCCTTGAAGCGGCCCGAACGGGGCGGACAGGACCAGAGTTTTTTCCGGCTGCGCTTGCAAGACCGTGCCATGCCAAACCGAGCCGCCCTCCCATTCCTCACGCCATAGACCGCCCGCTTGCGGGTCAAGTGAGAGATTGCTGGAATCGCCAGAATAGGAGTGGTCTGAGAGCCACCAGTTGGACGGCTCGATCAACCGGGCCCACATGTCAGCTGGCGAGAGGTCAGACTGCGCCTCAAGTTTCAAAGTGAAATGGTCGGGCGCTGAGGTCACAACCTCGGCCGTTGCCGGTAATCCCAGCGCGACCGCAGTAGATAACGCGAATAAACGTGCTTTCATGTCATAGCCTCCGATTACAGCGACAGCGGCAATTCTAAGTGTTTCTCATAGATCAGATCGCGATGCGCCAAGATGATTGGATCAAGCGCCGCCTTGGTTGCCTCATCAAGCGTGCTGAACGCGGCGCGTGTCGTCTCTTTCATTTGGCACTGCGCTTCAGGCAGAGGCGACAGCAATGCCAATATTGTCGCGCAATAGACATCTGCGGCGCTGAGAGACTGTCCAAAGAAATACGGACTTCCCATCGCTTTCTGGGCTTTCAAGCGATCCGCAATTTGCTCAAGTAATTCGTGAACGCGGGCGCTCGACGCAGCGCCGGTTTCTGGCGTGTAGCCATATTTTTGGCCGATATATTTCGCCACTGGTTCGAGAAAGCCGCCTTCGCCTTTCAGGCCCGCGTCCACCAATTGAAGCCGGCGAGCCCAACCCAATCCGTTCTCGCCGACTAAGTCGGTGCAAAACCTGAACATCGCATCGCGGTCGCTGGCGATCAGGCTTGGCTCTGGAGCAATCCGTTCGGCGAACTCCAAGATTTCCTGCCATCCAGACAGCGGCGCCTCATCATTGTAAATCGCGACGGGCGCCGTTTGCTGTTTAGCCCACGCGTCAAAGGCCGGGTTATCATATTCAAGCCGGACGGCTTTCCACGGAATATTCTTGATGTGGAAAATGCCCTTCGCAGCTTCACCCCAAGGGCTTGGCACATTGCCGACCACCACCATGCGAAGTCCGTCAGCGG
>JALUWJ010000316.1 GCA_027019605.1 Henriciella sp. | reverse complement strand
GCTTTGCCCGAAAATGAAGTTTTCTGGCGCCGCCGCTTCTAGCCGAAATCACGAAAATGTCAGGTTTGACACCTTGCATTTCACACTTACGCAAGCATCTGCGTGAGAGATTGAACAAAACCAAACGTCAGGACCCCAAAATATGGCCCGCAAACTAAGCCTCGCTCTGGCAGCCACTGCTATCGCCCTCACACCTGCTTGCGCTCAAGAACAAGTAGGCGCTGCGGACAAAGAAGCGATCGAAAAGATCGTTGCGGATTATATTTTGGAGAACCCGCAAATCATTGAGGATGCCCTGATCGCGCTCAGCGAACAACGAGCCGCGGAAGAAGCGCAACAGGCGCAGGCAGCCATCGCTGAGAACCAGGACGCGCTGATCAACAATGCCGCCGACTTTTCCATCGGCCCTGCAGACGCTGCGGTCACAGTCGTTGAGTTCTTTGATTATCGCTGCGGGTTCTGTAAGCGCTCAGCTGAGTGGGCGACTGAAATTCCGGAAAAGTATGACAACAATGTCCGCGTTGTTTTCAAAGAGTTCCCGATCCTGTCTGCGGAAAGCGAAAAAGCATCCCTCGCCGCCATCGCCGCGGGCAAGCAAGGCAAGTATATCGAGATGCACATGGCTCTGATGGAGCTCGACAATGGGTCAGGCTTCGGCCCTGATCAGATCGATGCGGCAGCTGAATCCGTGGGAGTCGACGTCGCAACCATGCGTGCCGATATGAAATCCATCGATGTGCAAAAGACTGTCGCAGATTCGAAAAGCTTGGCCCGCTCTCTCGGACTGACGGGGACACCGGTATTCATCGTTGGCAATGAACAGGTTTCGGGCGCCAATATTCCACAAGTGGAAGCTCTGATCGAAAGCGCACTCGCCGAAGGCTAAATCAAACCGGCCAGTGGTGAAGTTGGGTCAGCATAGCGTTTGCGGCCCATTCTTCCGGCAAGATAGGCTTCCCGCCCTGCGATCACCGCATGCTTCATCGCAGAAGCCATAAGGATTGGGTCCTTAGCTTCGGCGATGGCTGTGTTCATCAAGACGCCTGCACACCCCAGCTCCATCGCTTGAGCGGCATCTGAAGCGGTGCCCACCCCCGCGTCGACGATCACCGGGACGCGGGATTGCTCGACGATCAGCCGAATATTGAGCGGATTTTGGATGCCGAGGCCGGATCCGATCAAGCTGCCCAGCGGCATGATCGCTGCGCAGCCAACATCTTCCAGCTTACGCGCATAGACCGGGTCATCCGAGCAATAGACCATCACCTCAAACCCGTCAGAGATGAGCGTTTTCGCAGCTAGAAGCGTCTCTTCCATATCCGGGTAAAGCGTTTTCTGATCCGAAAGCACTTCCAGCTTCACCAGGTTCCAACCGCCAGCTTCGCGCGCGAGGCGCAGCGTCCGAACGGCTTCATCGGCGGTGAAACACCCTGCTGTATTCGGCAAATAGGTGAACTCATCTGGTGAGACATGATCTTGCAGCCGATCTTCGTCTGGATTTGAGAGGTTCACCCGGCGCAGCGCAACCGTCACCATTTCCGCGCCTGCTGCGCGCGCAGCATCAGCGTTTTGGGCATAGGAAGCATACTTTCCAGTGCCAATGATCAAACGAGAATTGAAGGTCCGTCCAGCGACGGTAAATGGCGTATCAGTCATGCGGCTCGCTTAGCCGCCCACACGCTGAAGGGCAAGGCGACCATTGCGCCGCGTTGAGGTCAGCCGCCGCCGACAAACTGTACGACCTCTAATCGATCGCCATCTTCGAGCAGCGTGGTCGCATGCTCCGCTTTCGGAACAATTTCCAAATTTCGTTCGATCGCGACGCCCCTCGGATCGTCGGCCAATGTCAGCACCAGAGCCTCTACGCTCATGCCTTCTGCAACGTCTCGACTTTCGCCGTTGAGGATTATCTGCATTTGCTCGCCTCCAATTGCTTAAATGGGACTTGCCAAGCTTAGCGATCCGCCGCAAGAGCGTGTGGCAATGACGCAACATATATATGTTCTCAACGGGCCAAATCTCAACCTGCTCGGGACACGCGAGCCAGAGATTTACGGAACCACGACGCTGGACGACATCCACCAGCAAATGAAGGCCGCCGCCCCCAATTCTGAGATCACTTTCCGTCAGACCAATTCAGAAGGCGAACTCATCGATTGGGTTCAAGAAGCATCTAAGTCAGCTGAGATCCTGATTCTCAACGCTGGCGCTTACACTCACACTTCGGTCGCGCTTCATGATGCTCTACGGGCTTGCGAAGCACGAATTTACGAGGTCCATATTTCGAACCCGGCAGCGCGCGAGGCGTTCCGGACCACTAACTATGTCGCTCCCTGCGCTGATGCCTGCATTGCAGGATTTGGCGTACGCGGCTATTTGATGGCGCTAGACGCCGCTCTCCAATAAAGAAAAAAGACTGAGGAGCCCCACCGATGTCCACGAGCAAGACAAAACTAGATGCCGGCCTGGTCCGCGAACTCGCTGCCATCCTGCGCGAAGCTGATCTCGGCGAGGTTGAGGTGGAGCATGAAGGCCTGCGCATTCGTGTCAGCAAAGCCACCAGCATGACACCGCCAGCGCCCGCGATCGTTCAGGCAGCCCCTGCTGTTGCCGCGCCCGCCGCTGCAGCTCCAGCCGCTGCCCCTGCCGCGCCTGCTGCTGCAGCAAGCGCCCCGGCCGCCGCACCCTCAAATGCCACCACCAGCCCAATGGTCGGAACCGTCTATCTGTCACCTGAGCCAGGTGCGAAGGCCTTCGTGAATGTTGGCGACAAGGTGAAGAAGGGTGACACGCTGATGCTGATTGAGGCGATGAAGACCTTCAATCCTGTGACAGCGGAAGCCGCCGGAACCGTCAAAGAAATCCTCGTCGATGATTCTCAACCCGTTGAATTCGGCGAACCATTGATCGTGGTCGAATAAGGACACGAAACGATGATTGAAAAAGTTCTCATCGCCAACCGAGGCGAAATCGCGCTGCGTATCCACCGCGCGTGTAAGGAAATGGGCCTGTCGACAGTTGCTGTCCATTCTGAGGCTGACCGCGATGCGATGGCTGTTCGGCTTGCGGACGAAAGTGTCTGCATCGGTCCTGCGCCAAGCGCGAATAGCTATTTGAAAAAGTCGCAAATCATCGCGGCTGCTGAAATCACAGGCGCGGATGCGATCCACCCTGGGTATGGCTTTCTGTCAGAGAATGCCCAGTTCGCGGAAATGGTCGAAGCGCATGATCTGATCTTCATTGGACCAACCGCGCACCACATTCGCACGATGGGCGATAAGATTACCGCCAAACAAACCATGATCGACGCGGGCGTCCCTGTCGTCCCTGGCTCAGAGGGCGGCGTTTCGTCGATCAGTGAAGGCAAGAAAGTCGCGAAAAAGATCGGGTATCCGGTCCTGGTCAAAGCCGCTTCAGGCGGCGGTGGTCGCGGGATGCGCGTCGCTGAGACTGAAAAAGACCTCGAGACCGCCATCAAGTCTGCCAAGACTGAAGCGAAAGCAGCGTTTGGCGATGACGCGGTCTATCTCGAAAAATATCTCGGCAAGCCGCGCCATATTGAGATCCAGCTGATCGCCGATACGCACGGCAATGTCTGTCACTTGTGGGAGCGCGATTGTTCGCTGCAGCGCCGCCACCAGAAAGTGTTTGAAGAAGCTCCGTCTCCGGCGCTCAATCAAGCGCAACGCGAAGAGATCGGTACGATCGTCGCCAAGGCCGTCAAAAAGATGGGGTATCGCGGCGCCGGCACGATGGAATTCCTATACGAAGACGGGAATTTCTACTTCATCGAGATGAACACGCGTATCCAGGTTGAACACCCGGTGACTGAGATGATTACCGGCATCGACCTGATCCGCGAGCAGATCCGCGTGGCTGACGGTAAGAAACTCTCCTTTACGCAAGACGATGTCCTGCTGGTGGGCCATGCCATCGAATGCCGGATCAATGCCGAGCATCATGAGACCTTTGTGCCGTCGCCTGGAAAAATCACTGATTTCCACGCCCCAGGTGGCCCAGACGTACGCCTCGATAGCGCCGTCTATGCTGGGTATAAGATCCCACCGCATTATGACAGCATGATCGCCAAGCTGATTGTCCACGGCCGCACGCGAAACGAGTGCATCATGCGCCTACGCCGTGCCCTCGACGAAATGGTCGTTGGCGGGGTCGACACGACGCTTCCACTTCATCGCAAGCTGGTTGAAGCTCAAGATGTCGTCGATGGAAATTATGATATCCACTGGCTGGAGCGTTTTCTCGGTCTGAAGTAGACGGTCAAGGTGCTTTTTTAGACTTCTCCAGAAGCCCCGTGGTTACTACAGATCGCGGGGCTTTTGTATGTTTGCTGTTGGCACGAATGTAGTACATGGGTGTGACACGAAAGAAGCTAAGTTTTCGAAGGCTTGAAACACACTGCGACGCAGGCCATTTGACTTTAGGGACGTAACGAAAGAATGGCTGAGGTTTGAAGAATCCTTTCGACTACTGGCGCATGGCGGCAATATGCACGCTCACGGCTGTCAATGGTGACGGAAAATCACTCAAACCAGATCCGTTCACAGTAGTTGATCTTCAAAGGATCTTTCATAGCTGGGGAATTAGCGTTCCGAGAGCGACACTGACAACTATACTTGAGAGCTTAGATCTAACCTATTTTAGGGTAGTCAAAACTCCCTATGCTGAGACCAGATATGCACCGGGTGACTTCGCGAGCCAACTGGACTTAAACGCCAAACTCCTCGTGAAACGAACAGCTTATGACAACGGCCTCGAAGAGATTTGGAAGCACTACGATGAATTCGGTCTGAGTTGGCTTCTGGAAAGTCTGCGAACCATTGGAGAAATACACCAAGACGTGGTCGATGAATGGGAGCCGCTTCCGCTAGACTATGATGCACCTGAGGCGAATGAAGCTATAGATGCTATAGAAAAAGCGGTTGAAGCCATCAAACAAGATAACGGTTACGCAGCTACGTTCCCCGCCGAAAGGGATGCGGTCGTAGAGTATTTGGGTGACGCTGTCGCTCGCTTGCGGGTGCGAGGGGAGTATACGCGGCTTTATTTCAAGCTCACCGTAATGGAACCCCTCAAGAGAGCCGCAAGCAGATTAGGAGAGAGCGCGGCGGGCAAGGTTGTCGAGGCTGCAATCAAAGGCGTCCAGAAGTGGGTGTCGGAGAACGTGTTTGAGTTGTTGAGCCGTGATGTGCCCCTAAGAATGTAGACGCCCTGCGGCTTCATTGTGCTGTCATTTCGTACTCGGCGGGTGACAGCATCCCGTTCTTAGCATGCCTGCGCTTCGGATTGTAGAACAGCTCGATATAATCG
>JALUWJ010000315.1 GCA_027019605.1 Henriciella sp. | reverse complement strand
CCGCATTACGAATGCGATGCTCTACCAGCTGAGCTAACGCGGCTTACCGTTTTTTGAGAGCGCTCAGATACCGCTCACGGCGGCGCTCGGCAAGTGAAACCTTCACGCGATTTCGCAGACCTTAGTCTTCCGGCACATAGTCCAGTGGCGGTGTCACAACATCTGTGCGCGGCGGTTTTACGGCGTCTTGCTGTTTGTCCGGCGCGGGCAGGGCGACAGGGCGTCCGGCTTCGAGCTCTCGCTCGGACGTTTCATAGCGCGGGTGGATCAGCGTTCCAGCATCGCCAAACGCATAGACCATGCGGGCCCAGTCGCGATTGGCATACTGGAATGCGCCGCCGCGAGGATCGATATCAGACCATTCCGGTTCCCGCGCCGCGGTCACTGCCATACGGCCCCAGCGTTCAGCCTCTGTGAGATCGCCATATCCGCGCAATGCCTTTTCCAGCAGGAGGCAAAGCCGGGCGGTCGGCTTTTCTTCGACCAAGAGCGCGAGCGCTTTGACGGCGTTCAACCAGCTGCGTGATTGCATGGCGAGCTCGGCGCCCAGGATCCGGCTTTCGCGGTGATCCGGATTTGCGGCGACGAGATTTTTGAGCCGCCCTTCGATAATGCTTGGGGCAGCATTGGATTCGAGCCGGCGGGCCAATTGCGACAGGGCAGGGTGCGGACGCGCTTTCCAGCCAAGTTCCAATACGCCTTGCGCGGCTTTGATCTTTTCATCGATCATCAATTGCCGCGCGCCATGCCAGGCGGCCGGCGGGAAGGATGGGGCGGAGCGAATGGCCTCGGCGAGCAAACGCTGCGCCTCTTTGCGTTCATTGTGTTGCAGGGCAGCGGCGCGCGCGGTGTAGAGAACTGCGCGGCGTCGGCGCAAACTGTCGCCGCCAATCTGTCCGCGTTTCTCACCAATGCTGAGCGTTTGCAGCGCGGCCTCCCAATTGCCCTCTGCAACTTGGCTATCAAACAAGGAGTTAAACGGCCAATCAGCGCCTGATTTCAGCTCTAACGCTTCGCGGGCGCGGGCGACGGCTGAGACCGCATCGCCGCGTGCGCTGGCGGCAGAGGCGGCGCCCCGCAAGCCAGCAAGCTGCCCACCTGGAAGCCGTGTCAGCTGGCCCCATGCGCGCTCAGCGCCTGACCAATCGTCTGAGATTTCGGCGGCGCGCGCTTCGAGCAAGAGTTTCAGCCGATCATCCTCGGCAAATTGCGCGGCTTTCTTAGAGAGTTTCTTCGCGAGCTCTGCATCGCCCGCTTCCGCGGCCAGCAGGCCATCGGCCAGGGCTTTGTTGGCGGCTTTTACTTTTGAGGCGCGCCGCGACTTGCTGAACCGGCTGGGCAGTGTCACGAGTCCGGTGATCAAAGACCAGGCGAGCGCCAGTGCGGCGCCAATCAGCAATATCGCCAGCAGGGCCCAGACAATTTCGAACTCATACAGTGTGCCATTGCCCAAATCTAAGGTCAGGCCGCCGGGGAGTCGCGATGCCCAAAGGACAAAGATCCCGGCCAGGACGATCAGCAAAACGATCAGGAACAGGATGATCATGGGCGTTCTTCCGCAATCATAGTGAGGCGCAGCGCCTCTAAGGTCTCTTCGAGCAGTAATCTATCTTCGGCATTATCCAGCCAATCTGTGAAGACAGGCTGAAGATCTGCATCCAGGGCGCGGACAGACTGAATTGCATTGCTCAGATCTCCGGCCTGCAGGGCTGCTGCGGCGGCGTCGAGTTGATCAGACGTCGTCACTTCGCCGGATTGGCGCACTTGAATTCCATCGCCAAACAGGCCGCGCATCCAGCCGCTGGCGCCGCCCTCAGATTGCGCGTCGAGATCAAGCGCCTGCGTGCGCAGGGCTGGGAAAGCCGCTCGCAAATCTGCCACGGTTGGGATGGCCTCCGAGGCGATGCCGGACAGGCGCGCCACGGCCTGATTGCTCGGCATCGCGGTCGCAAGCTTTTGATGCGCGGACAAGAACGGGCGTCCGCGCCGTGCAGCGGCTTCGATCGAGGAGAGGGCCAAGGCCGCTTCGGTGCGGGCATTCGTGCTGTCCGCGGCCGTGATTGATTCGGTCTCGGCTTGCGCTTCGAGGTCGGCCAGACGCGTCTTCAGGGCTTCGAGCGTCGCATCATAGGTGCCGAGCTGTGAGACCAAGGCGTCTTCGAGTGAGGCAACACGCTCTTCAAGTGCCGTCAGATCAGGTGGTGCTGCAGTTGGCGCTGATTCCGCGTCCGTCTCTGCGTCTCGCGCATCTGCCAGGTTGGCGATGCGTGCGCGTTGTAGCGTGGAAATGTCGGCTTGCAGCGTTTCAATGTCGCGTTTCAGGGCGCGGATATCGGTGACAGTGCGTGTGCGGTCAGCCTGCAGACTATCTGCGCGGCGTTTCAAAGCTGCGATCTCTGAGGCATTTGCGGTGCTTGTGCCCGCCTGTGTCTCGTCGGTCGTTTTCAGTTCGACCAGCTCATTTTCCAGGGTTTGAACTGCGCCAGCGCCGGGTTTGAAACCTGGCACATAACCAGCACTCGCCGCGGCCAGTACAATCGCGACGGATGAAACCAAACCGAGAATTCCAAATGCGAGCCAGCCCGGACCGGATCTTGCCGCAAGTTTTTTGGAGTCGCTCGGCGCTGCGGGTTCGAATTCCGCGTCAATTGGTGCGTCATCTCCTGGAGACGGGGGCAGGGATGACTCGGTCATGTTGGGCGCTCCAAATTAAGGGTTTTCAATTCCGTATATTGAGTTGCTTCACGCCGAAAGTGTGGCGAGCGCGCCCTCTAAAGCGGCGAACAGGCCGTCTTCGTTCGGGGCATCTGCAATATAGATGGCGCTCAGATTTGCGTGTTCAAGCGGCGCAACAGCGCGCGCCGAGATTGCCACGCCGATGCACTGGCTAAGCGCGATCGTTTTTGTGAGCGCGGCAAATGCGCTGGCGCCTTTTTCAGAATGCAAAAGGAGGATCGTCTTGGCGCTTCGATCGAGGAAGCTGGTGACCTGCTCCGGCAGCATCTGCGCAGGACGCATTTCATAGATCGGGGCAAATACCGTGCGATAGCCCTCAGCCTCCAATGTCTCTTTCAAGGTTCCGGCGGCTGCTGAGTTTGCAACATGCAGGAGTGGGCGATCGGATGGAGCGCTTTTCGCCGCAATGAAATGCGCAAGATCAACAGCGTTTCCAGCAGACTCGTGAACCGTCTTGAAGCCTGCATGCTGCGCCGCTTGAGCCGTGGCGGGACCAACGCACCAGGCGGGTAGGTGCCGGTCACCGCGTCGGGCAGCATAGGTTCGGACGCCATTCGCGCTGGTGAAGACCAGACCGGAAATCTCCTCTGGGTTTCTCATCGGCGTTTCAGGCAATTCGCGTAAAGACAGCATCGGTGAGGAAACCGCGTTCAGCCCGCGTGCTTCTAGCCGTTTCACCGTTTCACTCGCGCCAGGTTCTGCGCGGGTCACGATGATGGGAGGATTGGTCTGCGTCATAGCGGAGACCTAGTCTTCAAACACCGGGAGATCACCGCCCGCTTGTGCGCGAATGTTCTTTCCAAGCTCGACGCCCAAAGCTGCGAGATCTTCCATTGAGGCTGATAAGAGCGCTGAGGCGCGTGCGCTCCATTTGCGTTGGCCATCCGGCGCAAGCACTTCGCCGACCAAATGCCAGCTTCCATCGCGATTTGTAAGTTGCGCCGCCATAGCCGTGCGGCAGGAGCCATCTAGCTCGGCCAGGAAAGCCCGCTCCGCCGTCGCCATCGCGCGGGTTGCCGCATCATTGATTGCATCCAGGGCTTGGCTAAGCGCTGGCGACAGGCGATCTGGCCGCGCGGCCACCGTGATGATGCCCTGGCCGGCGGCCGGTAGAAGATCGGTAATCGGTACAGGCGTGGCATGGTGGCTCAGACCCAACCGGTCGAGACCAGCCATGGCCAGGAAGGTGGCATCGGCCTCGCCCTTTTTCAGCTTTTCGATCCGGGTTTCGACCCGGCCCCGAAATGGAACGACCTTCAAGTCTGGGCGCAGCGCCAAAGCTTGCGCTTCACGTCTCAGGCTGGCTGTTCCAAGCACAGCGCCTTCAGGTAGGTCTTGCAGGCGGGTAATGCCATTCGTGGTCAGAAAGCCATCACGCGTATCCGCACGCTTTGGAAAGGCGACAAGCTCTTGGCCGTCCGGCAGGATGCTTGGCACATCTTTCAAGCTGTGCACGCCGAGATCGACAGAGCCATAATCTACGGCTTGGTCAATTTCGCGCGTGAACAGGCCCTTGCCGCCTGAATTGATCAGTCGCTCCGTGGTGAGCTGGTCGCCTTTTGTGCTGAAGGTGACGATCTCGCCTTTAAGAGCCCCGTCAGAAACTCTTTCCAGTTCACTTGCGATAAGCTCTGCCTGGTAGAGTGCGAGCGGTGAGCCGCGTGTCCCAATGCGAACGGGTTGAGCGCTGGTCATTCTGGTTCCATTCTTGCGATGAGAATCAGCTAAGGTTGAACGTGTATTGGTGCAAGGCAAAGCGAGCAGGATCTTGAAGATACGTTATTTAGTCGCGGGACTGGCGGTTGCGCTTGCGGCGTGCGGGCCCACGCGCGTCGAGCCATTGGCTTTGGAGTCCTCTCTACCCATCGCGGCCTCACCGATTTCAAAGTGTATCAATATTGGAAGCGCGCTGGAGGCGCCGCGTGAGGGCGAGTGGGGATATATTGTTCGCCAAGCCGACTTGCGGCGGATCAGAGAGGCAGGCTTCGATACGATCCGACTGCCTGTGAAATGGTCGGCGCACACGACGCTTGAGGCGCCTTATCAGATCGACCCAGCCTTTTTGGCGAGGGTGGATGAGATCCTATCTTGGGCTGAGCAGCTCGATTTGAAAGTTGTTTTGAACGTCCACCATTATGATGAGCTGAATGACGATCCGAGCGCTCATACGCCGCGTTTGGAAGCCATCTGGGACTTGCTCGCTGCCCATTATTCAGGCGCACCGGAAACGTTGATGTTCGAGACCATCAATGAGCCGCACACAAACATGACCACAGAGCTGACTGACGCGCTGAACAAACGTGTATTGGCGCGTATTCGCCAGGATCATCCCGACCGCTGGGTCATTCTCGGAACGGCGTTTTGGGGAAACCTCAGTGCCCTGGCGGAATCTCGTCCGGACTATGATCCGAAAGTCATGCTGACCTATCATGAATATTCTCCCTTTGATTTCACCCATCAGGGAGCGCCGTGGGCGGATGCGCCGGAGACCGGAATTCGGTGGGGTACGCGCCGCGATGTCAGAGAGATGATGGACGAGTTGGACGAAGCTGTCGCCATTCAAAACCGCCTGAGTATGCCAATCTTTGTTGGCGAGTTTGGGGTCTATGAAGGCGTGCCAGTCGAGCATCGGGCGCGATGGACGCGAACACTTCGCAAAGGGTTTGAGGCTCGCAACATCGCCTGGTGTTATTGGGATTTTGCCGGATCATTGAAGGCCTACGACACCGACCGTGAGGCTTGGCTTCCAGAGATCAAGGCAGCCTTGCTGGACGAATAAGGTTCCAAGTCTTGTATGAAGCAACTATATCGCGGCGATGGCTGCTCCTATTTGCGTTCTCGGAATAGAAACCAGTTGCGACGAAACCGCCGCAGCGGTGCTGCGCCGTGCGCCGGATGGGACGGTCACGATCCTCAGCGAAACGGTTCATAGCCAGATTGATGAACATGCGCCCTATGGCGGTGTCGTGCCAGAGATCGCGGCGCGGGCGCATGCCGACATTGCGGATGCGGTGGTCGCCAAGACCCTGCAAGACAGCGGCATCGAGCTTGCTGATCTGGATGCCATCGCAGCGACGAGCGGCCCTGGCCTGATCGGCGGGGTCATGGTGGGAATGATGACCGGCAAAGCAATGGCGCTCGCGGCGGACAAGCCGTTCGTTCCGATCAATCACTTGGAGGGACACGCGCTGTCGCCGCGTCTGGCGGATCCTTGTCCATTTCCTTATCTGCTGCTTCTGGTGAGCGGTGGGCATTGCCAGTTCATTTCGGTCACTGGCCTGGGACAGTATCAGCGGCTTGGGTCAACCATTGATGATGCCGCTGGCGAAGCTTTCGACAAACTGGCGAAAACACTCGGTATTGGATTTCCAGGAGGGCCCGCGGTCGAGCGCATGGCCGCCAAGGGCGATGCAAAGCGATTTGCGCTGCCGCGTCCGCTCTTAAACCGTTCGGGCCTCGATATGAGTTTCGCGGGATTGAAGACCGCTGCCGCCCGCGTGGTCGAGGCAGAAGCTCTCGATGCTCAGGGGGAGGCGGACCTTTGTGCCTCATTCCAGGCCGCAATTGCCGAATGCCTGGCTGAAAAGACCCGCCGAGCACTCAGCGCGTTTGCAGAAGAGCAGAGCGGTGAGATCCGGCTGGTCGTTGCTGGTGGGGTGGCGGCGAACCAGATGATCCGTTCGGCATTGAACCAGGTGGCTGAGGCTGCGGGCGCATCTCTGATCGCGCCGCCGCTGCGCCATTGTACTGACAATGCAGCGATGATTGCGCTCGCGGGTGCGGAGAGATTGGCAGCGGGCATGGTCAGCGATGAAGGGCTGGCATTTTCGGCCCGGCCGCGTTGGCCTCTGGATGAGGAACGTGCGAAATCAGCCCCAGCCTATGGCGGCGGCAAACGCGGCGCTAAAGCCTAGTAACAGTTTAGAATTTAAAGGCAGACCGCAAGCGAATGCCAGCTTCGATCTCTTGATCTTCCCAGCTATTGGCATCGTCGAGCTCTTCAGCACCGATCGTCAATTCCCCCCCGACAGAGATGCGGGGTGTGATCCGAAACTCAGCTTCGGCCAGCATTTCTTCACGTGGCAGCGGAGAATCGTGATCCCGAGACGTCAAATCGAGACTTAGGCTCCAACGATCGCCTTTGATCCAAGCAAGATTGAACGTCTGTGAAGGACGATCCTGCCAGATCGGGGCATTGAAGTCGGAATTGCTGAATTTGAACGATTGGAACCATTCAGGCTGCGCTTGATCAGTTTCAGCCAGTGTTGGAGCAGGCATTTCAGGCACGTCTTGCTGGGCCATCGCCGGAAGGGCGAAGCCACAAAACGCTCCAAGAGATGCAATCAGCAGACGCATGAGTTACTCCTGCGCATCAGATAGCAGCGAGAGTGATTAATAGAACCTTAATTTCCAGTCACTTGAACAATTTCTTGTGAGAGTGTGACTTCGAAGACAACACCGTGAGCTTGCCAGTTTTGCAAAGGTGACTGCAGGTCGTCATGCAGATATGCGACAGCTACGCGCGCATCGCGTCCGAAATTGCGACCGGCAGAGAGGCGCCAACCTTGTGATTCCAGGTCCGCGTTTCGATCTTCTGATTCTCCATATTCTGCTGAAAAATCAATATTGTACGCTTCTCTAAATAGGCCAGCTGACCAGCTGGAATAGTCGCCATTTGGCAGCCCATTGTCAGAATTCAGCCAAGATGCACCAAGGGTCCAATCGCCTTTTTCGATGCGCGTTCCGGCGGACCAAGTCTGCATATCTTCGTAAATTGGCGCCAAAACATCATTTTCGCTTCGCGTTGTAACATCTGCGTTAGACCACCCTAATCCGACGTCGAATCGCCAACCTGATTCGCGAAACCTGCGTGTTCCGTTAAGCGCCAGTTCGACAACATTGCGAGTTTTCGGCGCGATCCCGCCGGTTCCGGCGGCTGGGCGGCGGTCCAGTCCATCAGCGTCGGCTTGCGGTGTGACGCTGACCCCGGCGCGCAGCCCGATCAGACGCGGGCTCGCATAGGAAGCTTTGAGGCTTGGGCCGCTGACATCATGGCGCGTACGCGTCGCGCCAAGGCCGGTTGGATCCAGCAAGCTGCTATCCAGGCGCGCATGCGTCAGGGCGGATTTCGGGCCTTCAAAGAACCGGCCCGCAACACCGCGATCCTTCCCGACGCGAACTTCGCCATATCCACCATCGATTTGCAGATAAGCCGTTTCCAGTCGGCCTCGAATGTCATTATCTTCGTTCAGCGGAGCCAATGATAGCCCGGAGAATGCGCCGACGGGGGCGCCTTTCGTGTTTCCAAAACCGCCAATCCCGCCAGCCCGGCCGGTATGATCAGCTTGCAAGCGAAGCGTCCCGCGCGCTCTGACGCGTACACCATTTTCCAGCACGGTTTCGGCGTTTCCCATGACAGAAAATTCACCGAGGATCTTCTCAGCATCCACGTTTGCATCGCTATCTATATGCGGTGAAACCACGACGGTGCTTTCCACATCCAATTGCGCTTCGATCGGCCCTGTATCCTGCGCGAGCGCGGCTGGCAGGAGCATAAGAGGCGCGGCGAAAGACGTGAGAGTTTGCTTCAGCATGGGCTTCTTCCTTCGACGCTCCGCGATACAGCAAATGGGCACTGGTAGGCTCTGTATCAGGTGCTATAGAGACTATTAATCAACAAGGTCTTGCCAACGGGAAATGACGATATGAAGGCAGTTTCATCCCTCATCGCAGCAACATTCGGCGCGCTCGCGCTCACAGGTTGCGTCTTCGGTGGCGGCGACAGAACAGAAACCAGAGTGGTCGAAGAGATTTCTGGCGGCGCCAATCCGTATTTGTGGCGCGCGAGCCTGGACACGCTGCAGGCCCTGCCGCTCGTCAACGCAGATCCATTTGGTGGAACCATCATTTATGATTGGCATTCTTTCGAGGCTGCTGGAGATGAACGCATCAAGGCGACGGTCTATATTCTCGACTCGCGGCTGCGGGCTGATGGCGTCAAAGTGAGTGTGTTCCGACAGACCAATGAAGACGGCACCTGGACCGATGCGGGCGTTGACCCTGAAACTGGCATCCAGCTCGAGAACGCAATTCTCGTCAGAGCGCGTAATCTCAAAGCCGCCGAACTCGACTAATTTAGACATTGATGGGGGAGGCGATGGCCTCAAGATACAATCCGCAAGACGCGGAACCCAAATGGCGTGAAGCTTGGCAAAACGCTGAGCTTTTCAAAGCCAAGACACCCGCTGAAGCCGGCGATATGCCGAAAGCCTATGTGCTTGAGATGTTTCCCTATCCATCGGGGCGTCTCCACATGGGGCATGTCCGCAATTATGCGATGGGCGATGTCGTAGCACGGCATAAAAAGGCTAAAGGCTACAATGTCTTGCACCCAATGGGATGGGACGCGTTCGGGATGCCGGCTGAAAACGCCGCGATGGAAAAGAACGTTCACCCCGGTGAATGGACCTATCAGAACATCGCCGCGATGAAGGCGCAGTTCCAGAAACTCGGTCTGTCTCTCGACTGGTCACGCGAGTTCGCAACCTGTGATCCTGATTATTATGGTGAGCAGCAGCGCCTGTTCCTGAAATTCATGGAAAAAGGGCTGGTCTACCAAAAGAAAGCCAAGGTGAATTGGGACCCGGTCGATAACACCGTGCTTGCAAACGAGCAGGTGATTGATGGCAAGGGCTGGCGCTCTGGCGCGCCGGTTGAGCAGCGCGAATTGGTGCAATGGTTCTTCCGGATTACTGACTATGCCGAAGACTTGCTCGAAGAAGTTCAAAAGCTTGAGCGCTGGCCAGAAAAGGTCCGCACGATGCAGGCCAACTGGATTGGCCGGTCGGAAGGCTTGCAAATGCGCTTTGAGTGGGCGGCCGAGGCGCCGGCCAGTCACGCAGACGGCATTGAGATCTTCACCACCCGCCCTGACACATTGTATGGCGCGAGCTTTGTCGCTCTGTCCCCGGATCATCCTTTAACCATCGAGATGGCCGCGAACAACGCGGATCTGGAAGCTTTCCGGGCTGAATGCGCGAAGGTCGGTACGTCTGAAGCCGATATCGAGAAGGCTCCGAAAATGGGCTTCGATACCGAGCTCACGGTCAAGCATCCTTTCGTCGAAGGACAGACCCTGCCGGTCTATATCGCGAACTTTGTCTTGATGGGATACGGCACCGGCGCGATCTTCGCTTGCCCGGCGCATGACCAGCGCGACTTCGATTTTGCACGCAAGTACGATCTGCCAATCCTGCCGGTTGTGAAGCCTTCTGACAAAGATGCCGCGTCCGGCGCGTGGGTCACCTCCGGCCAGGGCGCAGACATGGATGCAGCCTATACCGGGCCCGGCTCGATCATGAATTCGGATTTCCTGGATGGCAAAGAGATCACCGAGGCAAAATCGCTGGCGATCAGCAAGATTGAAGCGATGGATCTCGGCACAGGGACGGTAAATTATCGCCTCCGCGATTGGGGCGTCTCACGTCAGCGTTATTGGGGCTGTCCGATCCCGGTCATTCATTGCGATGATTGCGGAATTGTGCCGGTGCCGGAAGAGGATCTGCCGGTCCGTTTGCCGGATGATGTCAGCTTCGATAGGCCGGGTAATCCGCTGGTGCATCATCCGACCTGGAAAGACTGCACCTGTCCAAAATGCGGAAAAGCGGCGCAGCGTGAGACCGACACGCTCGATACGTTTAACGATTCCAGCTGGTATTTCGCCCGCTTTGCGAGCGTCGACGATCCAGCCGAGCGCGCCTATTGGTTGCCGGTCGATCAATATGTCGGCGGTGTCGAGCACGCGGTTCTGCATTTGCTGTATGCCCGCTTCTTCATGCGGGCGATGCGCGATGTGGGCGAGGTTGATTTGCCAAGCGGTGAGCCATTTGCAGGCCTCTTCACGCAAGGCATGGTGACGCACGAGACGTACAAATCTGAAGATGGACGCTGGTTGCAGCCTTCAGAGGTCGAGCAGCGCGATCAGGATTGGTTTGAGCTGGGCTCGGATAAGCCGGTCACCGTTGGCGCCATCGAGAAAATGTCAAAGTCGAAGAAGAATACGGTCGACCCAGACAATATTATCGCCACGTTTGGCGCTGATACGGCGCGCTGGTTCGTGCTCTCTGATAGTCCACCGGAGCGCGATGTTGAATGGACTCAGTCTGGCGCCGAAGGTGCAGGACGGTTCGTGCAACGCGTTTGGGGCGTGTTCAACGCGCTGAGCGGTGCTGAAGCTGCAAACGGTGGCGCAGAGAGCGATGCGGCGACAGCCTTGCGCCGGGCGTCTCACAAAGCTGTGCATGCGATCGACAAAGCCATCGAAGAGTTCCGCTTCAACTCCTCCATCGCGACCATCCATGAATGGGTCAGCACACTGAAGAAAGCCGAGCAGGGCGGCGATGATCTGCTGTCTGCGCGGCTCGAAGGGGCGTCGATGTTGGCGCGCTGCCTGATCCCATTCATGCCGCACCTGGCAGAAGAGTGCTGGCAGATGATTGGCGGCGAGGGCTTGTGTTCTGCGGCGGCGTGGCCGGCGATCGATGAAGCGCTTTTGGTCGAAGACAGCGTGACAATGCCGATCCAGGTGAATGGTAAACGCCGGGCGGAAATCTCGGTTTCCAAGTCCGCCAGCAAGGATGACATTGAAGCCACAGCCATGGCAGAACCGTCCCTGCAATCCTTCATCGAAGGCAAAACCATCAAGAAAGTGATTGTCGTTCCGGGCCGGATCGTGAATATCGTTGTGTGATGAGACAGTTTGCAATCGCTCTTTTCGCTCTAACGCTATCCGCTTGCGGGTTCACACCTCTATATGCGGGCGGTGCTAGCAGTGGGAATGTCACGATTGAACAAATCGATGGTCGTGCTGGACAAGCGCTGCGCAAGGCGCTCTTGCAAGAGCTGGCGCCGGGATTGCCTGGACTTGAAACCTCGGCGACTCTCACAATCGATCTCGATGAACGCATTGGGCGGCTGGCTCTGCAGCCGGATGAAGCCGCGACACGAACCGATATTATCGTAAGTGCCCGTTACGTTCTGGCCTTCGATGATGGTGCGCTGTCTGGCAATAGTTCCGCAGAAACAAGCTTCCTTGTGCCGGATGCGCCATTCTCTGACATTACCGCACAGATCGACGCAACCGATCGCGCAATGCTTTTGCTGGCGCGGCGCATTGCCGACGATTTGCGGATCAAAATGGCCAATGTCGAATGAAGCTCCAGGGCACGAGCGCTGAGCGTTTTGCCAAGAAGCCTGATCCTGCCTGTTCGTTTGCGCTGATTTTTGGGGAAGACGAAGGCGTCGTCGCCGATACGGCGAATGCGCTGATTAAGGCTTGGGAGAAGGCCAACCCGAGCTCTGTCCTGACGCTGGAAGAAGATGACGTAAAGCGCGAACCAGCTCGCCTGTTTGATGCGCTGGAAGCGGTGTCCCTTTTGGGGGACGCGACCATCATCCGCATTCGGACCAAGGGTGAGAAACTATTTGCCTTGATGAAAGAGGTGCTTGAGCTTCCGGCTGAGCGGGTTGCGGCGAAACTGGTCCTGCAAAACGGCTCGCTGAACACACGCTCAAAACTGCGAACCGCGTTTGAGGCGGCTCCGAACGCGGCAGCCTTGCATTTGTTTGCCGACAGCGCGTCTGACATGTCTGATTTGGTCGGACGTTATCTGTCAGAGCGATCTGTCACGATTGAACCCGACGCATTGTCTTTCTTTGTCGGAGGCCTGCCTGGGCATCGCAGCCTCGCCAATGCGGAGATGGAAAAATTAGCGACCTACGCGCACAATCTGGGGCGGTCGGTCTCGGTCGCCGACATCCGTGCCTTATGTGAAACAAACGCAGATGAGAGCGCGCGGACAGCGGTTCTGAAAGCGCTCAGCGGCGATCCAGAACAAGCGCAGGCGGAAATGGACCGTGTCATAGATGCGGGGCTCTCCCCAATCAGCCTGGTGCGCCTGTTTGAAATGGAAGCGAGCCGGATGTTGGAGGCGCACGCACTGCAAGGCGATAGCGGCGGCGGCAATGTCGGGATGAAGTTGAAACCGCCGGTCTGGAAATCCGATTGGCCAGCATTTCAAACCCGGCTTCGCAAGTGGCCAGCGCCGCGATTGGTGCGCCTGGTTGAGCGCCTGCATGATCTCGAACTGATGGCAAAATCGCCGGGCGGGGCAGGGATGGCAGAAGCGGCCACGCGCGAACTTTTCATCTCGCTTTACAAAGCAGCCGCCAGAGCGGGATAAAACCGTTCAAAAAACAGTGACTGGATGTTTTTGGCGCGGTTTGCCAAACAGGCGCAGGAGGACGGCATGAGTGGTTCGCTGAAAATCTTGTTCTTACTCGCGGCGATAGCGCAGGTCTTTGTTCCGGTTTTACCACAAATGGGAATCGGGGAGGCTATCGGTGATCGCGCGGTTGCTGACGGGGTGCCGCCTGAGCTGCCTTTGGGGGTCTTTTTCTCGATTTGGGGTGTGATCTTCCTCGGTCTGTTTGCGCTGGCCTTGCGAAGCTTGTTGTCATCGGACGAGGGGCTTGATCGTCTTGTTCTGCCTTTGGCACTGGCCTCTTTTGGAAACATTATCTGGATGTTGAGTGCGCAAGGCCTCGGGTTCGTATGGCTCGATTTCTTGCTGCTGCTGCCCATCTTGGTTTGCACCTGGTGGGCGGCCTATCGCCAAGACAGGCTTGCGCGTTATGACGGCACGCTTTGGCGTATCTTGATCGGCATGACCACCGGCTTGTTTGCAGGTTGGCTGACCGTCGCAGTGTCGATCAGCGTGCCCGATCTTGGGCGGTGGATCCTATCGCGTGGACCAACAGATGCGGTCTGGGACTCGCTGTGGATGACGCTCGTGCCAGCGGTCGTTCTGGCGACGATATTCGCCAATCGCATCAGCCGGAACTTTTGGTATTTTATCGCCTTAGGATGGGGCCTGCTTGGCATTGTGGTGAACAATTGGGCCCGGACGGGCACGCAATGGCTCGCCATCATCACAGCAGTGATTGCGCTTTATGTCTTGTTCAGACGGTTACGCTTCGGCGCGAGCGGCAGTTATCCTGACAAGCTGTCGACTTGAGCATTTAGCGCTTCGATCAATCCCGCATCGATAATACCTGTCGTATCCAGGCCGGAGTCCGCTTGAAAAGCTCGAACCGCGGTCCGGGTGCCAGCCCCGGCGATGCCGTCCGGCGTGCCCGCATCATAGCCGAGGCCATTCAGGACGGTTTGAACCGCTTCGACTTGGGCGCGGCTTGAGCGGTCCCAGGTTTGCGCCCCGAAAGTGCCATTGGCGGGCCGGTTTACGGGAGATTGTGTCCAGCCAGACGCGCGGCGCAGGGCTTGTTGGGCCTGATCCAGCGGTAGGGCTTCGCGCAGGGTTGCAACATTGCCCGGCGCGCTGGCATCGCCGTTCATTGAAGCCACTTCATACCAATACAGCGCTTCGGTCTGGCTCGGTGAGATGCCGAGGCCGTTTTCGTAGAGGACGGCAAGATTGTACTGGCTGTCGACAATCCCGAAATCTGCGGCTTTGCGGAACCATTCGGCCGCTGCCGCATAGGATTGAGGTCCGCCTTCGCCATCAGCAAAGAACACAGCCAAATCGTGCATGGCTTTGATATTGCCGCCATTGGCAGCGCGTTCGGTCCAGCTGCGAGCTTCAACAAAGTCTCTCGGCACGCCCAGGCCGCGCTCATGCAGTTTTGCGAGGCGATACTGCGCGGCTGGCAGCCCTTGTTGGGCGGCGCGGCCAATAAAGTCGGCGCCCACGGCCAGATCTTGTGCTTCGAGGCGTGCTTCGCCCCACTGGAACTCAGCGATCGCGTTCCCGTTTTCAGCGGCCTGCTGAAGGGTCAGCGCGTTCGGGATGGTTGGAAGCTCGATCTGAACAGGCGCGGGTTCGGCAATCGGAGCCACTGGCTCTTCGATGCCAGCGGCGCTGCCTTCCTCTTCAAAGAGGGCGTCATCCAGGCCGGTTGTCGCGGTTTCAGTAAATTCGATGCCAGTCAGAGACGGCTCATCGACTTGCTCGGTTTGTGCTTCTGCAAGGCTCGATTTGGTGGCAATGCTTGGCGTGTCAGTCTCAGCGACGACTTGTTTGCCGCGCAGGGCGACCCAGCCGCCTGCACCAGCCGCAGCAATCGCAAACATAGAGGCAGCTGCAATCACTGGGATTTTCTTGTTAGAACCGCCGCCAGCTTTCGGCTGTGCTGAAGCTGCAGAGCGCCGTCCACGCCGCGAGCGTCCGTCACGACCTTGGTCGCTTGCCGCCGCAATTGCAGCGGTGCGGGCGCGGCTCAGATAGTCTTTCGCCTCTTCCGGATCTTCTTCGTTGTCTTCCTGAATATCCGGGTCGAAGGCTTCGGTATTGTGGGCAAGCTCTTCGTCCTCGGACTCCGGCTCGATTTCTTCTAAAACTTCACCATCAAACGCGAAGACATCCGAATCGCGGGCTTCGTCTTGAGTATCATCCCAGCTTCCGAGCTCTTGCAGGGGATCAGGCTCTTCTTCAGCGGGCTCTTCGAGAAGCGTTTCGAGAGGTTCGCTTTCGGACGGTGCTGCAAGATAGTCTTCGTCGACGTCATGGCTCTCGTCTTGGGTGTCTTCAGCGTCGAGCTCAGCATCGAGGTGTTCCCAAACATCGACATCATCCGTTTCGAACTCTGAATCGTCGGTCGCTGCGACCTCAGGCTCTTCATCGAAATCAGGCAGGCCAGCGATGAAGTCTTCGTCTTCTTCAAAGTCTTCGATCTCAGCTTGTGCAGACAGGGCCGGTTCAGGCTCTGGCTCGACAATCTCCTGAGCCTCTTCCTCGACCGGGATTTCGTTCATTTTCAGAGGCGTCGTGTCGATTTCGAGCTCTGGCATATCCGGCAGCTCTTCAGATACCGGGTCGGCATTTGGCGGGGTCGTGAAATCTTCTAGCGCCTCAAGACGAGAGGCCAGAGAGACGATTGCGCGCTGTACCGGCGAGACTGCCGTCACCGTTTGGTTTTGCATCTCTGCAAGACGGTCGGAAATATTGCAAAGCGCATCTGACAAGCGCGCTTCTTGGCGTTTTTCGGAGGCTGCAACGCGTTCGCTCAATGAACGCTGACCCTGCTCTTGGCGAGCCTGGACATGCTTAATCGCGGTCGCGACCTGTTCGCCTACTTGTTCGATGGCGGCAGCGCTTCGGCGTTCGCTTTCAACGACGCGCTGATCGAGGGATTCGGAAAGACCTGCGACTTGCTCGCCGACGCTTTCAATTGCGCTGGCGGTTTGTTGCTCTGCGTCTTTCATATGCTCGCTGAGCGATGCGACCTGGGCACCAATCTCGTCAATTTGCTCCGCAACAGGCGCGGCTTCAAGTGCATTCACGCGGGACTCAAGCTGGCCCATAAGTTCTGGGCTAGCGCCGGCAGCAGCGCGCTCAATCTCGTCGGCGAGTTGGCGTCTGGATTGTTCAACATTTTCCCGAAGGTCGGCCGCGAGGGCGTCGAAGCGCGCTTCCAATTCGGCTTTCCAGGCATCGGCTTTTTCCGGGCTCGCCATATCGGCGACGGAATCGATACGCTCGTCGAGGCTCGCAAATGTATGTTCCAGCGCTTTCAGCGCCGTATCAGTTGTCGTCTCTGCGCGGTGCAAGCGATCTTGGATCCGCACCAATGTGCTTTCCATGGATGTGATGGCTCCGGAGACATCACCTTCAACGGCTTTGACGCGGGCGTCGACCGTATCGACCTTGGTTGCGAACGAGGATTCTAGCGCGGTCACACGCGATCCAAGTTGGCGCGAGGCACCTTCAGATCTGAGTTCAGCTTGCTCGACAGCTTTTTCGACCCGCTGCGCAGCATCGGACAAGGTCGATTCAACTTTGACCTCCATCGACTCAACGCGGTCATTGAGTTCGCTGAAGCCAGATTCGACGCGGCCACGCATGGCGGCGTTTTCGTCTTGTGTGAGGCGCCCCTCTTCATAGACGTGTGAAGCAAGCTTTCCGAGCGCATCCTCGAACGCTTTCATCGCTTCAAGATTTTTTACATTGCTGTCGTCAGCTTCAAGTGTGCCGACTTTATCCTGCAGCGCCTCATGCGTTTCACGCAGCTCATCGATCATGCGCTCGACTTCTGCGGCCATCGCCGAGGTAGAGTTTTCGGTGTTTTCCAGACGGGCAAGGAGACCCAGAACAGATTGATCAATGCCTGTAATCGCGAGCGTGGAGCGCGCTTCAACGGCTTCAATCCGCTGCGCCAGTCCGTCTAAAGGATTGTGCCGCGGCGCAGCGCTTGGCCGCTCATACATGTCTCTCGGACCAGCTTCGCTGTGCCCTTCGAGCAGGAGATTGTTAATATAATCGCCGAGTGTAACGCCTTTCAGACGCGCCTTCTCTTTCGCGATGGCGCGCGCCCGATCGTCGACCCCTTTGACGCTCCATGACCCGTAGTGGCTCATTCTCGGTACTCCAGAACTCGGCGTGCGTGATTCGAAATTACACGCCTAAATAGCTATTCAACGAGAAGTGATGCCGCGATCGCTCTTAAGACGGAGTTAAAAAGGTAAACGTGAGAGATGAATTTCGAAAGGTTTGTTCATAGTTCTGCTTACGTAAACGTGAGCCTGACGTTGACGTTCGCGTAAAGACAAGGCATAGTTGCACACATGCCTGATACCGTAACTTCTCTTTCTATCGCTGACTCTCGCACTTATTCGATCTCAGAATTGGCCCGAGAGTTTGGAATCACACCGCGCGCTCTGCGCTTTTACGAAGACAAGGATATGCTCCACCCGGCGCGGGATGGCATGACGCGTGTCTACTCGCATCGCGATCGTGGCCGCGTTAAAATCATTGTCCGTTTGAAGCGCCTTGGCCTGCCGCTCGCCGATATTCGCGAGATCCTTGACCTCTATGGCTTGGAAGATGGCCAACGTGCCCAGATGCGCATGTCTTTGGTGAAGTTCCAAAACCAAATCAAAGAGCTCGAAAATCAGCGCGAAGACATCGAGATGGCTTTGCAGGAGCTCCATAATGGCATCGAGTGGCTGGAAGAGCAGCTCGACAAGATTGGCCCCGGTGCTGCCGAGGCAGAAAATCTCAAAGCCTATGACGCCGTCGCGCGAAAACAACTCGACGACGCGTAAGAGATTACAGTTCAGCCCGCATGAGTTGAATGACCTTTCCAAACCGTGACGCTAAAGCAAGCGTCACGGTTTCATAATAATATCTGAGGGATAACCAGATGCCACGTTACGACGCTCCGATCCGCGACATGCAATTCATTTTGCACGATGTGCTATCGATCCAGAATTACTCTAACCTGCCGGGCTTTGAGGAAGCGACACCTGATCTGGTCGACGCGATCCTTGAAGAGTCTGGTAAGTTTGCCAAAGAAGTCCTGTTCCCGCTGAACAAGGTTGGCGACGAGCAAGGCTGTATTCGTAACCCCGATGCGAGCGTGAAAACGCCAGACGGCTTCCCGGCGGCCTATAAGCAAATGGTCGAGAATGGTTGGCCGCTGCTTGGCAAGTCTCCGGAAATGGGCGGCCAGGGGCTGCCTTACGTGGTTGGCATGGCGACCAGCGAGATGACCTCATCCGCCAATATGGCATTTGCGATGTATCCAGGCCTGACCTCTGGCGCCTTCGAAGCGCTTATGGCGGGCGGCTCTGACGAGCAGAAGGCGAAGTACGGTCCTAAAATGGCGTCTGGCGAATGGGCCGGCACCATGAACCTGACCGAGCCACAGTGCGGAACAGATCTCGGCTTGATCAAGACCAAAGCCGTGCCGCAGCCGGACGGGTCTTACAAAATTACCGGTCAAAAGATTTGGATCTCGGGCGGTGAACAAGACCTGACCGACAACATTATTCACCTGGTTCTGGCCCGTATCGAAGGTGCTCCAGAAGGCATCAAAGGCATCTCTCTGTTCGTTGTGCCAAAATATATCGTCAATGATGACGGTTCCTTGGGAGATCGCAACGAGGCGTCTTGCGGCGGCCTAGAAGAGAAAATGGGCATCCACGGCAACGCGACCTGCGTCATGAATTATGACGGCGCCACAGGCTGGCTCGTTGGCGAAGAGCATAAAGGCATGCGCACCATGTTCGTGATGATGAACGAAGCGCGCCTTGGGGTTGGCATGCAGGGGCTCAGCCAAGCTGAGGTCGCGTACCAAAATGCCGTCGATTTCGCGAATGACCGCCTGCAGGGCCGGTCTTTGAAAGGCGTTCAGGCGCCGGACAAGCCAGCGGATCCCGTCATTGTTCACCCGGATGTCCGCCGCATGCTGATGGACCAAAAAGCCTTCATCGAAGGCGCTCGCGCGTTCACCTATTGGACCGCGCTTCACAGCGATCTGCACCACAAGTCGCCGGACGAAAAAACCCGCGAAAAGGCCAATGATTACATGGCGCTTATGACGCCAGTTCTGAAAGCCTTCCTGACCGATCGCGGCTTCAAAATGGCCAATGAAGCGCTGCAGATCCATGGCGGGTCTGGCTTCACACAGGAATGGGGTCTTGAGCAATTCGTTCGCGATTGCCGGATCACCCTGATCTATGAAGGGACGAATGGCATCCAAGCGCTCGACCTGGTTGGACGGAAATTGGCGGCGAATGGTGGCCGCGCTGTGTTCAGTTTCTTTGCGGAAATGGATGACTTTATCGGCAGCCATGAGGGCAATGCTGAGCTGGAGCCGTTCATTGAAGGCCTGAAGTCTGCGAAAGCGCAACTGCAAGATGGCACCAATTGGCTGATGCAAAATGGCATGACCGATTTCAACAATGCGGGCGCCGCATCCTCTGATTATCTGCAGCTGTTTGGCCTGACGGCGCTCACTTACATGTGGGCTCTGATGGCGAAAGTTGCGATCGAGAAGAAGGGCGATGACCCGTTCTACGATGATAAGTTGGTGACCGGGAACTATTATATCTCGCGCGTGCTTCCAGAAGCGGCATCGCATCTTGCGAAGCTGAAAACGGGCGCGGATCTGATGATGGCGCTGCCAGCGGACCGCTTCTAAGCATGGCTTTTTCCGTGGCACCAACGCTCGAAACCGAGCGCTTGGTGCTGCGACCTTACCGCCAGGATGATTTCGTGGCTTTTGCGGACTATTTCGCATCGCCGCGCTCGATCTATACAGACGGGCCAGTATCGCGGATGGCCGCTTGGGACTTGTTCACCGCAGGCGCTGGGCGGTGGATGATTGCGGGCCACGGCGCCTGGACGATTGAGCGGAAATCGGATAGCTGCGCCGTCGGCTTGGTATCTTTGAACACTGCGATCACGCTGCCTGACCCAGAACTTGGATGGATCCTATGGGAAGGGTTCGAGGGACAGGGCTATGCCTTCGAAGCGGCGCTTAACGCGCGCAATTTCGCGTTTGATATCCTGCAATGGCCAGAGCTGATCAGCGGCATTCATAAAGACAATGCTGCCTCGATCCGGCTGGCTGGACGGCTCGGTGCGGTCCGCGACACCGCTTTGTGTTTGGCTGAGGAGCCCGAAACCCTGTTTTACCGCCATAAAGCACAGTAGAAGACGGCGCCCACATGCAACTTCCCGTTACGTCACGACTCGTCAAAACACGTCTTTCTGCCTATATTGACGTGAACGTAAACGTCATAATCAAGTTCCAGGAGTTTGCTCATGTCTGATGTCCTCGATGTACCGCTGTCGCATTGGCGCCAGGACGAGGAAATTAAGATCTTTAATGAGGCTGTTTCACAATTCTTCGAAAAGGAATTGAAGCCGCATGTTGAAGACTGGCGTGAAGCCGGCGCAGTCCCACGGGATGTCTGGTACAAAGCGGCAGAGCAGGGGCTTCTGCTGGTCTCTGCGCCAGAAGAGTATGGCGGCGCAGGCGGTGATTTCCGCCACGATGCGGTGATCATTGAGCAATTGGAACAGCAAGGCATTGCCGGGTTCGGGATTGGCCTGCACAACGCAATCGTTGCGCCTTACATCATCCATTACGGCTCTGAAGAGCAGAAGCAACGTCTCCTCCCAAAACTCGCCTCGGGTGAACTCGTTTGCGCGATTGCGATGACCGAACCGGGCACAGGCTCGGATCTGCAGAACATCAAAACCACCGCGAAAAAAGACGGCAATGGTTATGTGATCAATGGCTCCAAGACCTTCATTACCAATGGTCAGACCGCGAACCTGATCCTGGTTTGCGCCAAAACCGACCCAAGCAAAGGCGCCAAAGGCATTTCGATCATGATGGTTGAGACCGATGAGGTCGAAGGCTTTGAACGCGGCCGAAACCTGAAGAAGATCGGCCAGCCTGCTGCCGATACGTCCGAGCTGTTCTTCAATGATGTGAAAGTGCCTGCCTCAGCATTGCTCGGCCCAGAAGAGGGCCAGGGCTTTATCCAGCTGATGCAGCAGCTTCCGCAAGAGCGCCACATTATCGGCATCCAGGGCATCGGCATGATCGAACGCGCCCTGCGTGAGACCGTGGCCTATGTCAAACAGCGCAAAGCGTTTGGCGGCACGATTATGGATTTCCAAAACACCCAGTTCAAACTCGCTGAGTGCAAAACCGAGGCGACCGTGGCGAAAGTGTTTGTCGATCATTGTACGGAGCTGCTTCTCAAAGGAGAGCTTGATGCGGCGACAGCGTCCATGTCGAAATACTGGATCTCGGACCTGCAGTGCAAGATCATCGATGAGTGTCTGCAGCTACACGGCGGCTGGGGCTATATGGACGAATACCCGATTGGCCAAATGTACCAGGATGCCCGCGTGCAGCGCATCTATGGCGGCGCCAATGAAGTGATGAAAATGCTGATCGCGAGGACCCTGTAAGCTTGCCGGATAGCCACCTCCTCACCGAAACGTTTCCGCAGCCTGCGGAGAGCTCAAAGTCCCTCGGCTTTGAGCTTGTCTCGCTTGATATGAGCAAGATGGAAACGCGTGTGAGGTTTTCGGGCAAAAAGGAATTCACCAATCCAGCCGGCTATATCCAGGGCGGATACCTCTCGGCCATGCTGGATGACACGATTGGAATGCTGGCTACTGTGAAGACTGGGACGCGTGCATTTCCATCGACAATTGATCTGCACACGACTTTTTTACGACCTGTGCGCGTCGGCGCGATTGAAGTCGCGGCCCGGCTTCGCAACATTGGTCGACAAGTGATTTTTGCGGAAGCTGACCTATATGACTCGCGTGGCAAAGAGGCTGCGCGGGCCAGAGCTTCACTCGCCATCAATCCCATGAAGGCGCCAGCAAAATAATGCGATTAACGAGTTAAAGACAGGAGACCCCTCCCATGACTGAAGCCTATATTTACGACGCTGTGCGAACCCCGCGCGGCAAAGGCAAAAAATCTGGCAGCTTGCACGAAATCACAGCGTTAGAGCTGTCCACTCAAACCCTGGAAGCCATCCGCGACCGCAACGATCTCGACACCAAATATGTCGATGATGTTGTGCTTGGTTGCGTGTCTCCAGTTGGTGAGCAGGGCGGCGACATTGCCCGGATCGCCGTGCTGAATGCAGACTATGCAGAGACAACGGCTGGCGTTCAGGTCGACCGCTTCTGCGCTTCTGGTCTGGAAGCCTGTAACATGGCGGCAGCGAAGGTCATGACCGGCGAAGCTGACATGGCGATCGGCGGCGGCATTGAAAGCATGAGCCGCGTGCCAATGGGCGCCGCTGGTGGAGCTTGGTCATCTGACCCACAAATCGCTCTGAAATCTTACTTCTCACCACAAGGTGTTGGCGCTGATACGATCGCGACAAAGTGGGGTTTCTCACGCGATGATGTCGACGCCTATGCCGTTGAGTCTCAGCGCCGCGCGGCGCAAGCCTGGGAAGAAGGCCGCTTCTCGAAATCAATTGTCGCTGTGAAAGATCAGATGGGCGGCGTTCGCCTCGATCATGACGAGCACATGCGTCCAGACGCTGACATGCAAAGCCTGGCAGCGCTGAACCCGAGCTTTGCCGGCATGGGCTCTATGGGCTTCGATGAAGTCATCAAACAGCGCTATCCAGAGCTGGAAGCGATCAATCACGTACACCATGCAGGTAACTCATCGGGCATCGTTGATGGCGCCTCTGCGGTTCTTTTCGGATCAAAAGAAATGGGCGAGCGCCTTGGCCTCAAGCCGCGCGCACGCGTCAAGCAAATGGCGTCAATCGGCTCTGAGCCAGGCATCATGCTGACCGGCCCAACCGACGTGACCCTGAAGGCGCTGAAAAAAGCGGGCATGGATGTCGGCGATATCGATCTCTATGAGCTGAACGAAGCCTTTGCGTCTGTGCCAATGCTGATGATGCACTTGCTCGGCATTGATCATGAGAAAATGAACGTCAATGGCGGCGCGATTGCGATGGGTCACCCGCTCGGCGCAACCGGCGGCATGCTGCTCGGCACCATGGTTGATGAGCTTGAGCGTGCGGACAAAGAAACCGCGCTGGTCACGCTTTGCGTCGGTGCCGGTATGGGCACTGCGACGATCATCGAACGCGTATAATTTGAATTGTCATCCCGGAAAGCTCTGCAGAGCTTATCCGGGACCTGGCCAATCTAGGTCCCGGCTCTGCGCTTCGCTCCGGCCGGGATGGCAGCTAAACAGTGGAAAAGTAAAATGAACCTCGAAACATTCTCTTTCGATATTGATGGTGATGGCATCGCGCACGCAGTCTTCGACGTGCCAGGGCGCAGCATGAACACCCTCACCGGAAAAGCGATCGCCGACATTATCGCGATCACCAAAGAAGTCGCGACCAATGACAAGATTACCGGTCTCGTGATCTCTTCTGGCAAACCTTCAGGCTTCTGCGCAGGCGCCGATCTTGGTGAAATGAATCAGCAAGCGGGTGGCGGCAAGCCAGAATCAGAAATGTCTGAAGCCGAGCTGAAAGCCATGCAGTTCGAGCGTGGTTTCTCGCTCAACAAAACGCTGCGCGAGCTTGAAACTTGCGGCAAGCCAATTGCGGTTGCCCTTGATGGCCTCGCTCTGGGTGGTGGTTTGGAAGTGGCGCTTGCGGGTCACTACCGCGTTGCTGCGAACGACAATCCGAAGATCCAGTTCGGTCTGCCAGAAGCCAAGATTGGCCTTCTGCCGGGTGCTGGTGGCACCCAGCGTCTGCCACGTCTGATTGGCGTTCAGGAAGCCCTGCCACTGATCCTTCAGGGCAAGAGTTTCAATGCTGAGAAAGCTCACAAAATGGGCGTCGTGAACGAGCTTGCGCCAAAGGCTGACACGGTTGCCAAGTGTAAAGCTTGGATCAAAGCGAACCCAGACGCGAAAGCACCTTGGGACGAAAAAGGCTTCAAAATGCCAGGCGGTGTTGTCCACCGTTCTCCAGGGGCTGGCCAAGTTGCGACCATGTCGAATGCGATGCTCGCTGCAAACACCTATGGCAACTATCCGGCGCAGAAGAACATTCTGTCATGCGTCTATGAGGGCACTCAGGTGCCGATTGATGCCGGTCTCCGCATCGAGACGCGTTACTTCATCAACACGCAGCAGCGTCCAGAAGCGAAAGCGATGATCCGCTCGCTCTTCCTCTCGATGCAAGAGCTTTCCAAGGGCGGAAACCGTCCAGCCGGATATGACAAGACAGAGTTCAAAAAGATCGCCGTTGTTGGCGCTGGCCTGATGGGCGCGGGTATTGCCTATGTCCAGGCGAAAGCGGGCATCCCAACAGTCCTGGTCGACGTCTCAAAAGAGAATGCTGAGAAGGGTAAAGACTATTCTCGCCGCTTGGTTGAGAAAGATCTGTCGCGCGGAAAGACGACCCAGGAAAAGGGCGACAAGCTGCTCGACCTGATCACCACGACGGACTCCTATGATGATGTCAAAGGCGCCGATCTGGTTGTTGAGGCTGTGTTCGAAAACCCAGAACTGAAAGCCAAAATCACCAAGATGGCGGAAGATGTGATCAGTGCTGATGCGATCTTTGGATCGAACACATCAACCCTGCCTATCACCGGTCTTGCGGAAGCCTCGTCTCGCCCAGAGAACTTTATCGGCATCCACTTCTTCTCTCCCGTTGAGCGGATGGGTCTGGTCGAGATCATCACCGGCGACAAAACCAGCGAAGAGACGCTGGCAAAATCAATCGATTACGTTCTGGCGATCCGTAAGACGCCAATCGTCGTCAATGATAGCCGCGGCTTCTACACATCGCGTTGCTTCGGCACATACACGCAAGAAGGCATGGCGATGCTGGCCGAAGGCATCAAGCCTGCGATCATCGAAAACGTGGGCCGTCAGTCCGGTATGCCAATGGGTGCGCTTGAAGTGTCTGACTCTGTCGGCCTCGATACCGCGCTGAAAGTTGGTCGCCAAATGGCGCAGGCGTCTGGCGTTGATTATGACTCCAACGAGCTTGGTCAGATGATGGCGTGGCTGGTTGAGGATCAAGGCCGCGTCGGCCGCAAAGCTGGCAAAGGCTTCTACGACTATAATGAGAAGGGCAAGCCATCGCGCCTCTGGCCGGATCTGAATAGCCGCATCGATGTCACTGTAGATGAATGCCCGCCGGAGCTGAAAAAGCACCTGACCAACCGCTTCCTGGTGCGCCAGGCTGTTGAGGTTGCGCGTTGCTTCGAAGAGGGCGTGATCACCGATGCCCGCGATGCCGATATCGGCTCGATCCTCGCCTGGGGCTTTGCGCCATATACAGGCGGCTGTGCCTCTTACATGGATTTGATCTGGGGCATTCCCGAGTTTGTTGCTGAGGCCGATGCGCTTGCAGAGAAATATGGCGACCGGTTCAAGGTGCCACAGCTTCTGCGCGACATGGCGGCCAATGGCGAGACTTTCTACTCGCGCTTCCCTCCAGGCGGCGTGAAGCAAAAAGCGGCGGCCTGAGCCACTGCTCCCAAAATCGATACAGAAAGAAAGGCCGGAGCATTTCGCTCCGGCCTTTTTGATCAGGCACCGCCTTCGACAATGGGCGTGAGAAGGATCTCGACGCGTCTATTGGCAATTCGGCCGGCCTGAGTTGCATTGTCTGCAATCGGTTGGGTCTCACCCATCCCGATGGCGCGCAGGCGCACAGACTGTACACCGCTATTTATCAAGTACGATTGAACCGATGCAGCCCGGCGCTCCGACAGTTCCTGGTTGTAAGCGTCGGGTCCATCTGCGCTTGCGTGTCCGACGACATCGACGGCTGTTTTCGGGTATTCCATCAAGGTCGAGCTGACATTGTCGAGCGGACCATAGAAATCACCTTTGATCGCCGCGCTGTTCACATCGAAGGTGATGCCAGAGGGCATGTTGAGTGCGATTTGATCGCCGACCCGTTGCACTTCGATGCCGGTCCCTTCGGTTTGACGGCGCAGCTCGGCTTCTTGGCGGTCCATGTAAACACCGACGCCCGCGCCAGCGAGGCCGCCGACAACAGCGCCAATGGCGGCGTTTCGTTTATCGTCTCCGCCAGCCATCATGCCGACCCCAGCGCCGATGATGGCGCCGCCTGCTGTCGTGCTCAGCGTTCGATTGGAGACATTTTGACAGCCAGCCAGTAAGGCCACTGCCGCAAGAATAGTGAGCGTGGTTTTCATCAGAGAAGCTCCCCAGTTTCGTGGCTATTTCGCCACTCGGAGTTGGAATTACCAAGTGAATTAAATGCAATCCCGGCGGATCATTGAGGCAAAAAG
>JALUWJ010000314.1 GCA_027019605.1 Henriciella sp. | reverse complement strand
GAGAGAGTGCTTCTGTCGCGTTCTTCACAATATTGGTGAAAGCCTGACCAAGCAGGCGCTCATCCCCTCGAAAAGCCAGTCCTTCTGGCGGCATATCGAGGACAAATCTATAGTCCGGATTGACCACACGCTGGGCAAACACAACGTCCGTAATCAGCGCCGCCAGGTCAAACCGGCTCGGCGTTGGTTTCGGCATCCGCGCAAAGTCTGAAAACTCCTGGACCATGCGCCCGATATCGGAAACTTGGCGGAGAATGGTGTTGATACAGCGTTCAAACACGCCGTCTTTGTCGTCAATTTGGTCGCCATATCGCCGACGAATGCGTTCCGTCGAAAGCTGGATCGGCGTCAGCGGGTTGCGGATTTCATGCGCGATCCGACGCGCAACATCGCGCCAGGCCAGTTGCCGCTGCGCAGAAATCAGACGCGTCGCATCATCCAGGGTGACGACATGGCCGCCAACCGTATCCGAGGCGACTTTAACCCGGACGTATTTTAGACCATCATTGGCCTTGAGATTGATGAAGGAATCGTCCTGTGGGTTGGGCTTATCGGATGCGCTGACGCAGCCCCAGATCTCAGGGCTGATCTCGGACAAGACGCACCCTTCGAGCGCGCCCATATTGATCAGGTTTTCTGCAGACCGGTTGGCGATCGTGATGATCCCGGCTTGATCGGTTCGAATGACACCGGCGCTCAGCTCGACCAAAAGCGTCTCGAGGAACTGTCGGCGCTCTTCAGCCTCTTCGCGGGCGGAAATCAAATCATCACGCCGCTCATCCAATTGCTGGGTCATGATGTTGAACGAGTTCGAGAGCAACCGCACCTCATCTTCCGGGTCCGGCAGCGGAACCGATACCCCGCGTCGACCTTCACTGACGTCTAGAGCCGCGGTTGCAAGCCGGGAGATCGGACGCGAAATTCGGTCAGCAATTTCCTGAGCGAGACGCACCGAAAGCAAGAGCGCCAAGGCGACAATTTGCAAATACGATATGACGAACAAAGTCTGGATCATATTGCTCTGTTCTTGCGCTAGACGGTAATCTGCACCCGCCGCCCGCGCGCGCTCCAAACGCGCAAACAGTTCAGGATTGATCGGCCGCGCCAGGTAGAGGTAATTTTCCTCAAAGCTTTGGAGCTTGATCAGCGCGAACGTGTACCCCTGTTGCTGGCGCAGAACCGCAACAATCTCGCCCTGATCTGCGGCTGAGAAGAAACTCTCTGAGGGACGGCCATAATGCTGAGGTGCGCTCATGTTTTCAGCGCGCGCAATCGGGACACCTTCGCGGTCAATAATATAGGCGGCAGAGAAGTCCCGATAGGTCGCCAGCAGGCTGAAAATCCGTTCGAAGGTTTCAGGATCCGCCTGAAACTCATTGACCGCAGAATCGACGTCATTGGCGACAGCTTGCGCATCTGTTTCGAACCGGACGGCAAACTCTTCCCCGCTCTCAGCGGAAATCGTCGCGATCTCATCGACCAGTGTGAGTACGGTCTCCCCGAGCCACGTATCAATCCCGCGCGTGGTGGTGAACCAAAGGAACAGCGACACAATGATCGCCGGGATCATCGCAACGGTTCCGAATAACAGCATAAACCGACGCGTGAGGCGTCCGCCGCCTGTCCCTGAATCTGTGCGAGATTTTCGGATTGCGCGGTAGCGCGCGACAACCATCACCGCCAACACAACGATGATCACGGAGTTGATGACCAAGAAGGTCATGAGCGTATCAGGAACTTCTTCCGTCGGCCCACTGCGATCCAACATGATTACGGTGGCTGTCGCACATAGAATGGCCGCAAGGACAAACAGGCTTTGAAACCAAAGCCCACCATTGCGACGAAGAGTAGCCAACACGCGGGAAGTCAAATGCAGGACCTCAAAAACACACTGTCGCCAATCGGCAACAGTGATGATTTAGAGCAACACTTATCCCAGACGTCAATCAGTCTTCTGTCATTCCAAGCACCGTCATACGGGCACGCAATGTGTTTCGATTGACGCCCAACAATGCCGCAGTCCGTAGTTTGTTTCCAGACGTGACGCTCAAGGCCAGTTTGATCAGTGGGCGCTCGACCTGCTCCAGCACGGATTGGTAGATCTTTTCGCCTTCTCCCTCGCCCTGCAATAGATCCGCCATCACATAGCGATGCAGAAGCGTCTCCATTTCGCTTTCCAGCGACGTCTCAGAGCTTAGCTCTTTCAGCGTTTCAGCCCTCAATTCGCGCTCAATATCGCGTTGAGAGATCGAGGCATCGGGCGAAAGCGCCGCCAAGCGGAAGATTAAGTTCTCAAGCTCGCGGACATTTCCTGGCCAGTCATATGCCATCATCAGGTCCATCGCGGGTTGCGCGATTTGTTTCTGCGACAGGCCGCGCGCTTCGGCACGAATCAAAAAGGCCTTGACCAATTCAGGAATGTCTTCCTTGCGACGCCGCAAGGCTGGCATTTCAATCCGGACGACATTCATTCGGTAATAGAGATCCGCCCGGAAATCCCCGGCCTCAACCAGAGCTGAGAGCGGCTGGCGCGTGGAAGCGATTATTCGAGCCCCGCCCTCCTCGCGCATCAGTTTCACGAGTTGCGTTTGCGCTTCTGCGCTGAGATCGCCTACCTCGTCGAGATAGATTGTTGCTTCAGAATCAAAAGCTATGCCGGGCTTTTCCTCTGACCCGAAGAGCTCCACACTCACATCTTGCGCCGGCCGAGTTGCGAGGTCGAGCGAATGGAAAGCCCCATTGCGCGTTTGACCCAGATCGTGGATCGCGCGCGCTGCGAGCTCCTTACCCGTCCCGGATTCGCCCTCGATAAGCACAGTGAGATCAGTGTTCATCACACGCGAGATGATCCGATAGACATCCTGCATGACCGCCGAGCGCCCCACCAATGGCAACCCATTATTGGTCGACTCCGCCGCGGCTTTCTTGGCCGCGCCGCTCGCTGGTTTTGAATCGCTCAATGCGCGACCAACAAGATCGGTCAGCTGGTCGATATCAAATGGCTTTGGCAGGTAGTCAAAGGCGCCATGTTGAGCCGCAGAAGCCGCCGTCAGGATGGTGTTCTGACCACTCATCACGATGACCGGCAGGTCAGGTCGCACCAGCTTAAATGAGGGCAAGAGCTCAAAAATCGGCGTATCGGTCAGATACACGTCCGTGACGACAATATCGCCCTCACCATTTCGCACCCAGCGCTCCAACGCTTCGGGGGAACTGGTGGCGCGCACCGCATAGCCTGCGGTCACCAGAGTTTGATTGACGATCAAGCGGATACTCGCGTCATCTTCTGCGAGAAGAACTGTCTTTTGACTCATGATTTTTTTGTTCTCGGCAAGGGGAGGAAAAGGGAGAAACGAGTTAGTCCGGGTTTGCTATCGACTTTGATGCGCCCCCGGTGGGCCGCGATGATCTCATTGACCACGCTCAGCCCCAGGCCGCGCCCGCCCGATTTTGACGACATAAACATATCGAACATTCGGGCTTTCTTTTCAGGTGGCACACCAGGGCCATTGTCTTCGATCGTCACACGGATCGCGCGACCCAGACGCTCCGAGCTTGGCTTGTCCGCGATCGCGAAGCTGGTTTCAAACGCGGTCTCGATTTGAATTTGCGGGCTTTGCGTATGAGCAAGCGTCGCTTCAACTGCATTGCGCAGCACGTTCTGAATAGCCTCGTGCAGATGATCCTGATCGGCCTCAATGTCCGGCAAGGATGGATCATAGAGACGGACAATCGAGATCTTGCCGCGATGCGCCGCTTCTTCCGCTGCGATGACGCGATCGAGCAGTTCGTGGATGTTCAAAGACTCTTTCGCCGGTGACGAAAACAGCTCGAACGCCGACAGACGCGACACCAGACGCTCAATCCGGCGCGTCTCGGACAAGATGATATCGATCATCGCGTTTTGGTCATCACGCGAATTGCGTGACAGCAATTGCGCCGCCCCGGATATCCCAGCGAGTGGATTTTTGACCTCGTGCCCGAGAATTCGACCGAAAGCCGCAACCCCTGCAGGATTGTTATTCACCAGCGCGGAGTCATTGGCTTCGGTCATGCCGATGATCGTGCTGCCATCGGCGAGCGGGCGAAGGCGCAAATCCAGAACCCGTTGTTTGCGAAGTGACGGACCGCTGAGGGGAACGCCATGGGCCGAAACATCGCCGCTCAGCGCTTGCGCTTTGTCCATCAGTTCGAAAATCGGCGAGTCATGAAACAGGATTTCGCTGAGCGGTTTGCGATACATCGCCCGCTCCGAATGCCCGAGAAAGGCCTGCGCCTCAGGGTTTGCGGCATTCACACGACGTCGTTCGTCCACAGCTAAAAGCGCAAACGGGGAAAGCCCGACCAAATCCAATGCCGTCATCATGCTGCCACCTTAAACTTATGCATCTCATAAACGTCTCGCAGCGCCGCGATCAGAGTTTTGGAGTCTTCCATCCGGCACAGATCAGCGCGCAGCTGCCGGCGCTCTTCATCACCTATCGGGAGATCCACTTGATCGATATGCGCCGCCACATGTTTCCGCACGATGCGCAAACCGAGCGCAGTGCCATACAGCGTCTGACTGTCCTCGATCTGCTCGCAGAGGCCGTCGACCTGGGCTGAAAGGTTTGGGGCTTCAAACGCCCGCCCGTTCAGCGCGGCATCAATCTCACTGACGAGCCACGGGCGCCCCATCGCAGATCGCCCAACCATCACACCAAACGCCCCAGACGCATCTAAAGCTGATCGCGCGTTTTCTACCGAGCCAATATCACCATTCGCAATCACCGGGACGGACACCGCGTTGACGGTGTCACGAATGGCCGCCCAATCGGCTTGCCCTTTATAAAACTGGCAACGGGTGCGGCCGTGAATGGTCACCAACTCGATGCCGAGGTTGACAGCCGCTCGGCTTAATTCCGGCGCATTGAGCAGATTGTGATCCCAACCCAGGCGCGTTTTCAGAGTGACCGGAACACCATTGGCCCCGAGCAAGGTCGATTTGATGATCTCAAGCGCAAGCCCCGGTTCACGCATCAGGGCTGAGCCAGAATTACCGCCAGTCACCTGCCGGGACGGGCAGCCCATATTGATATCAATGACATCAACGCCGGCATCGGCAAGGATTTGAGCGCCCTTCAACATATCCTCCGGGCGTCGCCCCGCGAGCTGCACGACCCATAGTCCGCCGCCTTCGTGCCGGCATGTTTTACGCACGACGTCAGGGCGCGCTGCAGCAAGCGCCTTCCCGGCGACCATTTCAGACACGACAATAGGTGCCCCATAGCGCACAGCCTGGCGTCTAAATGCAGCATCCGTTGAGCCCGACATCGGCGCGAGCCAAACTTGTTCTGCCTGAAAAGAAGGCATTTTC
>JALUWJ010000313.1 GCA_027019605.1 Henriciella sp. | reverse complement strand
GACTGCCCTGCCCCGCGCTCGCGGTGGTTTACGTCCATAAATTCAACGCCGTAGCCTTCAGCATTCATCAGTGCAGGCATATAGCGATGCATGTGATCGAAATATGGGAGCGCCAGGAAGGCCTCGCGCTTCATCACTTTGATCCCGCAGCCGCTATCATCACAATCATCGCGCAGAAGACGGCTACGGATCGTGTTCGCGAACCGCGAGCCAAACCGCTTCCAAGCCGTATCTTTGCGGCTGGCGCGGCGGCCCATGACCATGGTCAGGCCTTCCGGCGCATCCACGCGGGTCAGGCTGCGATACAAAGCTGGCAGATCGGCCGGATCGTTCTGGCCATCGCCGTCCAGCGTGCCGATAATCGGCGCCCGGGCGTGCTGGATCGCGGTGCGCAGCGCCCGCGACTGTCCGGCGTTCGAGCGATGGGCAATCACGCGGAGCTCCGGATATTTCGCCTTCAACCCTGCCAATACGGCGCGTGTGTCATCTGTGGAGGCATCGTCGGTGATCACCATCTCAAATGCCCGCCCCGCCAGGGCGGCGGCGATCTCGTCGATCAACTGTTCTGCATTGCCGGATTCATTGTGCATCGGCACACAGATTGAAAATTCTGGGGATGAGGTCACGCGCGCCCTCCAATAAGAGACAACGGGGTCGCTTTAGTTGATATCCAAAGATTGCGAAACCTCAAGACTGAGGACATGACTGTTTTTATGAGCGACCTTCCAATCGAACCTCTCCTGCCGGAGATCGCAGCGACGTTGAAAGCGAAGCAGCGATTGATCCTCGGCGCGCCGCCAGGCGCCGGGAAAACGACCCGCGTGCCGCTCGCGCTCGCTGGATTGATTGAGGGCTTTGAGGCCCTGCCCGGGAAGATCATCATGCTTGAGCCGCGTCGGATCGCGGCGCGTATGGCGGCGCAGCGCATGGCGCAAACGCTAGGCGAACCTCTGGGAAAACGGATCGGGCTTTCGACCCGTGTCGACCGCAAAACCAGCAAAGACACGATCGTCGAAGTTGTTACCGATGGCCTGTTCACGCGCCGATTGCTCAATGATCCGGAGCTGACCGGCATCAGCGCGGTGATCTTTGACGAAATACATGAGCGCAGCCTGAGCGCTGATCTTGGCCTCGCCCTCGCGCTGGAAGTGCAAGGCGCTTTGCGCGACGATCTTCATCTGCTTGCTATGTCAGCAACGCTCGATACCGCCGCGATGGCGAACAAGCTGGACGCGCCGGTGATTGAAAGTGAGGGGCGCCAATACCCGGTCGAGACCCGATATCTTGGACGCAGGCAAGACCGGCTTGAAGACCAAATGGCGCGCGCGATTGAACGCGCGGTTCGAGAGACGGATGGCTCCATCCTCGCCTTTCTGCCCGGCGCCGGAGAAATCCGCCGAACCGCCGAACGGCTTTCGCATTTGAACGATGTCCTCGTCGCGCCGCTCTTCGGCGCCTTGAGCCCGCAGGATCAGGACGCCGCGATCCGCCCTTGCTCGGAGGGCCACCGAAAAGTCGTCCTCGCCACTGATATCGCCGAAAGCGCCCTAACGATTGAAGGGGTCTCGGTGGTCGTCGATAGCGGCTATGCCAGGGTGCCGCGCTATGTGCCGGGCGGGCTATCAACGGCATTGCAAACAGTGCGCGCAGCGCGGGCCAATGTCGACCAGAGACGAGGCCGCGCGGGACGCCTCGGCCCTGGAACATGCTACAGACTTTGGGACGAGGCCGAGACGCGCGGTTTGACGGCCGCGCCGGAACCGGAAATTCAAAACGCTGACTTGTCCGGCTTGCTGCTGACCCTCGCCGATTGGGGCGAAACCAATCCTGAGGCGCTGAACTGGCTGACATCCCCGCCGCCGGGGCGCTTGAAAGCGGCGCGTCAGGACCTTCTGGCGCTCGGCGCATTGGAAGAAAGCGGCGGCCTCACCAAAACCGGCCGCGAGATGACCAAACTCCCGCTGTCACCTCGTCTCGCCGCTTTGATTGTCCGCGCTGAAACAGAGCCAGAGCGGGCCCTCGCCGCGCAAGTTGCAGCCTTGATCAGCGAGCGCGGCATTGGCGGCAATAGCGCCGACCTTGTCGAACGGTTGGCGCGCTTTCAGAGCGATCGCAGCCGGCGCGCCGAGACTTTGAGACAGCAAGCTTCGCGCTGGACCGGGAACGCCAAAGCCTCGGGCAATGTCGCGGAAATTTTAGCCCGCGGCTGGCCGGACATGATCGCCCGCAAGCGCCCAGGCTCTAACACGCAATATGTCCTCGCCTCGGGCCGTGCAGGGCAAATTGACGACAGCTCGCCGCTCGCCAAGTCCGACTGGTTGATCGTGGCGGACATGGTTGGCAGCGCGAAAACCGCCCGGATCACGCTGGCCGCGGCATTGGACGAGACACTCGCCCGATCAATCGGCCAGGAAGAAACCAGAGAAACCGCTGATTTCGACCCAGCCAAAGGCACGTTCAAAGCCCGCCGCGTGAAAGCGCTCGGGGCCATCATCTTAAGCGAACAGCCGCTGCCAAAGCCCAGCCCAGAGGCAGCGAACGATGCGTTCCTTGAACATATTGAGGCAGAGGGCTTTGTGCCGACCGGCCTCGAGGATGCGGTCCGCACCATCTGCGCGCGTACCGCGATGCTCCGGGGCCTGCTCGGTGACGCGTGGCCAGAATGGTCTGTGGACCAGTTGGCAAAGACGGTACGGGACTGGCTCACCCCAATGCCGAGTAACGGGTCATTTACCATGCCCACGCCCGCAAAGCTTGGGGATGCGTTGAAAGCGCAGCTCGAATGGCCGCTGCCGCAGGAGCTTGATCAGCTTGCGCCGCTCAGCGTTGAGCTCCCGTCCGGTCGCAAAGCCAGGATTGATTGGCTGGATGAACGCGCGCCACTGATCGAGTGCAAGGCGCAAGAGCTTTATGGCGCGTCGGCGCACATCGCGCTGGCGGGAGGCCGATTGCCCCTGACGCTGCAAATCCTATCGCCAGGCGGCAAACCGGTTGCCACGACTCAAGATCTTCCGGGCTTCTGGACGGGCGGATATCGCGACATGGTGAAAGATATGCGCGGGCGCTATCCCAAACATGATTGGCCGGATGATCCTGCTAGCGCCAAGCCACATGCCGGGATGACCAAAGCGCGCCTCGCCAAAAGCTAAGCGTCGCGCCACTCACCGCTGTTCAGGCCATCAATCGTCCAATTGCCGATCTTATAGCGGATCAGCCGTAGCGTCGGATGCCCCACCGCTGCGGTCATACGGCGAACCTGACGGTTGCGGCCTTCTGTAATGGTCAGAGAAATCCAGCAATCCGGGATCGATTTGCGCACGCGGATCGGCGGCGTGCGGGGCCAGAGATCGGCGGGCGGATCAATGCGCTCGACCTCGGCTGCAGCGCTCACCCCATCTTTGAGTTTCACACCGGTTCTGAGCGCCTCTAGCGCGGCCTCATCTGGGATGCCCTCAACCTGCGCCCAATAAGTCTTGGGAGTGCGGTTGCGCGGATTGGTGATTTGCGCCTGCAGCCGTCCATTATCGGTCAGGATCAACAGACCTTCGCTGTCGCGATCTAAGCGCCCCGCAGCATAGACCGATGGCACCGAGATGAACTCGGACAGCGTTTTGCGCGACGAGCCTTCATTTCCCTTGTCGGTAAACTGAGACAGGACATCGAATGGCTTATTGAAGAGGATGGTTCGGGTCATTCCGCCTGCCATGCCCGCTTTCTCGGGCGGCGTCCAGCGGGCGGCGCTGCGTTCGTTCGAATGACGAAAAGTTTATATCGCGAACAGTGCTGAAATCTTTAAATTAATCCGCATTGCTACATATAATTCGTCCGATTCCGTTGCATTTTTTCGAACACATGGTAAACGTAGACATCATTAGCGTAAGAAAGTGAAGGGAGATAAGAACATGAATACACTTCCCATGCACCAACAGTCCGGCCATCAATCGGACAAGTTTAATGGCCCAATCCTGGATCGCGAAAAACTTCGCGAAGGCACCTATGTGGCCATGCTCACCGCCATTGGATCAGTGGTATTGGTTCTCGCGGTGAAAGCGCTCTACTTGGCGTTTTAGACACCAAAAACTGAACGCAGATATAGCTTTTCGGGCGGTTTTAAGTCATAAGCCGCCCGATGAGCGACACGACCCCGGAAAAGTCCAGCAAATCGGTCTTCATTAAGACCTATGGCTGCCAGATGAATGTCTATGATAGCGAGCGCATGAAAGATGTGCTGGCCCCGATCGGCTATGCGCCGGTCGACAGTCCTGATGGCGCTGATTTGGTAGTTTTGAACACTTGCCACATTCGCGAAAAAGCGACGGAAAAAGTCTATTCTGAACTTGGCAAAATCAAGAAGATGAAACAGGCCCAGGGCGGCAACATGACCATCGCGGTCGCCGGTTGCGTGGCGCAAGCCGAGGGTGCTGAAATTATGCGGCGCCAGCCTGCGGTCGACTTGGTGCTCGGCCCGCAAGCCTATCACAAGCTGCCGGAAATGATCGCCCGCGTGCACCGCTCGACCGGCGAACGGCTTGAAACCGAGTTTGAAACGCTCGAAAAATTCGACGCCCTGCCAAAAGCTCGCAAGGCGGACGGGCCGATGGCATTCCTGTCCGTGCAAGAAGGCTGCGACAAGTTCTGCACCTTCTGCGTGGTGCCTTACACGCGCGGCGCTGAGCTCTCTCGCCCGGTCGACGACATTATTTTTGAAGCCCGCAATCTCGCCAGCCAAGGCGTGCGCGAGGTGCAGCTGCTTGGCCAGAACGTCAACGCTTATCACGGCGCCGCGCCGAAGCTGGAAGGCGGCGATGAGTGGACGCTGGCGCAACTGGTACGCCATGTTGCAAAAGTCGGCGGGCTCGACCGGATTCGCTACACGACCAGCCACCCGCGCGACATGGATGATGACCTGATCGCCGCGCATGCCGACACACCGCAATTGATGCCATTCCTGCATCTTCCGGTTCAGTCAGGGTCGAACAATATCCTGAAAGCGATGAATCGCGGCCATACGCGTGAGCATTATCTCGATATCATGCGCCGGATGAAAGAGGCGCGTCCTGACATGGCGCTTGCCTCAGACTTTATTGTCGGCTTCCCGGGTGAAAGCGACAAAGACTTCGAAGACACGATGGATCTCGTTCGTGAGGTCAATTACGCGATCGCTTACTCGTTCAAGTATTCCGAGCGCCCCGGCACGCCGGCCGCGGAGATGTTTGGCCAGGTTCCAGAAGACGTGAAGAATGAGCGCCTGCAAGCGCTTCAAGCTCTGCTGCGTGAACAGCAGACCGCCTTCAACGCATCAAAGATCGGCGAAACCATTCCTGTCATGGTCACGGGAACCGGCCGGAAAGAGGGGCAAATGCATGGCCGCTCACCTTGGCTGCAAGCGGTTCA
>JALUWJ010000312.1 GCA_027019605.1 Henriciella sp. | reverse complement strand
AACGGGATCATTGAATGGTCACAAGCCCCTGGGCAGTTGCTGTTGGCAGATCACGGGGCTCGCGGACTCTCTGTTCTCGATCCAAACACGAAGACCCGCACCACGATAACATCCGGCTATGACGGCAAGTCCCTCAATAGCCCGAACGATATTGTAGAGCGCAGCGACGGCGCGCTCTATTTTACCGATCCTCCTTATGGACTGCGCGGGCTCAACGAGGCACCGGAAAAAGAGCTCGCATTCAACGGCGTCTATTTTCTCACCCCGGACGGCAACCTGAATGTAGTGATCGACGATTTGAGTTTTCCGAACGGTGTCGCGCTCTCTCCAGATGAGCGCACCCTGTACGTCGCCGTATCCGATCCAGAGAATGCGGTCATCATGGCTTATGACACGGCCTCCGACGGCACGGTCAGCAACGCCCGCATCTTCTTTGATGCCAACTCAGAGTTAAGAGATGGCGGCGGTTTGCCGGACGGCATGGTTGTCGCTGAGAACGGCACGATTTTCGCCACGGGACCGGCTGGCGTTTATGTTCTCAGTCCCGAAGGAAACGTATTGGGGACGGTGTCGACCGGTATGCCGACGTCAAACTGCACTTTGGATGACGACGAGACTTATCTCTACATGACCTCATCATCAGTACTGGCCCGTGTCGCTGTGACATTGGACTAAGCTGATGTCGGCTTCTGATCCTTTGTACATTCTGCTGGTCCTATCCGTCTCCACGATTGGATTGTTGGGCTTGGTCTTAAAGGCGAAGCTACCGCCCTTCTTTGCCCTCCTACTGGTTTCGCTGCTTGCCGGCATGGCGTTGGGCATGACTCCGCAAGACGTCATCACGTCCATCCAAAACGGTATGGGCGGTGTCCTCGGTTTCATCGCCGTCGTTGTCGGCCTAGGTGCTATTCTCGGCGCCATCCTCGAGCGCTCTGGCGGGGTGCAGACGCTTGCCGATCGCCTGGTTTCGAACTCTGACAAAACAGTACCCTGGAAGATGAGCGCGCTCGGATTACTGGTCGCCATTCCCGTGTTCTTCGATGTGGCTTTGGTCATCTTGATGCCGATGGTGCTTCGCATTGCAAAGTCGCTGAAGCGCTCGGCGATCTATGTCGCGGGTCCGCTCTTGGCGGGCTTGGCCGCAGCGCACGCCTTTATTCCACCGACCCCGGGACCAATAGCTGTCGCAGCTTTGGTTGAAGCGGATCTTGGACTGGTGATCATCGCTGGGCTGATCACCGCCATTCCAGCCGTCGCGCTGGGCGGCGCCGTTTTCGCTGAAACGCGCTTGAAGAAACTGCCCGAGGCGGAGCTCACGATGGATCTACCAGCTCCTGAGGCAGATGCCCCCAAGGTTGGGGCATTCGCGGCCATCGCCTCGCTCGCGCTTCCAATCGGCCTCGTCGCAAGCGGAACGATTTGGAAAATGGCTGCAGGAGAAACCAACGTTCCAGACGCGGTTCTGTTTCTATCGCACCCGTTTATCGCGCTGATGCTGAGTGTCGGCTTGTACTACACATATGCCAATCGGGTTATGCGCATCGATGCGGGTGAACTCAATATGGCATCAATGAAAGCCTTGGAGCCCGCAGGCATCGTCGTTCTGGTGACCGGCGCTGGCGGCGCGTTTAAGCAAGTTCTGATCGACTCGCAAGCTGGCGCGCGGATCGCAGAAGTCGCTTCGAGCATGGAGATTTCGGTACTCGTCTTCGCATTTTTAATCGCTGCATTGGTGCGTATCGTGCAGGGATCAGCAACGGTTGCGATGATCACCGCCGCTGGCTTCGCCGCCCCGCTCCTCGCTGTCGCGGATGTGTCAGAGTTCGACCGGGCACTCACCGTCATCGCAATCGCCGGCGGTGCAAGCGTGCTCTCTCATGTGAACGATTCCGGTTTTTGGCTCGTTAATCGCTATCTCGATCAATCGGTCGGTGAAACGCTAAAATCCTGGACGGTGATTTCAACAATTGTCGGAGGCACGGGCTTCGTCATGGCGCTTCTATTGTCCTTCGTCACATAATTTTGAGAGCCCGTTGACCGGGCGCTACGCCTTGCCTGTTGCATGGTCTTCAGAGACAATGACGCATGAATGAAATTCTGCGCCAGCTTCCCAAGATTCAAACGCTGATGGAGTCCGACAAGGCAGCCAGTTTGATCGACGTCTTCGGGCGTACGCAGGTGACCGAGACGGTGCGCGCGAAAATCGACAGTGCTCGAAGCGAGTTGCTCGCCGATGCGCCCATGCCTGAATCGATCTTATCGGAGCGGTTGTTCTGGACAGAAGTTTCAACAACGCTGGACCAGTCGAGGACGCGGTCTTTGAAAAGCGCGATCAACGCGACTGGCATCATCATTCATACAAACTTGGGCCGATCTCCGCTGGCGGAAGAAGCCGTCCAAGCAATGGCAGACATCGCAAACGCGTACTCAACGCTTGAGCTCAATCTGGAGAACGGCAAGCGAGGCTCACGACATAGCCATGTGGAATCCTTGATTTGCGAACTGACCGGCGCCGAAGCCGCGCTTGTCGTGAACAATTGCGCGGGCGCAATCCTGACGGTGCTAAGTGCGCTCGCAAACAAGAAGGAAGTCATCGCATCGCGCGGCGAGCTGGTCGAAATTGGCGGCTCGTTCAGGATGCCGGATGTGATTGCTCAAAGCGGCGCAGCGCTCAAAGAGGTCGGCACGACAAACAAAACCCACCCCCAGGATTATTCTGACGCCATCAGTGAAAACACCGCGCTCCTCCTGAAAAGCCATACGAGCAATTACTCGATTGCAGGCTTCTCATCCGCTCCAACCCGTCAGGACCTAGCGGCGATAGCAAACCAACATAACCTTCCCCTCGTCGAAGACTTGGGCAGCGGCGTTTTGGTCGAGCTTGCGCCTTATGGGCTGCCCAATGAGCCCGTCGTCAAAGACGTTATTGCCGCGGGCGTAGATGTCGTGACCTTCTCTGGCGACAAACTGTTGGGGGGACCGCAAGCAGGCATCATTGCCGGCCGGAAACCCCTTATCGATCGGATCAGTCGCCACCCAATGGCCCGCGCGGTGCGCGTGGACAAACTCTCTCTTGCAGCCCTGATCGCGACATTGGAGCTTTACCGTGAACCCAACAATCCGCTCGATCGAATTCCGGTTCTCAGGTCGCTGTCTGAACCCATCGACTTAATTCGGGCGCGGGCCGAAAAGCTGTCGAACATGTGCGAGTCGGTTCCGCACCTCGAAACAAAGATCGTTCCGACAAAGGCCCAAGCAGGTGGAGGGTCTCTGCCTTTGCAGGATCTACCCAGCTTCGCGCTCGCATTGACCCTTCCTGGCGTTTCGCCTGATCAGATGTCGGAACGCTTGCGCGGCGCATCGCCTCCGATCATCGGCAGGATTTCGAAGGACCAATTCTTGCTCGATGTGAAGGCTATTTCAGACCGAGATTTAGATGCGCTCTCGAACGCCCTGCAGCATGCCCTGACAGGCTGATGCACAAAACGATCGCGATCATTGGCCATGTCGATCACGGCAAAACAGCGCTCGTCAAAGCGCTGACAGGGGCAAACACGGATAGACTAAAAGAAGAAGTCCGACGGGGTCTCAGCATTGTTCTCGGCTTCGCTAGTCTCCAAACACCCGGTGGATGGTTGCACTTCATAGACGCGCCGGGACATGCGGATTTTGTCCAAACGGCTGCGAGCGGATTGAGCGGCGCAGATGCGGTTCTGTTGGCAATCGCCGCGGATGAGGGGCCTTCTCAGCAGACCCTCGAACACCTCAAACTTGCGCAACTCTTCGGCATAAAGGACGCCGTCGTCGCGCTGACGAAATCAGACTTAGTCACTCCCAATTCTGCTTCGGTCGAGCTATCAACGATCTCTGAATTTCTGGCCGCGCACGGATTTCGCTCGCCGGAAATTGTCGCGTGCTCAAGCCTGACGATGGAGGGGATAGATACCCTAACGCGCGCACTCCAGCAGCTCGCCACCACCCAGCGGGAATGCCCATCCCCCGATGACGTATTCCTTCCGATCGACCGTGTGTTTTCGATCGATGGCGCAGGCACCGTCGTCACAGGTACGCTGCTTGGCGGCACGCTCAAGACAAACGAGCCTGTCTTGCTCCAACCTAGTGAAACAGCTTGCACCGTTCGCGGCCTCCAAATCGCTGGCGTATCAACGCCCCAAGCCTCCGCTGGCGCACGCGTGGCCGTGAATCTTCGCGGTGTCAAAGCCGAGGACATCCAAAGAGGCGACGTGCTGTACGGGAGCGGCAACGCGCGCGCCAGTCGATTGTTTGACGTAGCGATGGATGCAGCGGTGAAGTGTGCACGCGCGCCCGCCCATATGGAGCAGGTCAGCGTGCTGCATGGAACGCGAAATAGCCCTGCCCGCGTTCGACTGTTTCCGAACCCGGATCCAGACATCGTGATCGCGCAATTGGAATTTCAAACGCCGCAGATTGGATTTGCCGGTCAGCGTTTTGTCATTCGCCGCCCAGCATTATCCGAAACAGTCACAGGCGGATCGGTTCTGGATCCCAACGCCGTAGCATTCAAACGAAACAAAGCCCTACACGCAGACGTCCTGCGAGCCGCCACCAAAGGAGAGGTTCAGGCGATAGCGGAAGCGCTGTCGGAGCGAGACGGCGGGCGCGTTGATCTTCCCGCTCTCAGTCTGCTGTCACGCGCCCCGATCGATGATTTTGCAGACGCCTTGGAGCCGGACTTCAAGCTTGTCGAAGACAGCATCGCCTTATCGAAGGCCCACATTGGCGCCCTTCAATCGCGCCTCATCGAAATACTCACCAATCACCACCGAGCGCGCCCTTTTAGGCCGCAGGCCCCGTCGCTACGCACCATTCCAGAGTTTAAGCGAACGCCAAGCGATTTGCTCGAGCACGCAGTGAACGCGCTTGTCGAAGAGAATATTGCGGAACGGCGATTAGACGGTTTCGCAATGGTGGCGCACGATCCAAATCAGAACTTGAGCGATCCTCAACGCGTCGTCTACGAATCCGCGCTCGAACATCTCCGCCAATCGGGCCTGAAAGCTGATCTATCTTTTACCGAGGGCGTGACACAGCAGGAGCAAGCAGACTTGCTCGAATTGATGCTTTGGAACCAGCACGCTGTCCGGCTTTATAACCACGCCCTAAAGCAAACGCTCGTGCTCCACTCGGATGCGATCAAACACGCGGAAACCGCTTTACGAAGCGCGTTTCCCGCCGATCAGCCATTCAAAACCGGCGAAGCGCGAGAGGCCTTGGCGACCAATCGAAAAACAATTGTTCCCCTGCTCGAGCTGTTCGATACACGTGGCATCACAGTGAGGGATGGAAATCTGCGTGTCCTCAAAACCCATCAGGACCGCGAAGGGGCTTGCGATCCACAAGATGCGGCTTAACTCTCAAAGCATGCGGAGGCGACTGTAGTCTGGTGGCTTC
>JALUWJ010000311.1 GCA_027019605.1 Henriciella sp. | reverse complement strand
CTGAACACGGCGCGCGCCCAAATTGCGGCAGTCGCCGCCTGATCGCAGGCGCCCATTTACCCTAGACGCTGTAGCAAATCCAACTAATCTCTCCCAATCGACTTGGGAGAGATTAACTATGTTTATACGCATGATTGCGGCGGGTGCCGCGTCTTGTTCACTGGCTTTAATGAGCACGGCACAAGAGGCCGCTGACCTCTCCCCGGAAATTGAGGCGACGGTCAACTTTCTGATCGAACAGGCCGGAAATGATGAGATTGGATTGGACTTCGTGGAGGATCTCACCACAGAGGTTGGGCAGCGTTTGGCGGGGTCTGAATCAGAAGCCCGCGCCCGCGCTTGGTCGGCGGCTGAACTCGCTGAGCTTGGCTTTGACGAGGTGCGGATCGAGCCGTTCGACATCCCGTTCTGGTCTCGAAAATCAGAATCGGTCGCGGTGATTGCGCCGAGCCCGCAGCCTCTGGTTGCGACAGCGCTTGGCGGATCGGCGGCGACTCCGAAAGGCGGCGTCACAGGGAAAGTGGTTCGCTTTGAAAGCCTCTCTGAATTGCAAGCCGCCCCGATTTCCAAAGTCGATGGCAAAATCGTTTTCATTGATGAAACCATGATCAAGACGATGGACGGGTCCGGCTATGGCATGGCCGTGCGAAAGCGGAGCCAGTGTGCTGAAGCGGCCTCAAGCAAAGGCGCGCTAGCCTGTTTGATCCGCTCGGTTGGTACCCAGCCACATCGCATGCCGCATACCGGGATCATGGCGCGTGACGGCGCTGAAGGTGCTGGCCCCGTCGCGGCGATCTCCGGCCCTGACGCCGATCAACTCACTCGCCTGTTGGAGCGCGGGGCTGTCACCGTGTCGGTTGATATCCAGACCGAAATCAAGACCAACGCGCCGTCCGGCAATGTCATTGCGGAGCTAAAAGGCACCGATTTGAGCGATGAAATCGTACTAATCGGGTGCCATCTCGACAGCTGGGACCTTGGAACAGGCGCGCTTGATGATGGCGCCGGGTGCGGGATCGTGGTCGGTGCAGCTATGCTGATCGCTGACTTGCCGGAGCGTCCGCGGCGCACCATTCGCGTCGTCTTGTATGGCGCTGAAGAAGTCGGTCTGTTTGGCGCGACGGCTTATGCTCGCGCGCATGGCGATGATCTCGATAAACACATATTGGCGGCTGAAAGCGATTTCGGCGCGGGCCCAATTTGGCGCTTCCAGACCCGCTTTGGCGAAGCAGCGCTGCCTTATGCGCGAACGATCCAGAACTTACTGATGCCGCTCGGTGTCACCCCTGATGACAATCGCGCGTTTGGCGGGCCAGACATTGGCATCCTGGCGCGGGCGGGCGTTCCTGTCGTGACGCCTGGTCAGAACGGCATGGACTATTTTGATTATCATCACACGCCCGACGACACGTTCGACAAGATCGACCCGGAAGAGTTTCGCCAGAACGTCGCGGTCTATGCGGCCTTCACCTACATCGCTGCAGAGACCGGATGGGACTTCCGCAAACAGCCAGAAATCGAGGCACCGGGGACAGAATGACGCCAGAGAGCTCGCTCTGCGAGACTGTTCAGTTCACGGCGCAGCGGTTTGAAGCCTGCTCGACCGAATCGGCGTTCGACCCATGGGTCGTCGTCGGTGGTGTCTTGATGGCGCAGCAAGCGGCTGTCCTGTCGCTTCGGGCAGCGGGCGACGCCATCCCGGCCCAAGCCGGCGGGACTGAATTGTTGCTGAGGTCCGCCTCCAAAGACCGATTGCCCGCGCCTTTTACCTTGCCTTTCGGCGCGGCGGCGCGGCAGGGCTTCGATCGCTTGGTTGAGGCCCGCAATGCCTTCATGCATCCACGCGGCGTTCTCTGGCATGTCAGCGCCGATACCTTGCAGCGGGGTCTCAACGTCGCGACGCGCACGGTGCGCCATCTTATCCTCACACAGCCCATACTGGATAACTTGGTTGGGCCTGATCAGCAGGCCGCACTTGAACGTGATCTAAACGCGATAGAGACGATGGCGGACTTTATTGCCGCGCCATACTAAAAAACCCAGCTTGAGGCCGGGGTTTTCCAGATAGAATTGAGCGAAGCGTCTTATTCAGATTTCTTTTCTTCAGCAGCAGCCTTTTCGACTTCGAGGTCGATCCGGCTCCTGAAAAGGGCGAACAATTTGGTGTCGTTAAACCGAGAGGTTTGCCGGTTCATGTCCTGACACCCGGCGTTTCCATATGGTCGTGAGTGCGGATTCGAAATCGCGCACATACTGTTTCGTATCAAACACGAGTGAGGTTGAGCGCGCATTGTTCAATCGGTCTCGGACACTCGATAAGGCGTCTTGATCTTGTGCAAGCTTTAAAGTGAGAGCCTCATACTCTGCCTCTGTCGAGGTAATCAGATCAGATAGACCCAAGCCGTTCAGGAGGCTGGCACCAACGCGGGCCGCAAATTGGTCTCCGATCTTTGTTACCAGCGGTAGTCCCGCCCATAGAGCTTCAATCGCGGTTGTATGAGCGTTATAATTGAACGTATCCAGAAATAGATCGGCGTGCTGATGGCGGGCAAGGTGCTCATCTTTCGACACGCGCTCGGAAAAGACCAGGCGCGCGGGATCAATGTTTCGCTTTGCGGCTGCTTTGCGGAGATTTGAAACGACCCACTGGTTTTTGCCCGTCAGCCAAAGACAGCTGTCTTCGATACTGCCCAGTAATCGCATCCAAACATCGAATTCGCGCGGTGTGATTTTGGTCGGATTGTTGAAGCTACAAAACACAAAGCCTTGCTCCGGCAATCCATAGTGCGCGCGACCGGGAAGATCTTCCGCGATCGGTGTTTGGTCGTCATATGGCAAATAACTGCCAGGCATCCACAGCACGTTTTCGGCATAGTGCTTAGTCGCCTGGGCGGGAATTACTGTCGGATCAGCGACGATATAGTCAAATGCCTCTGAGCCAAGCGTCCCGGGATAGGCTAGATAGTTTATCTGAAGTGGTGCCAATCGATGCGCGAACAAAGCAGAATTTGAGCCGCTCGTATGACCGCTCATATCGATCGCAATATCGAGCTCCAATCCGCGAACCAATTCGATGAAGGCCGTGTCGGATAAGTTGCTGGCATCATGAAACTGAACACCATTTTCTTTCAGTCTCGCCGATATTTGCGGGTCGTAGAATGGTGCATAACTGATCGCGTGATACGAAAAATTTGGTCGATCATGCTCTCGAAACACGCCGGACATGAGGTCCATAACCGGGTGCTCGTTGTAATTTGTGGAGATGAAACCAACGCGGATGGGGCGCGACTGAGCCGATGCTGTCATTGGCCTAGCGAGCTTCGGAAATACGGCATCCGCAAAGCGCTTTGAGCGTTCAAACTGGCGCTGGGCTGAGTCATCGAAAAATTGGAGCCTGAGGGGGGAGATGGCCTGTTCGTCGACCTTTTCCATGAACCCAAAGGTTTCAAAATCCTCTGCTTCCCAATCCGCCATTTTTGCCGCGCAGGTGACTCTGTCCATCAATAGCGAAACATCGGATGGATCCTCATGAGATGCGTGGGCAAAAACGGAGTAAGCCTGATCTAAATCGCCAAGCGCTGTGTGCAATCTTCCCAACCGTTTCGCCGCATATGTGGCTTCCGGAGCAAGCGCCATTGAATGCTTATAGTGTTCAATTGCGAGATCAGGTTCACCCGACTGAAAAGCGCTATCTGCGAGCCGGTCGTGAGCGCTGATGAGCGTATCGTCGATTGCGAGCGCATTTCGAAAGCACGCTTTCGCTTCGGTCCAGCGCTTCTCTTGCTGAAAACACTTTCCTAAATCGATTTTGATTTGCGGGTTATTGGGCTGTACTTTCTCCGCTGTACTGAGGTGTGTCCTGGCGAGTCCAGTGTCTCCGGTTTCAAACAAAAGGGCGGCAAAGTTACAGAGGTTTACCGGATCGTTCGGTTGAATTCTGCGTGCTGCCTCATAGCTCTCACGGGCCTTTTCCGGCGCGCCGCATTGCTGGTGCACCGTCCCCAAAGCAGCATGCGCGTGAAAGAAGTTGGGTTCAATTTTAAGCGCGCTTTGAAAGGCGTGTGCGGCCTTTTCATAGGCTTTCAACGATTGCTGCAGAACACCCAGATTATAGTATCCGGCAAGAAATTTGGGGTCAGCATCCACGGCCTGTTTCGTTGCTGCGAGCGCGCCATCTATGTCGCCCAATCGATAGTGTGCATTCGCCAATTCAAGATGGACTTGAGCATTTGATGGATCGAGTTTTACGGCTTTTTGAAGTGTGACGCACGCGTCTTCCAACTGGCCAACTTGCATTTGCGCCAGACCCAGATTGTGCTGTAAAGCAGCGGTTCTGGGGCTTGTTTTCACGGCCCGATGAAGGATCGAGTTGGCTTTCTCGAAACGGCGGAGCCGCATATTCGACAGACCAACCATGTTCAGCACGGCGGCAGAGTTTGGGTATTTGACCAGGAGCGGGGTTCCACGCTTTATGACGGTCTCAAACTCGCCTTGCGAAAACAGTCTGGCGAGTTCGCTCATCAAATGTGTCGATGGATTCAAGTGACAATGTCCCCCTAGTGCTCTGTAGCAGCTGCGGGACCGTTACTCAATCGTAATAAACCTGCACCGATTGCACGCGCTCAATGTCAGTACTTGTCGAGATGAGTGGAGCCCTTAAAGCGCGCTATAAATATGAAAAAGCCCGCGAGATGTCTCGCGGGCTTTCATCAGTCGTATTTTGATCGGTCCGTCTGCTATTCAGACTTCTCTTCTTCAGCAGCAGCCTCTTCAGCAGGGGCCTCTTCTTCGGCAGCAGCGGCTTCAGCTTCAGCGGCTTTCGCGGCTTCTTTTTCTGCCTTCGCAGCAGCTTTGGCTTCTTTTTCAGCTTCCTTACGGGCCGCTTCTTTTTCAGCTTTTTCTTCTAGGCGTTCTTTGGCTTTCGCGCCTGGCTCACCTTTTTGCGGGTTGTTGCCGGCAGTCCAGCCATAGACCGGGGCCTTTTCGCCTTCGAGCGTGATTTTGCTCAGGAAGCGGGCGACACGATCGGTTGGCTTGGCGCCTTTCTTGATCCAGTCAGCAGCTTTCTGGCCGTCGATTTGAACGCGGCTTTCGCTGTCTTTTGGAAGGCGTGGGTCATATGTCCCGATCTTTTCGATGAAACGGCCGTCGCGTGGCATACGGCTGTCAGCGACAACAACGCTATAGAAAGGGCGTTTTTTGGACCCGCCGCGGGCGAGTCTGATTTTGAGGGCCATGGTTTACTCCTAAGTGTTCGGCGTCTCGGGGATGCTCTGTGAGACGCCATGCGCCCTCACCCTGAGCGAAGTCGAAGGGCGGGGGCGTATGGCCTGGTCCGTCCTGTGAAACCCGCCTCGTCCTTCGACTTCGCTCAGGATGAGGCTGATCGGTGTGCGCGGTAGAAACATTATTTCTCTCCCCGCAATTTTTCGTGGTGACGGATCACTTCCGCCACGATGAAATTCAGAAATTT
>JALUWJ010000310.1 GCA_027019605.1 Henriciella sp. | reverse complement strand
AAGCAATGTGACTGCTGGCCGCGCGTCGAATCTCCCAGATTGCGAGCGGCATAGATCATGCACAGCGAATCATATCCTTAATGCGCCTTAACCATAGAGGGGTGGAATTTGGCCGTGCTTCGCGTCTATGCGCTTTCCGTCATATTGGCGGCGCTCAGCTTCAGTGCTGGTGCGGGCACTGTGCAGACGGTGCGATTTGCGCAGACCGGGAAAGTCCTTGTCTGGATGGACGGCGTGATGATTGGCCAAGGGTCAGAAGTTTCGCTCAGTCCAAGCCAGGCCGATGAAAGTCCGATCTTTGGCAATGGTGTGCTTGAGCCGGCACAAACAGCCGAGCACCGGCTTATCGTGAAAATTGCCAGCAATACGGGCTTCGTTCTCGAAACGAGGACACCTCGCGAGATCGGTGAGATTTCAGTCCGCGTGCTCGAACAAGGCACAAACGCCCAAGCTTTACCCCGTCCACCGGCCAGCGGGTCTGCTCATATTTTTGTGCAAACCGACCGAACCGCCCACAGCCGGGGCGCGCCCGAGACCCAATCGCTAACCCTGGAAATTGTTTCCACGGGCCGTGCGCTCGATGACATCACGATCAAAGCGATAAATTCATAGACCGGTCAGTATGCTTAATCAGTTCTTAGCGCTCGCTGCGCTAAGCTGAAGGCTTGAGGCGGACGTTAGGCATACTTTCTCCTGCAATCGGAGCGATTGCAGCGGCGACCCTGTTATCAGGATCGGCGATGGCTGATCTTGTCGATCGCCCGCACTTCCGGCTGGATGGCTTGGTCATCGTTTGGGCCGCAGACCCAGCCAGCGGCGCCCCGATTGTTTCCGACATGGTTGTCGATTCAGGCACGGGTGGCACCGGCGCAAGTTCCGGCGATACGGACTTGATCAACACAGACGTTCATACAGTTGTCACCGGATCGCTCGTCGCGACTCAGGATGGTCTTGCGAATGCCACAGGCGGTATGCCGTTCATCCTCACCAATACGACTCGCGGCACATTCAGCACCGACACCAACGGTGATGGTGTGATCAGCGGCGCGGACGCGTTTACCTCGTTCGGACTGCAGAATATTTCTGATGCCCGCGTCGATGCCGTGCGGCAATCATCAAGCTTTTACGTGGCGTCGAACGTGCCCTTCTCGATTGATGCTCAGGCTTTCACACCGACCACGTTTACAGAGTTCATTCTGCTGCAGATCACACGCGTGCAGCTTTCAATGACGCAGGCCGGCAATGATGGTCTGGCATTCGGGTCGAGCGCGCAATTGCCTCACACTGGAGGTTCAAATGCTGGGTTCGCACCGAGCCTGCGCTTATGGGATTTGCGGGTGCCGCGGAATGTCTTCACCGGCAATCAACGCACAGCGGCGCAACCCGGCTCGATCGCCGATCAATCGGTTAGATTTGATGCTGAATACTCTATCGCAGCGGCCAATCTGACCGGCTACGACCTCTCACTTGGAACCTTCGATTTCCAAGTGGAAGTCGTATACACGGTGTACGTGCCTTAACTTTTCAGACCGAGCTTATCGACCAAGCCGACACGCATATCATTAGCCGTGTAGATCTTTTCATCATCGGCATAGACACGGCCATCCGCGATACCGAGGATAAGCCGGCCGCGACGCACGCGTTTCATGTCGATTTCATACCGAACCAGTTTCGTGTCCGGCGTGATTTCACCAGTAAAGCGCACTTCACCAACGCCGAGCGCGCGGCCTTTGCCGTATGAACCCGACCAACCGAGCCAGTATCCAACCGCTTGCCACATCGCATCCAAGCCCAGACAGCCAGGCATCACAGGATCACCTGGGAAGTGGCATTCAAAGAACCAAAGGTCTGGATGGATATCGAACTCGCCAATGACATGGCCTTTGCCATATTCGCCGCCATCCTCGGAAATCTCCGTGATGCGATCCATCATCAACATTGGCGGAATTGGCAGCTGCGCATTGCCAGGCCCGAACAGCTCGCCCGCGCCTGACTTGAGCAGGTCTTCCTTGCTGTAAGACGGTTGCGGGGTATGGAATTCGTGCGGTCCCTTCATAGAACTGGCCTCGCTTTTTTATTTATATGACGTCCGCATTTTAGGCAGACAGGGTAGCACGGGCCCTTAAACGGTTGGGGCCTGAGCCGCAAGGCTTCGAGGATTACAGTTTTCCGGTCTCGATTTCCGTGCCCCACAGCACGGACTCGGGAACAAACCCGCCATTGCGCGCGATTTTGACCTCACACCAGCCGTCCTCGCAGGCGATCAATTCGGCAATCACGCCCGGTTTTAGGCGCGCTTTTGACCGTGCAACTTGCTCCGGCGCGCGCTTAAGCTCGACTTCCGAAACCACCAAAGCCGTCCGCTCAGACGATAGCATGCGCGCCTGCATCCAAACTTCATCGCCGTCGGGATCCCGCACACGGCGCCAGCCATGCGTCTCGCGGACGACCAACATCGGCAAACCTTCGCGCTCGTACCGCCACAAAATCTGATGATCCAAGTTCGGACCTTGTCGCCCATGCACCGCTGAATAGCGCAGAGATTCAAATCTCGGCAGAGGTTTGCCAGAGAACCGACTGATCTTTACGGTGTTTGCAGATTGCCGCGCGTCCACCTTGACGGAGCCCACGCCCAAAAACAGGGTGGCACAAAGCAAAGAACGAACAAACAGCGCTGTCATGACTGCTTTTTTACCGATTGAGGTGAATCGACCGTAAAACAGCACATTGGCGATGTGCTTTTGCTCTGCTAAGCGCGGGACAGAAAGCGAGGAAGAATGTCAGATATGCGCCTAAAGGTCATTGTTACCCGCCGTCTACCGGACGCGGTCGAGCTGCGCCTGAAGGAATTGTTTGATACAGAACTGAACGCCTCAGATGAAGCTTTCACAGAGGCGCAGCTGATTGATGCGGTCGGACGCGCCGACGTCTTGGTCTCAACCGTGACTGATAAGGTTGATGGCCAGGTGCTCAGCCAAGCCGGCGAACAGTTCAAGATGATCGCACAGTTTGGCGCGGGTGTTGATAATATTGACGTTCAGTCCGCCAATGAACGCGGCATCACTGTCACCAACACGCCCGGCGTTCTCACCGATGATACAGCCGATGTAACCATGGCGCTCATCCTGGCGGTTCCGCGCCGGATGCATGAAGGCATTGAATTGATGGAAGCGGGCAAGTTCGACGGCTGGGCCCCGACCTGGATGATGGGGCGGCGTCTTGCCGGAAAGCGCCTTGGGATTATTGGTATGGGCCGGATCGGCCAAGCGGTCGCGCGGCGCGCCAAAGCCTTTGGCCTGCAGATCCACTATCACAATCGCAAAAAGGTCTCGCATCTGATCGAAGAAGAGCTGGACGCGACTTATTGGGACAGTCTCGACCAGATGCTGTCACGGATGGATATCGTTTCGGTGAATTGCCCGCACACGCCGGCAACATTCCACCTGCTCAATGCTCGCCGCCTTGAACTGATGAAGCCGGATGCCTTCATCGTGAACACAGCCCGCGGTGAGGTGATCGACGAAGCCGCGCTCGCCGATGCGCTGAAGACCGGAAAACTGGCTGGCGCAGGCCTCGATGTGTTTGAGCGTGAGCCAGCCGTCAATCCGGACCTGGTCGGCCTGCCCAACGTCATTTTGCTCCCGCATATGGGCTCTGCCACCGTTGAGGGGCGCAATGAGATGGGCGAGAAGGTGATCATCAATATCAAAACCTTCGCCGATGGGCACCGCCCACCTGATCGCGTGATCCCTGCAATTTTGTAGAACGAATAAGCGCTTTAGTGGACGCTTACGGCGTGCAGTTTATACGCTTCCGCGGCCGCCTCAGCGGCTTCAAGCCCTTCGATGATCGCGAGCTTTTGTCCGTCGCCATTGGTCACCACGACGAGCTCATCGACATCGTCGACACCACTTAAGGCATCGGCTGGAAGCTCCGCGAGCTCTCGCTCGTTGATGTTTCGGAAATAAACAAACCGGCTGAAGTCATTCTCGCCGGTGGTCGGCTTTTCTAGGTCATTCATGGTCTACTCCTTCCGTATCAGACAGGACCAGCACACACGACACTCACAAGGCCCCATCTTGGCAGCCCCGCCACAAGAGGATCGGTGTTAGCCTGAATCTAGGAAGCCACCTTGTCCTCATCAAGGCATAGGTGTTCACTTTGAGTTGTTCTGGGGCCCCTGCGGTCAGCGCTTAGGACGCTCGGCGGGTTTGAACGCCCTCGCCACTCGGGTCTGGTCGGCGATTTAAGGCTTCACAATCGGCGGGCGAAATCGGGCGGGAGAAGTAAAAGCCCTGGACATGCCGGCACCCGAGATCCCGAACAGTTTGCAGCTGCGCTTCTTGCTCCACGCCTTCAACCACCAGGTTCAAACCGAGACTGCGCGCCAATCCAATGATCGATTTGAGGATCTTCAAGTTCGAATCGCCATCACAATGCTGCACGAACGACCGATCAATCTTGAGCGCGTTTACCGGCAACATGGAAAGATAGCTCAGCGAAGAGAATCCGGTGCCAAAATCATCAAGCGTAATAGAAGTCCCAAGCTCACGAAGGAGGTGGCAGATCGCAACCGCGCTTTCCTCGTTCTCGATAATCTCGGTTTCGGTGATTTCGATCTCAACTTGATGACTGTCTAGGGTTGATTGAGCGATGGTCGCTTCGACGAAATTGACAAACCCTGCGCTGAGCAGCGTCCGGCCTGAGATGTTTATGGCGACTTTCTGCTCCGGCTTGAGCCATCCCTCTGCCAAAGCGATCGCTTTCTGAAACACGGATTGATCTAATTGAGTGATCAGATTGGCGCGCTCGGCGATCGGGACAAATTCACCCGGTGAGACCCGTCCAAACTCATCAATGGTCCAACGCGCAAGCGCTTCAAAGCCGATGATTTCATTCGTGTGAATGTCAAATTGCGGCTGGAACGCGACGTCTAAATCGTGTCGATCGAGGTCGCGCTTAAGCAATTCTGTGAGCTTGTTATTGCGATCGGTCATGGCGCCGAGGCCATGGCTATAATTGGTCCAGCTGGTGCCTTTGCTCCGCTTGGCTTCGTACAGCGCAAGGTCAGCCTCACGAAACGCCTGAGACAAACACGGAGCTTCGGGGTCGAGCGCAGCGATCCCAACCGAGACATCTACGGATAGCGGGCCGGCCTGGGTTTGAAATGAGCTTTGACAGGCCTTGCAAATGGAGTCGCCCAAATCATCACAATCGACGAAGTCTGAATCCGCTATGAAAACGAACTCATCGCCGCCAAGCCGGTAAACTTTCGAATGGCTCAGGGCAATGGATGACAAGCGCGCCGCGAGCTCCAGCAACACTTCATCCCCGACTTCATGGCCATAGGTGTCATTGATCGGTTTGAACGCATCGAGATCAATCACAGCCAGCGCGGACACTTCGCTCAGTTTCGGAAAGTCCTGCATCGCGGTTTTGAAAGCACGTCGGTTTGAAATGCCGGTGAGTGAGTCGCTATAGGCAATTGCTGTAATTTCTTCAGCTTGCAGGCGGACTTTGCGCGCCGCCCGTTCCGTCGTGTTTGCGTAGGCTGTGGTTGAAAGGCCAACGCCAAGTGCTGCGAGGCCACACGCAATGATGTTTAAAGCCGAGAGTCCTTGTATCTCTGGGTTCATCGAAACCCATATTGCGAGCAGCATATAGAAGGCCATCAGGCAGGACGTGTAGATCAGACACTTTTGCCAACGCACGATCAGCCCAAAGTAAACCGGCGTTGCCGCCAAGAAGATCAGCGGCACCAAGTCAGCATTGCCATCGAGCCAGGCGCCCCCGCCCAATCCAATCACCGCGCTCATGATAAAAATAGTGCTGGCGCGCTCCAAGTTTCGTGTGGTGCGCAATCGGAAAATCGCGAAAAACATCCCACTGCCGCCAACGAGAACGCAGAGTGAAGAGGGGGATGTCAGATCAAACCCTTGCGAAGAAAGGATGAGGCCGACGCCAAGCGGTACTGCTGCGAACGTCCAAATCACCAGGGCACGAACGCGGGATCGCTTCGTGGCGGACGCATCGCTTTCGACACGCGCAATGCGATCTGCCAACAATAGCAACGATTTCATCAACCCGGCCATTCTGCTTAGCTAGCCGATCATGATGAAATTCACTCCAATTTGGCGTTGTAATTTTCGATCAAATTCAACCTAAAGTTTCTGACTTAGAGATTTGGATAAATCCGCGCGGGAAGCTGTGTCTGGACCCCTGCCCCGGTGCGCTCTATCGGTTCGGCAATAAGGAAGTTCAAATGTCATTACTCTGGTTGCCGAACACTCTGACCATTGCGCGCTGTTGTCTCGCCGGGGTTGTCGCTTGGATGATATTGAGCTTGTTGCCCGGATCTTTCTGGCCCTTCATCGCCTTCGTTCTGGTTGCGCTCACGGATTTTCTGGATGGATGGGCCGCGCGAAGCTTAAACGCGGTCAGCAAATTCGGCGCGTTTTTGGACCCGGTTGCAGACAAGCTCCTGGTCGGGTTTAGCTTGATCGCGCTCACCGTCTTGGCAAACGGCGCCTGGCTGATTCTGATTCCAACCGTTGTGATTGTTCTCCGGGATACAATCGCAACCATTGTGCGCCTGTTCCCGAATGTTGAAATGCCGGTATCGCAACTCGCGAAATGGAAAACCGCTCTCGAAATGGCAGGGATTGGGGCCTTATTGCTCGCGGCGCCGCTCGGCATTCATCTCATCACTCAACTCGGGACCGGATTGGTTTGGATCGCAGCCGGGCTGTCCGTTTACACACTGGGATTGTATCTCGGGGCCGTCATCGCCGACGTAAAACGGCCGCGCTAATCCTAGCGCGACCGTTTCATTCCGTATCAGCAGCATCAGGGGAGTGGGACGATGTGCCGTTTTCCTGCTTGTGCGGGTCAGAGTTGGAAAGTCTGATCCGTCCAAAGGGTGTGACAGAGAGGCGTTAAAACGGATTTAAATTTCCCGTCAAAATTGTGCCCTGATCTGATCCGCAATCACGCCCTGATTGTTATGTCTAAGCGTGACCATGAAACAGATCTGGCAAAAATTCGCTCCCGTTCTGCTGCTACTGGCTGCGATGATCTTCATGGCACTGCCCGCAGTATTCGCATTCGCAGAGCATTAGGGCTCACCAATAGGCGTCGGGCGCCAGACCTTCTGTCATTTCCCGCAAGCGCCGCCGCGTCCCAGGTGTGACATCCTCAGGCGGTTGGCTTGGGTCACACCAGACAATCTCCGAGATCTCCCGCCCAACCGGGTCGATCCCGGTGCTCTCCCAGTTCGAAGCCTCGACTGAATAGAAGCAGACATGATCATTTCTCATCACCCTGTGGTTTGAGAAAATGCCCACCCAGTCCGGCGCCCCGGTCAGCTTGACGCCAGCCTCTTCTTCAAGTTCTCTCCCGAGCGAGACCATAACCGTTTCCCCATGCTCAACCCCACCGCCTGGAAAATACAGCCCTTTGACATAGGTGTGGCGGACCAAAAGCACCTCACCATCTGCATTTTTCACGGCTGCACGAACGCCAAGTGTCATCGGGCGAGACAGCCGGAACCAGGCCCGGAACAAATGAGTGCGAAGATCAATCAAGGGGTGCTTCCTTTTGTTCTGGCAAATAGGGCTCGCCAAATCAGCAAAGACCGTTTAACACGACGCCAGTTTTTCAAAGGGCTGTCATCATGATCCACGCATCTGTCTGGGCCATTCTCGCAACTGTTGCCGTATTCGCAATCTTGAATCTGATTGATTTCCGTCGCCTCGACTAGTCGCGACGCGAAAATGCTGCGCCAATAGATCCGGCGCCCAAGCTCTGTCCGGCGCCATCTGAGCGGAAAGGACACTATGGCCAATCGTGTCTCCGAAGGACCAAAGCGCGCGCTTGTTACTGGCGCTGGCGCTCGGCTGGGAAAAGCTATGGCGGAAGCCCTCGGCGCGGATGGTTGGTCGGTTGCCGTTCATTATCGCGGATCAAAGACGGGCGCCGAAGCGACAGCAGCTACAATCCGCGCGTCTGGTGGACGCGCTGAATTGGTGCAAGCCGACCTCGCAGACGAAGAACAGACCGCGACGCTGGAACGGGCCGCCCACGAAGCGCTTGGCGGTCCGCTCACTCTGCTGATCAATTCCGCGTCTACATTTGAAGACGACACCGCCATCGAGCACACGCGCGACAATTGGGATTTCCACATGGGCCCAAACTTTCGCGCTCCGGTCCTGCTCGCTCAACATTTTGCGCGCGCGCTTCCACAGGACGAGGCCGGTCTCATCGTAAACATGGTGGATATGCGCGTGTTGAAGCTTAACCCGCTCTTTTTCACCTATACGCTCTCAAAGTCCGCGCTCTGGACCGCGACACGCACCATGGCGCAATCCTTTGCCCCGAATATTCGCGTCAACGGGATTGGACCTGGCCCGACACTGGAAAATGTCCACCAAGCGCCGGGCGAATTTGCCGCCGAAGCGCAAGCCACGCTGACCCAACAAGGCTCAAATCCTGGCGAGATTGTCAAAACGCTGCGCTATTTGATCGAGGCCGACAGCATCACCGGGCAGCTGATTGCCAGTGATGGCGGCCAACACTTGATGTGGCAAACCCCGGACGTCATGCTCTAAGCCATGGATTTTGCGTCTGATACCACCGCGCCTGCCCATCCCAGTGTGATCGATGCGATCGCAGGAGTGAATACGGGTAGCGCGTCCAGCTATGGCGCAGATGACGTCGCAGCACGCGTGCGTGGGCTATTGGCAGAAACATTCGAAACGAATGATTTTGACTTTTGGATCTGCGCCAGCGGGACCGCGTCCAATGCCCTGGCCCTGTCGGTCGTGTGTTCCTCGATTGGTGCGATCGCCTGTCATGAAGAAGCGCACATTGAACGCGATGAACGCGGCGCGCCTGAATTCTTCAGCGGCGGCGCGAAACTCCGCTTGCTGCCAGGGCACGGCGCGCAAATCGATGAGAACGCTCTGCGCGATGCGCTCGCAATGAACGATCCAAGTTTTGTCCATGAAACGCCGCTCGAGACGCTTTCACTGACAAATCTCACCGAATGCGGCACCGCTTATTCTGTTGAGACGATCAAGCATTATGCCGCGCTGGCAAAAGCCGAAGGGCTGAACACACATCTTGATGGCGCAAGATTGGCAAATGCGCTGGCGCATACGGGCGCTCATCCGGCGGACATGAGCTGGAAGGCCGGCATCGATGTCCTGACGCTGGGTCTCACCAAGACTGGCGCGATTGGCTGCGAAATCATTCTCCTGTTTGGGCAGATGCGCGCAAAATTCGAGGCCTTGAAAGCCCGCGCCAAAAGATCTGGTCATATGCCGCCCAAAATGCGGTTTTTGGCGGCGCAAGCAGAAGCGATGCTGACCGACGGGCTTTGGCGAAATCTCGCGGCAGACGCCAACCGAGCGGCAAAATCACTCGCCAACATCGTGTGCGCGCAGCCGGGCGTTTCGTTGGCCTATCCGACCGATGGCAATGAAGTGTTCGCGATTTTGACCCCAGATCTTGAAGCCAAGATAAAGCAAGCTGGTGTAAGGTGTTATCCTTGGCCCGGCGGCTCCTATCGCTTTGTGTGCAGTTGGGCGACGCCGCAATCAGATCTTGAGGCGCTACGCGATCTACTGGCTGAGGCCTGAAGCCAGCCAGCCCTGCATCAGTTTCAAAAACTCTTGTGAGTTTACCGGAGAGGCCTCTTTGCCCCCAAGCAGCTGTTGATGCAGCGTCATCACCAGGATTGGCGACAACATCATAAAGGCAGAGGCTCTGCGCTCATCCTCGGTTTCAGGCTTGCCGGGCGTCGCATCCATCTTATCGGCAACTGCTTTCAGCGCAGGGTCCAGCAAGTACTCAAGGTAGGCTTGACCAACCTTCTCATCAGCCATGCCCTCAATGAGTCCAAATGCATGGGCGCGCGCAAAGCCGCCATGCGTCAGACCCGCTTCTGTTACCCGGAAATATTCTGTGACTGCGGTGGCGGTATCAGCCGCCCCGGTTGCGATCACATCCCAGAGGGGAATCGCTCGCAAGTGAATGTGCTGCAGGATTGCAATGACGAGACCCTGACGGTCTTTGAAATAGTGGCGCAGCGTCGGCTCAGACGCTTTCGCCGCAATCGCAAACTGTCGCAAAGATGGACGACGCAAATCATCGTTCAGCGCAAATTCTGACAACGCATCGAGAAGCGCCGTCTTCTTGGCTTCAAAATCGTGATTACGAACGCCGGCAGGCCGCGGCATACTCTCTCCCAACCCCAATTTAACAATCTGTCTTTGTAGCCCCCGGACCAAACGTTTTGCAACTGTTTCGCGGAGAATTGTAATGACAGCTACAGATCGCGCGCAGCGCTCCGATTTTTGAGACGCTCCGCCAGGTCCAACACCGGACCCAAGATTTTGCCGCCTGCTTGGCCAAGCTTCATCGCTTCCTGCAGACGTTTCATGATAAATTGGTCCACGCGGTCCGGATCAGGTTGCTCTAGCCAATAAAGAACAACTCTCGGGATCACAGCGCTCAGAAGCGCGCGCTTGGTCTGTCGATTATAGTCCGTCGCTGTGTCGCCTGCCGCCTCCCAAATCGCATCAGCAATAGACCAGACGCGTTTCGCGGCCGCCCCGGCGCCCCAAGGCAGAAGCCCATGCCCCGCCGCTTTGCGGACGGCTTCGCGGTGAGGCTCGAGCGCATCCAGCCAAGCTTTCAGGCCCGCCGCGACCCGTTCATGGGTGCGCAATGTCGCGAGTGTCTCTGACGACAGATTGATCAAAGCCTCGTCAATGGCGCGGTCGATGAAACGATCGATCAGATCCGCAATGCCATTCGGCGCCGCCAGGGCTTGCTCGCCGGTGGTCAGCTCGATCTCCCGTGCCGCCTGCTTGGCCGCAACCATGGTCCACCCGGATTCAGGCACGCGCGGCAGCAGCGCTTCGAGCCAGCGATCGCGGAGGATTTGAGAAGGTGTCGACATATCTGACTCCGGGGATAGGCAAGGCGATATCCACATGTTATAGGCGCGGCTTGATCACGGCCCTATAGGCCACAACCGCACATCTGCAGCCCTGCTGCCCCGACCCTTTATGGAGAGTTGACCATTATTCAGATTACCGTTCGCGACAATAATGTCGAACAAGCCCTACGCGCCCTTAAGAAGAAGATGCAGCGCGAAGGCCTGTTCCGTGAAATGAAATCTCGCACTTATTTTGAGAAGCCATCTGAGAAGAAGGCGCGTCAAAAGGCAGAAGCTGTGCGCCGCGCTCGCAAACTTGCTCGGAAGCGCGCCCAGCGTGAGGGCCTCGTTTAAGCCACCCGCTTAGATGATCGAATTAAACCCCCGTGCTGAATGGCGCGGGGGTATAGTTATCTCCAGAAATAATTATTCGGATGGCCGGTGGTAAGTGCTTCGGTGCTTTTGAAAATATTGAACGTCGATATTTACTTGTCTATAAATAATAATTAAAATCTGATACTTCTGCCGCGCAGGGCTTAATTTAGGACCCAATCTCACCAAAATTATTCACTTCGCAAATGCAGTAAGTTTTTTTATTAGATCAGACTGACGACGTGATTCAGTTTTTGATAGCACTCTCTTTAGCAGCGTCTGGGTTGTACTCTTTGACACGGCCCTAATGTCGCTGATTTCGGACACGGATTTTCCAAAGAATAAGAGAATTGCCACATCGGCTTCCGCTGGCGTCAAACCAAAAGCACCTCTTATCAATTCGGAATAGAGTTTCGGGGGGCCTTTAATTGGTTTGAAGACCAAAACCAAAGACCCTACAAGCTCTCCCGCTATTATGAGATGAGGCAAGGGCATAATGTTCACTACAAACTGCGGCTCCCCACTTGCATCACTAACTACAAAGTTAGCAAATATTGCACCCGCTCTCTTTTTCAGAACTTCGCTGAGTTCTTGGTCTGCATTTGCGTCAATAAATCGGAAGCGGCGATTAGCGTCTATTTTTACAATACCAGTCTGAAACAGAATATCCATTCTGGTATTTCTGTCGACTTCTCGTCCATCACGTCGAATACTTATGGCAGCAAATTGCGAGTCAAGCACACGTATTGCAGATTTTGCATTTGCCGAAGCAATTAATCGCGACAACTCAAATACGGGAGCACAAACGGCTGCGGCAGACTCGTGGCGATAAATAACCTCGTTATCGAACTCCTCTTGCTCATACGGGCGGTGGAGGGCTACCCCCGCCGTCAAGGATCTGTTCAGGACAATAGGCACCGCTGAGAAGTGACCCAGTCCAACTGGAAGAATTAGCTCTTGATAAACCGTATCTCTTGCAATTTGTTCGCGTGTAATAAAATGACGATCTTGAGTTGACCGACCTGCCCGCATCTTGGGTATAGCGAGTACACGAGGGTTTATGTCTTGAAATTGAGGCTCCAATTCCGCCAATAATGGATCAACCTCAACACTAAAGGTCGATTGCAACAGCGTCCGATGACCATCCGCAACCATGAGGTGAGCGATCTCTGCACCACAAAACTCGGCAAACTTATCAAGAGCACCCTGTAGTAGTTGAGGTTCGAAGATCGCCTCCACCATTCTTCTCTGAATCGTCTCAAGGTGCGGATCTTCAATACTTGGAAAATTAAACAAACACGCCCCCTACAGCGTCAACCATTCACAACAGTAACACCCTTTTCAATTAGTTTTCGACAGTTTTCCCATATCAATCGTCTGATCGTTCGCAATCCCACAATACAATAGAAGACTAAATCCACCCGCTCGTCGCAACCAACCACAAACACTTATTGGCTAAGCGGGTTAGCACTTAGAACTCAGTTTCACTGGTAACTGACATCAAAAAATCCAGTCGTCACCCATTTGGGGTATGCGAGTAAAACTCACTTCCGTTAGCCCGTAGGGAATATACAGAAACGGACGGAGGGGATCATGCACTCGGACACAATTAAGTTGTGGTTGATTCAGGGGGCCGTGATTGCGTGTGCGGGTTTTATTTCAGCGCAGCCAAGTCAAGCCCAACGAGACACATCGGCATTTACATTCTGCCATGAAAAATCAGGTAAATGCCAAACTGATCGTAATGCGTATTGGGTGAACCAGACCACACGCTTGGATTATGAGCGACGCGAAGCAATCACTGAGGATCTCGACGGAATCGTAATCGTCAGTGAGGCGCTCAAGGATAATATAGCTATTTACGTCATAGGATATGACGGGGCCGGTAGATATGAACTCAACGGGTCTGAAGATGGGATCCTGATTTCGGATACGAACGCGACATATTCCGACGACGTAGCCCGTTGGGGGCACTGGATTGATCCTGAAAATACAGGCGGAAGCTATGTTGAAATCAGCGAGAGCAACGACGGCGTAATATCGGGCAAATTTGAAATCCACGTTTACTACGAGGGAAACAAATTCTCGGATGTGGACGGCGAGCGAACAGAGATCGTGTTTTCTGGGGAGTTTAGCGGTCTCGAACGCAAACCGATGTAGCTCGTTCTCTCACCGAGTTGACCGTCGCTGAGCCCAAATTTTTAGAGATTAACCTTTGGAGCTCGCCGTTAATTAATTCTCAGAATTAGGACTAGGGGACATAATGAAATATTCGATTTCAACGACAGCGACTTTAGCATGCCTGTTTTCGGCGCTACTTCCTGCAATTGCGGACGAAAATCGCGAAGGCTCATCGTCACAGACTATTGTCGATAATGGCAAAAGTGATTGGGATATTGTTCTATCAGTTCAGCCAGACGCCAGTTTTCTGTATGTCATGAATAGGTCGTCAGATCCTATCTCACTCGAAGCTTCTAATGCGCCTATCAAACACTTCGATAGTCGAGAGTTTGTGAAGCTTCCTTGCCCAGTCGAAGGCCAGTTCGAAAATTTGTTTATTGATGGCGCCGGTCAGAGCAAACTTTTCAATAGTGATGTCGAATGTGGACATAGTCTCACGATCTACGGCGGGGTGGAAAATGAATAACGTTTGGAAAGCATTCGCTGCAGCTCCCGTCGCATATATAGTTTACACGCCTGCTGCTCTCGCTCAGTGCGGAACAACCGATTTAAGGATCGAAGGCAATACGGAATATTCGATTGATTTAGCGGCGGGCACTTGGGACGGTTCCATAGCCCGGATTGCCAATAGAAGCACAGCCCGATCGTCTGGATCAATACGTGTAATTCTCTGGTTTTCTTCAGACCCTGATCCGGTAGGACCGGGTTTTACAGGAGGCACAATTGATTTAGCGGACTTTCCGAATTTAGGTAATGGAACGCTTGCCCCCAATCAGACGGCCAGCAATTTAACATGGAGCAATCAACCTTTCACTCGCCCCCCCAATGGCGAATACTATGTTCATTTTGTTTTGAGTGAGTTTGATTGTTACAGCACCTTCATTAACTCGGTGACCTTCAATTCCACGCTAATATTCGGATCTGGGTCGCCACCACCTCCACCTCCACCTCCACCTCCACCTCCACCTCCACCTCCACCTCCACCTCCAAGCGGAAATGACACCCGAGATGGAGCTGGCGTTATTGTGGTCGGGACTCCGATCAATGGCGCGATCAACCCTGTAGGCGATATCGACTATTATTTATTTGCCCTAAATGGTCCCCAAGAAGTGATCATAGAGACTACCGGCTCTACAGATACCGTCGGACAACTACAAGATTCATTGGGCAATGTTCTCGCCTCGAATGATGATGGTGGCGAAGGGGCAAACTTTCGTATTGTGCGGAATTTGGGAGCCGGCAACTTCTACGTTCGGGTGTCGGGGTTTAGTCCCACTACCACAACGGGCTCGTATCAACTTTCTGTTGCGACTTCACAGTCACCCCCACCTCCTCCGCCGCCACCACCACCACCTCCTCCTCCGCCTCCGCCGCCGCCACCACCACCACCCCCTCCTCCTCCTCCTCCCTCCTCATCGGGCGGTGGCGGTGGCGGCTGTACGGTTGCAGCCCCCGGGTCTGACGGCGATCCTACACTCCTGTTCGTAATGCTGTTAGCGGGTATCGGTGCTGCATGGCGGGGAACGAGGCGAAGGATGACAGGAAGTGCGGGTCGGAAATCTTAAACCGCAGTGGACGGCTCACGCTTTCAATAGTCTGTGCACCATTGGTTTTTCTCACGATCACCATGGTCACAGACAAATACAGCTACATCGAACAGCCGAGCGCGGAAGTTTTATTGACCGCCATCATTGCGTTTCCTTTTTTGGAAGAGTTCATTTTCAGAGGGCTTCTTCACGAACGGCTCTTGAGCATCAACAAGCTCGCGACAAGGGTGGGCGTATTCTCGATCGCATCACTTATGGTTGCAGCCCTGTTTGCATTCGCGCATGTAGTTCTTCGAGAACAACTGGCGTTGGTCGCAGTCTTTATTCCAGCGCTGGTCATCGGCGTGCACTATGAAGACTTTGATCAAAGTTGGATGCTCGCGTTTGTGATTCACGCCTGGTATAACTTGGTTTGGATCGGATCAGTGATTTTTGTTCAAGTGTGAAACTTGCAGCCACGGTCAAAACTGTTTGAGATCTCTAGCCACATGAAGCCGAGCTGACATACTTATTGCTTCGGGAAGTCAAACGGCTCGAGCGCGTGCTTTATGGCAGCCGAGCCTGTCGCTCCACAACTCTCGCAAGAGAGCGTTTCAGCTTTGACCCCGGTGATATAAACGCGACCGCTGAAGTTCTCGAACTCCGTAACTCTCCAGCGAAGCCAATCATCTTCTTCGATTGTAATGCGCCCGGAGTTGCCGCATTTGCCACATGTGGCGCGATAGTAAGTGTACTCTCTACCCATTCTTCGATTCCTTTCTATGGGGATTGAATGTCAGGGTTTCGCCGCAAATCGGGTCGATTTCCCCAGCTTCACCAACCTTATTGGCCTCTTTGCCGATAAGGATGATTTCTTCGACGAGGACATGCCGACGCCGCGTTGTTCCGATGTCGCACGGGCCACCGTTCTCAAATTTATCTTCTGCACTCAGGTGATAGAGCGCGAGCGCTTCTCGATACGTCTTGAGCCGATCGATCGGTACCGACTCCCCGGTTTCGCGATCGAAAGCCATTCTGGCCGCCAAGGCGGGATCGCGCTCAAATGGCGCGATCGGCTTTGGCGGGCGCGCTTTGTTGGGTCGCCCCCGCTTCACATCTAAGACGATGTTCTCAGATTGCTGCTGCGAAAACGCGCCCGTCCTCACCATCGGAGCGGTCATGAACCCGAATGGCTTTACGCTTGCAGTGTATGACTTGCCCTCGTTGAAGGGCTTCATCCATCGCAAGATCGCTGGACTCGTCGCCCCGTAGCGTTGCAACGCGGGTTCGCTGAGCGCTGGATGATGATCATAGCGCACGCGATTGGGCTGGCCCGCAAGTGCCGCGCAAATGATCGGTTGCCACAAATCATGCTGCCACCGCGAAACGCCGATATTGCCAAGCTCAGGGTTTGGAAGCTCTCCGGTGTACGGCGCGAGCAAATGCCCAAGACCATGCGCGGACGCTTTGCGAATGATAGGCTTCCCGTCATCTCTGATGTTGAAAAGCGAATAGCGCTTCGCAGAAACCGCGTAGCAGAAGAGTGGTTTCAATGCCTCGCTGTCGGGATCGAAGTTCACATCTTCAATTTTGAGGATTGATCCGGCTTTTTCATACGGATTAAGCGCGGCAAACCAATCTACGATTTCACACACGCGTTCGCGGAATTCTTCGCGTGGCATCCTCTCGGGTCGCGCGAGTGCCAGACTGTCGGTATCGCAAAACGCCCAACTTAGCCCGCGGTCGTCGGCAAGACGCTCGGTGAGCGCCAGCATGAGCCTCGCGGCTCCGGTAATGAAACTCGCGAGCAGTGGGTTGAAATACTTGCCGGGCTCCTCAGTTGCGAGAAGGGACTCTTTGAATGAAAGCCCGTCCGCGCCATAAACATCGATCGGCTGTTTCTTGGAAACGCTGTCTCGCAAGATCTCCACTAGAATGCCGTAGCAAGTCGAGTTCGCGAGGATCTTGAGCGCCAAATTGTCAGGATCTGATTTCGGAATGCCGTCACGCAGATTGATGAGCTTCAGGAATAGATCGTCCGTGCGCGGGTCGACTTTGTAATCAGGGTTTCCGAACAGGTTGATCGGCTTCAGCCCGTCTTGAATTGGGCCTGGCTGATACGTGATGGCTTTCTCAATGACGGGGGTTTTGCCCGTCAACATCTTGGATGCGATCACGTCAGCGAGCGTGCACCACATGCTGACGCTGGAACTGACGATGTTGAGACCAATAGTCAGATTATTCTTGGTCTTGTCGTGAGGCTTTGAATATTGCGTGCGCAGCGGCAAAATATCGCTGTCCGGCTTCAACATGACCAGCGTGTGCAACTGCTCCCAGGTGCCGCGCTTTTTAAGGTCATCAAGTGTGACCCGCTCTAAGAAGGCTTGTGTCTCTTCGGTGCTGTCAGTTTCCGAAAACTCTTGGGCGATCATGAACCGCCAATTTTTCATCAGCGCATTCACGGTCGGATACATGGACTTAAAGTCTGTTTGTATCACTTCGACTATGCGTTTGCGTTCCCTGACTTCGGCGCGGCCACCTAAGTAAGACGCCATCGCGGTACCAAAGTGTTGGCGTGGGATATCAGGGCGGCATTTCAGCAATGGTTGGATATACATCTCGGAAAGCGTGGCTTTACCGATGCTCGCCTCGCTCATGATCTTCTCGACTGGGGTCGATAGCCCAAACGCTTGGTACTTTTGCTTGAGAATTTCATAACACTCCCACGTGGCCTGAACGTCATCGAGCGCATAATCTATGTATTCTTCGGTCAAGCGCGCGCCATGTTCATCGGTCGACTGCTTGGGGGTTTTGACCTCCAGCGCTTTGCTCAAGCTCGCTAAAGAATGGCTTTGACTTAGCGTTGCGGCAGCAAGAGTTCTGACGTCCACGAATGTGCCGCGGTGAGGTTTGGTGCGGTCGCCATTGTTCCGCGAGCTCCGGCCATCTCGTTGTTCCGCCGGGCTTGCAAATCCGATCAACGCAGCTTTGCCACTCAAGTGTTTTACCCGCGCGTTGGGAATGGTTGGATCAGCGCCTAATGAAAGCGAAAACCCATTACGCATGTCGCGGCGCGCTTCGGTCTCCGAGATTGCTATTCTCGCGAGATCGAATGGCAGATTGAAACCGATGATACTCGCAGCGGCCTCATAGCCGACGGCCAGAAAAACCTTATCGCGAAAGGCTTGAATGTTTCCGCACCAGAAGCCGCGCTCGTCCGCGACCCGTTTGAGCAGTTCGACCTCAGCCGTCGTCATCGTGACGGGATCATAGAAAAGCCCCGTGGTCCTCAATCGGCCTTGCTCACGAAACTGGAACACTCCAAAGCGTAGCGCCTGAGCAGCGTCGACCGTTGTCTCGCAATCAAAGATCAATTGGAAATCGGGATCAGGTTTTGCTTGGGGAGGCTTCCACTTCGAACCAAGCGGCACCGCACCTGGATATTCCGTGTACGCGCGGACAAAAGCTGGAGACCTCATGCGATTGCCTCCGGTTCGACATTCGGCGAGCTTTCGGCAAAATCGAGCAACCACGCGCCAAAGGCCGCGATGGTCTCAGCAATCCTGGTCAGCCATTCAGCAAGCGCAAGAAGATACCGTCCGATCGTCTCCATTTGCGGATTTTCAGATTGCGGTTCGTATGAAAGACCGCGCTCTGCGGCGGACCGCTCACCATGACAATTGAGGCATTGAACACCGCCGTCATCGTGAAAGCGTCTCGGTGCAATATGAGAATAATGCATGGAGCTGGAGCTGCCGCTATAGCCGCATGTCAAACAAACCGGGGTTCGCGTACGAAGTCTTCGATAGTCCTTCTCACGCTGTTTTTCTTCTTTTGAGATAATATCGTCCATCTTCGTGGCCTTTCACGCTGCAATAACTTTGTAGATTTCGTAGAATTCAGGCTCGTCCTTCGATGCGTAACGAGCCAAAGCATTCGGGTCGGTTTCGAGCTTGTGGGTGACACCCTTGTGATCGGTAACGGTCTGCCCTTTGAATCCGGCCATTGCGTCCCAGTCTTCACCGGTAGCGAATTGGTTCACCGCATTGTGGTAATGAGCGACCAGGCTCGCATCTTTGAAGTTGCCGACGACAATCACTTTGGTTGTCGCCCCGACGATGATCGGAACTTGCCGTTTCAATCGATCGGTCATGACCCAACTTCGGCCCTTACGACGCGCCACGCGATGAGCTTTGATGAACTTGCTGAGTCGCTTCGGCGACATGCCGACTTGTTTGGCCGCGGCTGTCATAGATGTACCGCCGTGCATCGCTCGAATAGCGAACACAATCTTCTCATCAGCCTTGGGTTTGGCCGCAGTTGAACTCGCTAGTGGCTCACCCTTGCGCGGGTGACCGCGGGCCTGAGCCTTGGACAGACCAATGGCTTTGCCGCGCGCGATGCGGCGTCTGTATTCTGCTTTGTAGTCGCGATTGCGAGCCATCGTCTTGTTCCGAGTTACGCCGAGCTTCGGCGGGACCCCAACAAGATAGCAAGCTAGTGCATTGTTTTCTAAAGGTATAAAGTGCAGAATTCGTCATAAACTACTTTATGACTTTGTGACGGGAACCAGCTTCCTCAATCTGCTTTTAATAGCACCGTCTCGGTAGCCATTGGGTGGGTTCAAATGATCGACACCTTCTGGGAATAGATACTCGCGGACTTGGTCGCATTGTGGACCACGATACTTACCGGCGAAATCAGGGTCGGTCGCTTTTAGCGCAACAATCGCCTTTTCAATGCCTTCCGATGCCGGACGACCCATTTTCACCTTCGGCCCCGGGACTACAGTGATAGGTTTTCCATCGTTTGATTTGTCTAAATCAGGAAACTTGGTTGGATAGTGCGCCCTAAGTTGGTCCGCGTTCGGGAGCACTTCGACATCGACATAGGATTTCCCATACGCACAAACACGGTTTTCGTCGTAGTCGATTTTGAAACCTTCAGCATTCGGGTCAAAAAACGCCTTGTTGATTTGAATGTGCTCGCTCGATGGTTTCCCTTCACCAAGATAGCATCCGAATGCGATGAAATAGCCTTCTCTTATGAAAGCGGTAAAGTCTATGCGCAGACCGCGTGTAAACTTTAACAATTGCGCTTCTCGTCTATCAATTTCAGCAGAACTTTCGGTAGTCCGTGGGAAACGAAGACTATAGTACCTTTCCCGATTGTTAGAGGTTTGCAGCGCCAAATCCGCGTAGTGAAACCACGCCGTATCTAATGAAACTTTCTCACTTAAATCTATTTCCGGTAAGTTATTCATGATATAAAAAGCGCAATCTTTTCCGGGTGATGCGTTTAATGGAAACTCTATCCGATAATATAATTGATTCTAATGATGATTGGCCAATTCGGTGCGCTTATTGGCAATCAGAATATCAAAAACAAATTCCAAAACGGAAAAGGCGGGAAACCCGTAAAGCCGGTTTGGTTTTAACCGGTAACGGGCTTTCCATTAATGTCGATAAAGGCCGCTTAATCATAAAAGACGGCTTTACCCATTATCCGCAAAAAGCTGCCCGCTTTGAGTTTTTCAAGGGCGCATTAGATATTCCGCCGCGAATTGTAATTGTTGATGGCAATGGCTCCATAAGCATTGACGCTATTGATTGGCTTTATGATCAAAAGGTCGATCTTATTCGATTAGCTTATGATGGGCGTGTTCAATCAATTATGTCGGCTAATGGATATGCCGCCGACCCAAAGCAAGTTGCTTGGCAGCTAGAAACGCAGCGTGATGAATCCGCCCGCTTAGATTTTGCAGTTCCGCTGGTCGCAAAAAAGATCGAAGAGACCCTAGTAACACTTGAGGGATTCCTACCAGAGAGCGCTTCTCGGTCCAAAGCCATAGCAAAGGCGGAAACGGCGCTTTTGGATTTGGAAAGAATACCACCCAGCAGTATTGGCGAACTCTTGGCAATTGAAGGAACCGTTGCGCAGGGATACTTCTTTGCATGGCGTTCGCTCGACCTAAAATGGAAAGCGACTTCGGCTTTCCCAATTCCAGATGAGTGGCGGCGTTTCTTTTCAAGGTCATCCTTACATCGAACGCAATATCGGATTAGAAATCGCAACGCGACGCATCCAATCAACGCTATGCTGAACTATGTGTACGGCATTCTAGAAAGCCGGGTACGGATTGAGGTGATCGCGGATGGGTCTGACCCATCTATTGGTATCTTGCACAACAGCAGTGAGCCCGAGCGACATTCGTTTGTGTTTGATCGGATGGAGCCCCTGAGGCCGGTGGTGGATCGCAAAGTGCTCAAGCTCGTTGAGAAAGAGACGTTTTCGGGGGCGGATTTTCAGTTGCAGTCAAATGGCGTGGTGCGGGTGAATCCGGAATTGGTGAGGCGGTTGGTGAACTGCTCACATTTTTACCTGTCGCCTGCGAAGTGAAGGATCAAAAAGGTCGATGGATGGAACCGCCAGCGTCGAGAGATTCGTTTCAACGGTCTCCCCTGAACGGTAGGTATATTCGAGCACCGATCGTGTGGAATCGAATGTAACGTTGGGAGGGAGTTTGTCCTCCACTTTTTCGGGCTTTTTATTGTGCAGCGCAGGAAACTTCTTCCATCGCGCATATGCGACGTCTTCTAGAATTCGAAAGGCGGTTTGATTCTTCTGATCGCGCGAACCATGGGGACCGATTACCGATAACAAGACTCGAGTAAGAGCAGGATAATAACCGTCCATGTTATCCGCTAACTTCTCATCTATCATCAACATCGCGTGTTGTTGGGTCGGTGACAAACCATCAGGCGCTTCTCCAATACTCGGAAACAGCTCGCGCATGATGGTCAATACGTCCGACCAACGTCTGTCTTCGGGGCCTTCGAAATCGTTTGAAACGCTGTTTAACGCGTTTATTGCAATTCTAGCCGCCAATCCTGGCATTGTATCATCATGACTCACTTTATCGTCCTTCGCATAAAGCGATTTCGGTTCGTATTTATTCTCCGAGACGCGTTTTTCAGTGGCTTTCAAAATTCTAGCGACGGAAGTGTAGAGGCGAAAATGTTCTAATTCATGCCGCGCCTTTCGCGAATCCGAATAGCGTATCGAAAAGAACGCTGACTTTAAAACGGAGGCGGTTTGCCAAAGAGATTGAGGGTGCCACAGTTCGTTCGTTTTTTCCCACGCAGTCTCAATAGCCTCACCAAGTCGTTCAGCTACGCCGGGTGTGATCGTTACGTCACCAAGGTAAGTTAAGTTGGAGAACGGTTTGTATGTTCGCAAAATAAAAACATCACCGAACATGCTGTTTAAGAACAGCCCTACCGACGAGAAACCTTTGTACCCAACTTCGCGCGCCAACATCGAGTCTTCTCGAAGCACTGCTTGGCGAGCAAGTTCCTGCACCAAAAGACCAGCCGCGTCACATACAATTTGTTTGTCCGAAAGTTCCGATAACATCGATACGACGGTTGTCGGGTTTCGCCTCACCATGGTCGCACAACAGCTCGGGTCTGACAAAAGCTCGAACAACGTACTCGCATATGAAGCGTCCGCCAGTTTCTTACGGTGAACGAAGTCATAAAAAGCGGATGGCTCGCCGCTCCCAACACCGGACCAACGATAACTATCCGCGAAGGCAGCAGTCTTTGCTAACGTCGCTGTGTTTGCGCTTATGTCGTTGAATAAGGCGACGTAGTTCTCTTCATCCGCAGTGGACAATATAGCGAACGCCGCTCGCGTGAAACTTAAGACGTTGCGACTCCTCAACCTCGCGGGCGAAAGAGATATGAAGCCCGTAGCCAGGTAGGCCATGAAAAACAACAGTGCTCCGGCGAATTCGAGGGCGGGAGCGAGCCACAAGATAACGCTCCATTCGACTGCTATGTATCTCAGCAGATTTCCCGAGAACACGAGTGCGGCGCCAGAAAACACGCCGACGTACAGCCAAAGCAGAGGAACACCCCAAGCCTGCAACCTAAATCGATGAATAGGCTTCAAAAACTGTTGGATGCTTATCGTGAACGCGAGCGCAGCTATAACTTGCCCAATGGTAATACCCACGAAGACAGGAATTGAAGATTGAATTCGACACCCCCACAAGACCAGACTAGATCGAAGCTTTTCATGAGACTAATTGTTTGAGCTGCGATGGAAACCTGTTTCGCCAATTAAGAGTTTTCACCAATCAAAAGGCCCGTGGAGTACTCCACGGGCCATTCGGAATAATTATTTCTGGAGATAACTATACCCCCGTGCTGAATGGCGCGGGGGTTTTTTCTTGGGGGCTCGGCGAGAAAAGCGAGATACCCTGCATTTCATGCGGAAATGGGTTTGACTCTGTGGATTGTTTAGTGTTTATCCGCGCCTTCATGTCCGCGCCGGATTCGGCAGCGGCCAAAGTTTCATTTTTTGAGTTCTGAGAAGGACGAGCGTCATGTTCGCGGTCATTAAGACAGGTGGCAAACAGTATAAAGTTGCCGAAGGCGATAAGATCGTCATTGAAAAACTCGCCGCAGACGCAGGTGAGAACGTCACTTTTGATGACGTTCTGATGCTCGGCGACGACAAGAAAGTAACCATTGGCGAGCCTCTCGTTGCTGGGGCCAGCGTTGTTGGCACTGTCGATGAGCAGCGCAAAGGCGCCAAAGTGCTGATCATGAAGAAGCGTCAGCGCAACACTTACCGTCGCAAGAAAGGTCATCGCCAGCTGGAAACAGTTGTAACGATCGACTCAATCCTCGCAGACGGAAAGAAAGCGCCAGCCAAGAAGAAAGCTGCGCCGAAGGCAGAAGAGGCTCCTAAGAAAGAAGCCGCTCCAAAAGCCGAAGCGAAGAAGCCAGCAGCGAAAAAGGCAGAGGCTGAAAAGCCAGCCGCCAAGAAAGCTGCAGCGCCTAAAAAGGCTGCCGCACCAGCAGAAGCTGACGACCTGACGAAAATGAAGGGCCTCGGCAAAGTCTTCGCAGGCAAGCTGGAAGCTGAAGGCATCACCACTTTCGCGCAAATCGCGAAGATGAAGAAAGCAGACATCGACGCTCTCGAAGAGAAAATCGGCGCTGCAGGTAAGTTTGAGAGCAATGACTGGGTCGCCCAGGCGAAAGAGCTCGCGAAAGGCTAAGTCATCAGCTATAAGCTGATTTAGAGATTGGAGACCGGTTATGGCTCATAAGAAATCAGGCGGCTCGTCGAAGAACGGACGCGATTCAAATCCTAAATACCTTGGCACCAAGAAATATGGTGGCGAGCACGTGATTCCTGGAAACATCATTATCCGCCAGCGCGGCACCAAGACCTATCCAGGTCGCGGCGTCGGCATGGGCAAAGACCACACGCTCTACGCACTCGTAGAAGGCAAAGTGGAATTTACCCGTAAGCGCGGCAACCGTCAGTACGTGTCAGTGGCACCGCTCGCGGACGCAGCAGAATAGCGCGGTCACGATAGGGCCGCCGAGGAGGTGGCCAAAGAATTCCAAGGGGAGGCAGGCCACTGCCTCCCCTTTTTCTTTGCCTTCCTGTTGGAGACCTCAAATGGGTGGATCATTCGAGTTCAAATCAGAGCGGTTCTTAATGCGACCGCCAGAGGAAAAAGACGCACGGCAGATTGCGTGCTGCGTGAATGATAAGGATATGGCTCGCAATCTGGCGCGGCTGCCGCACCCTTATGCCCCGAAAGACGCGCTTGAATGGGTCGCCTATGCAAATAAAGCCCGCGCCCAGGGCACCGAATATGCCTTCGTGATCACCCACGCGGAAGCGGGCGTCATCGGATCAGTTGGCTTCAACCGAACCGGTGATGAAGCTTGGGAAATCGGATACTGGGTAGATAAAGCCGTACAAGGCAAAGGCGTCGCCACCGAAGCCGCTGCCGCACTGATGAAATGGGGCGCGGCCAAGTTTGGCGTTACACGCTTCGTGGCCGGTCATTTTCAGGACAACCCCGCATCGGGACGGGTCTTGGAGAAATTGGGCTTTGAACGCGTCGGTGAAAAGCAACTCTTCTCACTGGCACGGGGCGGAAAAGACGCTGCCTGGCGTTACGCGCTGCAAACAGAATCAACCGCCGGCCTGTCAGAGGTGCATTGAGGAGAGGGCAACCCTCCGCTAAGTGGAGACAGCGATGGCTGATCCCGTAATCATCAGAACTGAGCGGCTGGTCCTGCGCCCGCCGCTGCCGCAAGACGCCCCACATATTGTCGAGCGCCTTGGGGCGAAGGATGTTGCCTGGAATCTCGGCCGCGTCCCGCATCCATATCAGATTGCAGATGCCGAAGCTTGGCTGGAGAAAATCCCAAAGAGCTGGACCGAAGATTCAAGCTATTCCTTCGCGATCACGCATCCGATCGACGGGATGATTGGGTGCGTCAGCCTGCGCCTATTGCCGTTTGAAGTCTGGGAAGTTGGTTATTGGCTTGGCAAAGCCTGGTGGGGAATGGGTTACACGACCGAGGCCGCGGCCGCCCTGCTCCATTGGGCCGAGAATGAGCGCAAGATTGAGCGCTTCTCGTCAGGCCATTTCACTGACAATCCCGCCTCTGGCGCGATTCTGCGCAAACTCGGCTTCGAACCGGTCGGCGAAGCCTCTTTGTTCGGCCTTGCGCGCGGAACCGACAGCCCGTGTATTCGCTACACCAAAGGCACTGATCCAGATCTCGCGCTGAAGCTGGTCGCGCATTAGCGCAGCATTCGCGCAAGTTGCGCTTCGTTGTAGTATGATTGGCGTTCGCCGCGCTCTAAATCCCGCTCCAATGCATCCAGGCGCGCGCTCAAGGCTGTCGCTCCCCCCGGCCCACTTAGCGCTCGCCCGAGCGCGACCAGTTCCTGCGAAATGTCTTCAAACAAGCTGGCGGGATAGCGTTCATGCAAGCGGCCAAGCGCTGCCCGCATCGCGAGCCGATAGGCTGGCGCCGGTTCCGATCTCACCGATGCTAAATGATCCGCGCCTACACGCAGTCTCACCATCTCATCTGACCAGTTTTGAACCTCATCAGATGCGGCGTCGCACGCGGCCACGTCGAGGGACCGAATGTAAGCGGCAAGATCCGCGATCACGGCTTTGTCCGGCTCTGCCCCTGAGAATTCTTCTATGATTTGGGCCGACAAGAAGGCTTCGAGCGCGCCTTCCTGATCTCGATCAACCATGACACGGCCATCAGGCGCGGCCAGGTCTGGAATAGTGACCGGATTAAAGACTTGATCGGCTCTAACCTTGGAGAACAGACCACTTGTCACGTCTGCCGTGCCCGGCGCGCCAGAAATTCCAGCGAATACAAAATCCGGATTGCCGCGACCGTTTCGATGGCACGCGGCGCAGCTGAGGCCAGCTTTTGCTGCCTGCCCGCCCAAGAGGAGCGGACTGTTGAACAGCAATTCGCCGCGGCGCACTGCGGCATCGGTGGGGGCGCTGAGGCAAGTTGCCGGTTGCTGGGTCAGATGAGCCACCGGATCCGCAGTCGAATCCACCCAAGTCAATGTTTTGAACTCAGGCTGTGTTTGCGGCGCGTGTGGCTCTGTCCCCTGGCAAGCTACGATCGCGGCAAATCCCGCCGCGATCGCAAATCGCAAACTCATGCGTCCGCTTCAGCAATCCATTTGGCGAGCTCTTCAGTTTGAGCACAGCCAAACGGGCAGAGCGCATTCAGCTTGTCGAGCTGCGCCTGAGCCCGGTCCATATCGCCAAGCTCGACATAGTACTCGCCGAGATATTCATTGGCGCTGAGATGATTCGGCGCGATCGCGAGCGCCGTGTTATAGTAAGCAAAGGCAGTGTCTTTCTGACCCATTTTGCGGTTTGCGAAGCCGATATAGGTCAGAACATCCGGGTGCGGGCCAAGCACCGCGCCGGCGTCTCGTAGCTCAGCAATCGCAGCGTCATACTGCTCGAGATTGATCAGACGAAGCGCTTCGGAATAGAGAATATCGCCGGTTTCCAGGCTCACCTGC
>JALUWJ010000309.1 GCA_027019605.1 Henriciella sp. | reverse complement strand
GGCAAGAAGCGGTGACATGGTCTTGCTTGGGAACAAAGCCAGTAGCCTCATGATGCCGTATTGGATCAAATGTAGGCTGGTCGATTCCAGGGGCTCCATAAAGCCAGCTGAGAGGCCGATCGCGACACAATTCTTGTTCCAGAACTTGTTGCGGCGGCCGGTCACAAAACGCAGGTGTTTTGGGTCAGCGGTTGGCGCGCCGTCCAGCGAAGAGAGCAGGGTGTCTTCCGCCTGATCGGCTTCGAGATACTCGCTGCAATAAACATAGCCATTGCCCGTTCGGTGCTGCAGCGGAATACGCCATTGCCAGCCGGCACTCTTCGCCGTGGATTTCGTATAGGGCAGGATATCGGATGACTTTTCACATGGTACAGCGACCGCGCGATTGCATGGCAGCCAGTGCGACCAATCTTCGTACCCGGTCTCAAGTGTCTTTTCGATCAACAGCCCGAAGAAGCCTGAGCAATCGACAAACAGGTCCGCTGCAAACTCGCGGCCATCTTCCATCGTGACGGACTTCAGAAAACCGTTCTTGGGAAGCTGCTGTGCTGATGTCACGCGTCCCTCGATGCGGGTCACGCCGCGCGCTTCAGCATATTTGCGTAAATAGGCGGCATAGAGCGTCGCATCGAAATGGTAGGCATAATCGAAGCGAGATTGCACGTTGCGTCGATCAGCAAGTGGATGTGAGAACTTTCCAGCCTTCGAGGCTGCCCAAGCCATCGAGTATTCATCGATTGGGATTTGGTCGCCGTTCAGGTGCTCGCGCATCCAATGTTGATAAAAAGGCACGTGGTCAAACTCAGCGCCGTAATGCCCGAATGGGTGGAAATAGGCGTGGCCGATGCGGGACCAATCAATGAATTCAATGCCGAGCTTGAACGAGCCATGCGTCTCACGAACGAAGGTGGCTTCGTCGATGCCCAATCGTTGGTTGAAGTATCGGATCGGCGGGATGGTCGCTTCACCAACGCCAACCGTTCCGATAGCTTCAGACTCGATCAGCGTGATTTGACAACTTGTGCCCAAGTCATTGGCGAGCGCAGCAGCCGTCATCCAGCCGGCGGAGCCACCGCCAACGATCACAATTTTCTCTATTGGACTGTTCTGAATCGCCATTCGCTTCCTGTCGCGATTTTCAATTTTTCGCACCTTCTCACTATTGCAAACTGTAGCGGTTTTTTAAAGTGCGATAAGTTGGTAGGCTCCAGATAAAGAGCTCTGTTTTTATTGGAAATTCACCTTGAACATGTTTGAGCAGAATTTATCGAAATCCACCCAGTCATCGATTGGTGCGGAACGCACGAATATCATCCAGGTTTCCGACTTTTTCAAAACACCCGAATTGGTTGTCGAGGCTGCCTCAAGCCATCGTTATGCGCACATCAATCCGCACTATCCGGGTATCCGCGCGAGTGTTGAGCCTGCTTTGCTTGCTGGACTCTGTGACGCGGTTTCAAGCCTCGTCGCAGCCGAGGCCGGGACTGAGAAGCGACCCTGGGAGGGGCAGGCCTGGTACTCAATTGTGACCCACCCGAAAGAGCGGCTGGCCCCGATTCAGCGCTTGCCGCACTTTGATGGGTTTGATGAAGATCAGCTCGCCGTGATGATCTATCTAAACAGAACGCCGCATGGTGGGACCGGATTTTACCGCCACCTCTCGACCGGGTTTGAGCGGCTCACCGAGGCGCGGTATCCCGCGTATAAAACAGCGCTGGAGAGTGATGTTCAAAAGTCTGGGCTGCCGCCTGCGAGGTACATTGAGGACGGCGCCCCACACTTTGAAAAATTCTTCGAAAGCGATGCGCGATTCAACAGCCTCATCCTTTATCCAGGAACAAGCCTGCATAGCGGTGTCATTGACAATCAGGCCGCTTTGCCAGCGGATGCGAAAGCAGGACGGCTAACGATCAACGGATTTTTTCGACCAAAGCGATAAACTTCTCGCGCTGGAGCCAACTCTACACTTTGCAACCTAGTCTAATGTGTTAGCGTGCCGCAAAATTGGTTGGCGGAGGACCCCATGACAGCGTTACGCGGATTGGTCGGAATTTTATTTGCAATGGCTTTGTCATTGCCGGTGTTTGCACAAAGCGACAAAAAGGAAGATGACGCGCCATTGTCGAGCGCGACGTTCGAAGCGTTTAAGCTGCGCAATATCGGCCCGGCATTCATGTCCGGTCGGATCGCCGACATCCACATTGTCCCTGAGCATCCTGCGACTTGGTATGTCGCGGTTGGATCCGGCGGCGTTTGGAAAACCGAGAATGCGGGCACGACGTGGACGTCCTTGTTTGACGGACAGGGCTCTTACTCAATCGGCGCGCTCGGCGCAGATCCGTCTGACCCAAATCGCATCTGGGTCGGCACCGGCGAAAATCACGGTGGCCGGCACAATGGCTTTGGCGACGGGATCTACAAATCAGATGATGGCGGTGCGACCTGGGAGAAAAAAGGTCTGGACGCGTCAGAGCATATTTCGAAAATCATCGTGCACCCAGAAGACCCGGATACGCTTTGGGTGGCGTCGCAAGGCCCGCTTTGGTCTCCGGGCGGTGAACGCGGTGTGTTTAAGACAACCGATGGCGGCGAGACTTGGACGAATACATTGTCCTCTGGTGAATATACCGGGGCAACCGATCTTCTGATTGATCCGCGCAATCCAGACCGTCTCTACGCGGCGATGTGGCAGCACCACCGTACGGTCGCAGCTTATGTTGGCGGCGGCCCCGAAAGTGGCTTGTGGAAATCTGAAGATGGCGGTGAGACTTGGACCGAACTCGAAACAGGCCTGCCAACCGATAATATGGGCAAGATTGGCATGGCGATTTCGCCAATCAATCCAGATGTTCTGTACGCTGCCATCGAGCTCGATTTGCGAGAAGGCGGCATCTGGAAGTCCGTGGATCGCGGCGCCAGTTGGGAGAAGATGTCTGACACCGTGAGCGGCGGAACAGGCCCTCACTATTATCAGGAATTGTACGCCAGCCCGCACTATTTCGATCGCATCTATCTGGTCTCCAATACCAGCCAGATTTCCAATGATGGCGGGGCCACTTGGAGCGATCTGAACAATGAATACAAGCACGTAGATGATCACGCGATCGCGTTCCGCCCAGATGATCCAGACTATATTATGTTTGGCTCAGATGGCGGGCTTTATGAGAGCTATGACCATACAAAAACCTGGCGCTTTATCGACAATCTGCCGGTGACGCAGTTCTATAAAGTTGCGGTCGATGATGCAGAACCATTCTACAATGTTTATGGCGGCACGCAGGACAACAATTCCCAAGGCGGTCCGTCTCGAACCGACAATGTTCAAGGCATTCGCAACTCAGATTGGTTCGTCACGCTGTGGGGCGATGGTCACCAATCCGCAACGGAGCCTGGCAATCCGGACATCATGTATGCGCAGTGGCAGCAGGGCAATCTGACCCGTGTCGACCGGACCACGGGCGAGTTTGTCTATATCAAGCCGCAACCTCTGCCGGGCGACCCGATTGAGCGCTGGAATTGGGACGCTCCGATTTGGGTGAGCCAACACGAACCGACACGCCTCTACTTTGCGTCGCAGCGAGTTTGGCGCTCAGACGATCGCGGAGATAGCTGGACACCGATTTCTGGTGACCTCACGCGCGATGAAGACCGTTTGAAACTTCCCGTTCAAGGACGTCAGTGGAGTTGGGAAGCGGGCTGGGACATCTATGCCATGTCTCAGTACAACACGATCACGTCGCTGGGTGAGTCACCGCTCAACGAAAACCTGATCTATGCCGGCACCGATGATGGCTTGATCCAGGTCACTGAGGATGGCGGAAGCACGTGGACGCGTCTCGAAGTTGGTCGCCTTCCGGGTGTTCCCGATACAGCTTTCGTCAATGATATTCGGGCTGACTTGTTCGATGAAGACACGGTCTATATCGCGCTCGATAATCACAAGTATGGCGACTACAAACCGTATCTCCTCAAGAGTACCAATCGCGGTCGCACTTGGCGGAGCATTTCCAGCAATCTTGATGAGCGGAATTTGGTTTGGCGCATTGTGCAAGACCACGAGAACCCGAATCTGCTGTTCACAGCCACAGAGTTCGGGCTGTTCTTCACGCTTGATGGCGGTGAAAAGTGGGTTGAGCTGACCGGTGATGCGCCCACGATTGCGTTCCGGGACGTCACCATACAGCGCCGTGAAAACGACCTTGTCGCGGCGAGCTTCGGACGCGGCTTCTTCATTGTCGATGATATCTCTCCGCTCCGTACCTTGAGCGAAGAAAGCCTTGAAGAGGAAGCGCTCCTATTCCCTGGCCGGACGGCGCATTGGTATATTGAGCAGCCATCGCTCGCCTTCTCTGAAGGTGGTTCGCAGGGGCACGGATATTTCCGCGCGCCCAACCCACCATTTGGCGCAAACTTCACTTACTATTTGGCGGAAGACATTCAGTCGCTTCAAGAAGCTCGCGTCGAGGCAGAAGAGCCCTTGATCGAAAAAGGCGAGGATACTCCTTTCCCAGGATTCGATGCGATCACCGCCGAATTGCAGGAAACCGAGCCGACCATCTGGCTCACGGTTCGGGACTCCAATGGCGCCGTTGTTCGCCGCTTGAAAGGACCAGCGAAAAAAGGCTTCCACCGCGTGAATTGGGATCTGCGGTATCCGTACACCGCATCCGTTGCCATCGACGATAGTGTCGAGGAGGAGCCAACCGGCTATCTCGTCGCGCCTGGGGAGTACACGGTCTCCATGTCGAAACGCGTCCGCGGTCAAACGACAGAGCTTGTCGGGCAGAAATCGTTCACGGTGAAACGCCTGCGTGAAGGCGCATTGCCAGCTCAAGGAAATGCGTCCGAATTCTGGGCGGAAGTCTCCGAGTTCGATCGTGCCGTGACGGCGGTTTCTATGACGGTTGGCCAGCTCGAAAACAAAATCCAACTGCTCGCGCTGGCGACACAGCGCGCTGCGGGCGGAAACCCAGAGACGCTGGACAATCGTTTGCAGAGCATTCTTCAGGAAGCCAATGCGGTCTCTGAACTGGTCAATGGCAACGAGGCGCGCAACGCGATCTTTGAACGGACGCAGCCAACGGTTCGTAGCCGCTTGGGATTTGTCATGACCGGTGTTGGACGCTCAACGTATGGCCCAACGCCGACCCATAGACAGCAATTGGATATTGCGAAATCTGAATTCGAGGCGATCAAGCAGCGCGTTTCCACACTCGTTGATGTCACGATCCCAGCGTTCGAAGATGAGTTGATTGCGGCAGGTGCTCCATGGGTGCCAGGGGCGAAAATCCCATAGGCACGGGGCGCCCCTCGCTCTGATCAAACTGACGCAAAGAAAATCTGATCGGTCGATAAAGAATGAAGCTGAATGCGAAGCGCTTGCTGCGCCAAATCCACTATTGGCTATCGCTTGCGGTGGCTGTGCCCGCGGGGATCATTTTCGTCGCGGGTATCTTTCTTATGCTGAAGAAAGAGATCGCGTGGATTCAACCGCCGACCGTGTCTGGGGTGGTCTCCGATCAATTGCCTGAGGTGAGTTTCGATC
>JALUWJ010000308.1 GCA_027019605.1 Henriciella sp. | reverse complement strand
CAGATCATTGTTTGAGTTGATGTTGGAAATATCCACTTCCGCCAAGGACTGACACTTTGGCGCGACGGCTTTGTAGGTTTTAAACGCCATAACAATCGGGCTGCTTGTGCGTTGCGAGGCGTCATAAGCAGCGCCAAGCATTTGGTCATAGCTGACTCCGGCTTCCCAAGCGAATTCCCGAATCTCAGACACGGCACCGACAGCAAGTTGCGGATTGTTCGCGTGTTTCGGCATTGAAATCACAATTGGCCCATGGCCAACATCTGTATACTGATCAAGGAAGCCGCGAACCTTCATAACTTCGCTTCGGCGCAGCTGAGTATCACGCGGATCAAGCTGAACCTCGAGATACTCCGTATGCTGCGTAACGCCAATTTCGTGACGATCGAGCGCCGTTCCGGTGAAGTATTCCGCGGGAATATTGTTCGGTGGGCCGCTTGATTGGCAGGCAACGACGAAAGCCGCGCTGCTAAGAATGGCTCCGAAAGAGAGAAGTGTTTTCTTGGACATTCTTACACCTATTCCTCAATGAACCCGACAGGCGCCGAGTAGTTCTCTTTGGACAAGCCCTTGCCAGGCTCCGCATACTGAGCATTCAGTTTTCCGAAGAAAATTGTTTTCGCATCAGAGGCATTCACGAAACCGTCCGCAGGCGTTTTCAGCTCATCTTTCTTAGCTGGATCGACCAGGTAAGGCGTGATGATGACGACCATTTCGGTTTCTTGGTTCTCAAAGTCGCGAGACTGGAACAAAGCCCCAATGATCGGCAGTTTCTTGACGCCCGGAAGCTGATCAATCGTCTGACGCGCACGCGACTGGATCAAGCCTGCCAGCATGGTGGACCCGCCAGATGGCAGCTCGACGACACTTTCCGCACGGCGGACGACCAAGGATGGAATGGTCAGTCCTTGAACCGTAACAACCTGACCTTCATTGGTCACGCCAGCTGCCGTTCTTCCTTGGAAGGCACCTTGCGTAGATAGTTCCGAAATCTCAGTCGAGATTTTGAGCGAGATACGGCCCTCTGAGAGCACGACCGGTGTAAATGCGAGACCAACACCGAATGGTTTAAATTCGATCGTGACCTGATTGTCTTCTTGCTGAACCGGGACGGGGAATTCACCGCCAGCCAGGAATTTCGCACTTTCGCCGGAAACAGCCATAATGTTCGGCTCGGCCAATGTACGAACGATCCCAATCCGCTCAAGCGCATCGATCTGCGCGCCGAGCGCAGACTGTTCGGTATCGCCGACAAAGTTTGTGTAGCCCACGGATGTATCCAAACCACCCAAAGCCGCGCCCTGTAGCGCAAAGCCGTTTGAGCTGTTGATCCGGAACCGATTGGAAAACGGTGTCGCAGGCGACAGGACTTGGACCGGAATACCTTCGCCGACCGTATTGTCGCCTAGGACCGGGTCTGTGAAGAGCGGGCGCCCGGTTGCCGCATCAAACACTTGCTGAAGGGTCTGGCTCGCTGCGTCACCAAAATTGGTTGCGCCGCTGAGATTGATGCCGAGCTGTTTGACGACGGTCCGCTGCATCTCAACGATGCGAACTTCAAGCATAACCTGGTCTTTCGCGCGAACATTCATCATGTTGATGACACTCGCCGTGCCATCGGTCGGCAAATAAGCCTCAACCAGACGCGTGACCTGATCCGACTGAACCAGATTGTCCACGACCCCGGAAATGACCAGATTGTTGTTGGCAGAAGAAACTTCGACGCGCGCATCAGGAACATAACGCTCGATCATGTCCGCGATGACTTTCGTGTCGACATCGACGGAAATCTCAAGATTGATCAGCGGTTGGCCGTTAATATCGAAGACAAAGGCATTGGTTTGGCCAATCGTCACGCCGCGAAAAATAATCCGCTTCGCTGTTTGCACCGTTGCATCGGCGATCAGCGGGTTGGTGATGATCACATCTGAGGCTGGTCGGTCCAGGTCGATAATGATCGACTTGTTCAGTCCGAGCTCAACTGAGCGCGTGACCGCGGTCTCACCAGGGTCCAGAGAGCTGACGCCCAAAGGATTGACCGAGTCTTGAGCCTGCGCGGCCCCAAGATTCGCCAAACCGATGGCCATGGCCATCGCTGAAGCTTTGAATATACGCTTGAAGAGCGTCATTTAGCTGCCTCCCGCCTCAACTTTGTTGCTGCGATAAATCATGACTTTTCGGGCGCCTGAATCGACCTCGTTAAGAGCGACGACATTGGCGAGGGCCTCACCTTCGTTGAAGCCAGCGTCTGCCGCGCTTCGAAGGGTCAGGGACAAGGTTCCAACCCGGGCTGAGCGCGCCAGAAGTTCCGCTTGTGTCTGATCAAGTTCCATCGTCGCGGTTGACCCGGTGAGCGTCGGTATACCGTCCACGTCACCAAATGTTTGGTCGATCGCCAGAACGCGGGCATTCTCGAGAATGGTTTTCGTCACCGTCACAGGCGGAAGATCTTCTTCGCCCGAGAACTCAACCATTTGCGTGAGAATGATATCAACGCGGTCATCCGGAAGGATGAACCCGGCAGATGCAGACTCAGGAGAAATCTCAACCGTCATGGCGCGTTTGCCAGGCGAAAGGAGCGCCGCCATGAAGCCGGTCTCGCCTTTTTGAACGATTTTCTGCGGCATCACTGGCTCGTCCGCATACATCGCGGAGCGCACGACGCTGCCGGTTAGAATTTCCATCGCGTCCGGGGCAATCTCTTGCGTATAATAAGCCGGATTGAGCGTACTCTCCGGCCAGTTTGCCCATTTAAACTCATCTGGGGTCAGCAAGGTCCCGACACGGAGATCGGTTTTCGCGACCAGCACTTTTTTCTGAGACACTTCAACTTCGACGACCCGCTCGACCGTTTGGGTTGGTGCACTAACAACCGTAGGCTGTGCGAGATTGCGAACCAGGAAAGCTGCGACGACCGCTGCAACGAGCGCGACGGCCAACACTATAAGGCGCATGGGTGACATGAGGACGCTTTCTTCTCTTTACAAAGCCCCAGAAAATACGAGGCGTCGGACGTTAATATTCCACGCTGATGCTAAGGCATGGTTAACTCAGAAGTTGGATTTGACTTAATAAATCGGTAAGTAATGGAGACGCTGGAGCGGCCATAAATGCCCCCGCAGCGATGGCCACACCGTACGGAACACCCTTGTGATCTTCGAACGTGGCGACCCCAAATCCGGGCGTGACACCCTTTGGCATGACGCTTCGAAGAATGACAATTACGATTGTTAAAATTCCACCTGCGATTGCAGTGGCGACCAGAAACGGCATTGCGCCCGCTGGTCCGAGCCACAGCATCACGGCCGGGATGAACTTGGCATCACCGCCGCCATAGACTCCTAAGAAGAACAATCCAACTGAAACGATGAAGGCGATCGCGCCGACCAGCAAATGCATTCCCGCAACGTCCCACCCCGGCGCGGCAACAATGGCTGCCGGCACAAACAAGAATGCCAACCAACCGTTCAACCAGTTTGGAATTGTCAGGGTTTCGATATCGATCAGTGCTGCATAAATACAGAAGGCGAAAAACGCCGCCGCAAACAAAGTCAGAATCATCAAATCGCCTCCACAAAAACAGCTCTGCTTGGAGGCGTAAAACAAAGCCTTTAAAGATAGCTTGACGAAAATCGTCTGCACAAAAGAAAGAAGCCGCCAGGCGAACCCGACGGCTTCAATACTATCAGTGTACCTTACGGTACTGCTGACTACATCGCTGCAGAAACAGACGCGAATGTAGAAGCAGTTGTGCCACCAAGAGTAGATACAGCACCGATGATCGCAACAGCGATCAGAGCAGCGATGAGACCATATTCAATGGCGGTTGCACCAGATTCATTCTTGAAAAAATTACGCATTGGAAACTCCCACTATGCAGGTTATAGACGTCCCGGAAGTTTCGGGTGTCCCCGGAACGAGATTGGTTCTACCCCATCGCACTGAAAATCCAGTAAACTGATGCAAGTAATTCCTGAACATAATGGAAGGGTCTGTTAACCTCCGACGGCAAACAGAACCTTTGCCCATATTACACTGATAATATGGGTTATTTTAGAGTATTATTGCCGCAAAGCCGAAATGCGTGCCACGCCTTATAGAATAAGGTCGAGCGCAATCCAGAAACCCACACGCTGACAGCAGACCTGCGGATAAACCTTCATCGTGACCGCCAATCTCTTCTAATGTCGAATTTGGCGGCCCGAATGATTGCGCGCAAAGCTCACGACGTCAGGTCATGAAAATCGCGGCCTTCGACCTAGGCCCCATCAATGGCTGTCGAAACTTCATCAAAGGTGGTTGAGACTGAATCACCGACGGCACTGATCGCGCCGATAATCGCAACAGCGATCAAAGCAGCAATCAAACCGTATTCAATTGCGGTGGCACCGGATTCGTTTTTGAAAAATTTAAGCAAGGGGAGACTCCACTCGTTACAAGTTTTGTCCCCTAGACGCTCGAGTTTCCTCGAATGAAGGCAGTTTTAGATGCCGGCTCTCAAAATAGCGTGAATCGAACAATCGATTTCACTAACAAATTCGCACCTTATGTTAACCAGAACAGACGCGCCTATTTTAGAGAGTCTCGCCCCGCTCTTTGCACTTTAGGATTCAGATAACCTCTTTCAGGCATTTATAGCGCAACAGTTTGGAGTGCTCGAAAGATGTCCTTTTCTAGAATCGTAATTTCAGCAGGTCTTGCGGCAGCGTTCAGTGCCGCTGCGCATGCCGGGCACGTCACCGTCGAAGCCGGAAAAGCCAAGGCGATTAAGTTATCCACTGAAGCCGAAAGCGTCATTATCGGCAATCCTAATATCGCCGACGTAGCGGTGCATGATGGCAAGCTTCTATTTGTCACCGGCAAATCATTTGGCACGACCAACTTGATGATTTTCGACGCTCAAGGAAATACGCTTCACTCCTCAGATGTCGTCGTCACAGCGAACACAACGACGTGGGTTTCGGTAAAACGCGCCGGCGAAAACTACACATATGACTGCTCACCTGCTTGTCGCCCGACATTGTCTGCTGGCGATAACGCTGTGCATTATGAGAATGTCGGCGAGCAGCTGTTGATGCAAAAAGAACTGAACAGCGACGACTAAGGTCCCTGCTCTTCTCAAAAAACAAAACCGGCTCTGATCAGAGCCGGTTTTTTCTTGTCGTAAAATTCTAAGAGTTTAGCGACGATCGTTTGACGCAGCTTCAGCTTCCGCCAAGGCGGTCTGCTGCGCCTCAATAGCAGCGTCATGCGCAGCGTCCACGCTGACGGAGAACAATGACTGGCCTGGCTCACCCACCGGTCCGGCTGACCGGTCGCCAAGTTGCCACTCAAAAGCGCCTGCGTCTCGAACAGTAATCGTCCATCCCGCATCGGCTCTTGGGAAATAAGTCTCGCCAGAGCGCATATCGCGGCTCCGGAACACGGTACCATCTGATCCTCGAACTTCGATCCAAGCGGTTTCGAGCGCCTGGATGGCGAACTCTTCACTCACTTCGGACGACAGGACAGGTCCGCCGGCCTCTCGATCGAAGGCGGGCGCCAATCTCGCTGAGATCGC
>JALUWJ010000307.1 GCA_027019605.1 Henriciella sp. | reverse complement strand
TTCCCCTTCCCCAATCGGCGTAAACGCAACACGTACACGAACGCGGTCCAAGTGCAGGGGCGCCAATTGTGCCTGGATATCTCGTTCAAGGTCCTCAGCCTTCTGCGTCCGTTTCTCGCTTAAAGTTGCTGCGGCCTGTTTCCAGGCGGCCTCCGTCTCAGCCTCAACTTTCGCAGCTTGCTCAAACGCTGCTGCATCCGAGTCACAAAGCGCCAGTTCCGCCTGAAAGCGCTGCAAAGTATCGGCAAGCAATTCTGGCTGGCTATCATACTTTCGGGCCAGAGCGCGAAGTGCAAACAAGCGTTCTTCCACAGCCTCCAGCTGCGATGCATCGTGCGCTGAGTGTTGCGCCAAGGTCGAGACGTGAGATTGCGCCTCGGAGAGTTCGATCAAAGTGCGCTCAAGCGCTTCGGACGCGCCGCCAGCGACGTCCGGTAATTTATCGTCGAGCGTTTCCAGTCCTGGAATGCGCACAATCCGGTCGACTGCTTTAGCAGCGCGCATCAGCGCGTCCTCAAGCTTCGGATCTGACAGCGCTTTGGTCGATTCACTGACCGCATCTGTGATCCGCTCCGACTGTAGCAGCGCGCCGCGTCGCGTGGTCAGGGCTTCAAGCTCGCCCTGCTCTGGCGCCATGCTGGATAGGTCATTAACGGCGAAGGTCAGCCATTCCTGTCGGTCCCGCGCGGATTGTACATCGGCTTCAAGTTGCTGTCGCGCTGCCCGCGCCGCTTCAAAGGCGATCCAGGCCTTCCGACACGTGTCTGCCTGCTCTTCCAAACCGCCATATGTGTCGAGAAGGTCCAAATGCGTCGACGGGCGCATCAGCGAAGAGGCCGCATGCTGGCCATGAATCTCAACTAGAACTTCCGCCAGTTCCGATAACACCGCTGCCGCCACCGGCTGTGCATTCACAAAAGCGCGCGATGGCCCTGTCTTAGACACGGTCCGCCGCAGGATCAGCATTTCATCGCGATTATGGTCGATGCCATGATGATCTAACACACCCCATGCCGGGTGCGCTGGCGATAATGCAAACTCGGCCGCGATATTGGCTTGATCAGCACCGACCCGCACTTGTTTTCTGTCCGCTGGGCTTCCCATGACGAGCCCAAGTGCGTCCAGAATTATCGATTTCCCGGCGCCGGTTTCGCCCGTTAGTGCTGTGAATCCTTGAGCCGCTTCCAGATCGAGACGGTCAATGAGAACGAATGATTGAATTGAGAGCGCGTATAACATACGCCTCTATTACCAAAAGAACATAATGAGAACAAGCGCTATTTTCCGCCAGGGATAAGGCGTTGTAGCCACGTCCTTTTTTGTTCTTCTGACGCGCCTTCTGGGTCGAGACCTTGCCCGCTTAGCAGGCGATAAGAGTACTCATACCAGACGCTTTCCGGGAAATTGTAGCCAAGCACGGCGCCTGCCGCGAGCGCTTCCTGCTTCAGTCCCGTCGACAGATAGACCTCGACCAAGCGATGCAAAGCTTCTGGTGTGTGGCTGGTTGTTTCATACTCGCTGACCACGGTTCGAAAGCGATTGATCGCTGACAAATGTTGATTGCGGCGCAAGTACCAGCGGCCGATCTCCATCTCTTTGCCAGCGAGCTGATCTCGGACCATGTCCAACTTGACCGACGCATCACGCGAATAATCAGAGTCTGGGTAGCGTCGGACAACATCCAACAGCGCATCGCGCGCCAGCTCTGTCGTCTTCTGATCGCGGCCGACATCCATGATTTGATCGAAATAGCTGACGGCGATCAGATAGTAAGCATAAGACGCCCCCTGCCCAGCAGGATTAAGCGACAAGTAACGCTGAGAAGTGGTAATGGCTTCGTCATAGGCACGCGATTCGTAGGACGCAAAGGCCGACATCAGCGAAGATCGACGGGCCCATTCCGAGTAAGGGTGCTGACGCTCCACCTCATTGAACAACAGGATCGCTTGCTGATAGTCGCGACTGTCCAATTCTTCGACAGCCCGCGCATAGAGCTGCTCAACCGGGCGCTCGACATAGGCTAATTCTGCGCGACGATTGGAGTTTTGGCAGGCTGTAATTGCCAGCGTTGAGGCCATTGTCGCAATCAGAGCGAAGTGTACTTTACGCATGAGAATAAATGCCCATTGTTGATTTGGCGCCAGTTTCCCCACGAGGCGAAATTTGTAAAGTCCAACACTGTGCCCAGACGCCTATTGTGAATGCGTTTTACACACTTGTCATAAAACCGGTTCGATCTAGTTTCGTATCTGAGATGGTATGCACTATTCCGTGCCGCCACGCGAGAACGCTATGACAGACCTAGAACAAACCTATCTGACTGCGAGTGAAGTTGATCGACTCGTCGGCGATCGTATTCGTCGGCGTAGAATTCTTATGGGCTTAACGCAGGACCAACTCGGTGAGTCGCTTGGCATCTCGTACCAGCAGATCCAAAAATATGAGACGGGCGCAAACCGAGTAAGCGCGGGCCGGCTTTACCTGATCGCCTCTCGCCTCGAAGTCTCGCCGGGATGGTTCTTCGATCCGGTTAAATCAGACGCGTCCAGCGAGGATTTCGACGAGCTCGGCTCCTCTCGTCTATTGATGGAGTTCGTGCGCAGCTTTGCTCGGATCAAGGATGACCGCCTGAAAGGTGTCCTTGTATCTCTCGTCCGCGCGATGGCCGACGAAGAGGCTGAGACAGACGGTGCGGTTGCGAGCAACGGATCTTACGAAGACAACGCTTCGATCTGATAGAATCGCTTTGCGCGATCGCTCTATTTTTCGAGAAAACTCAGTGCTGAAAATGAAAAAGGGAGGTCAAAAAGACCTCCCCTCTACACTCTACGCGATACTCTACTGTACGCGCTCTTACTCGAATTGCGCGGGTTTGGGAACCCATGCATACCAGCATGACGAAAACGTATAGCTTATCCGGTGACAGTCTTCGCGAGGGCACGCGCTTGTGCCTTCCAGTTGTCACGGGTCATGCGGCCTGGAAAACGAAGCATACCTTCGAGAGATTCCATTTGAGCCTTACGGAGTTTCGCGATCTGCCAGAAGTGGTAGATGCCCGCATCGTTCAAGCGACGCTCAAGAACCGCACCAACGCCTTTGATCAGTTTCAGATCATCCGCCGCACCGATTGGCTTTTTGATTCCGCCATTCTCATCGGTTTCTGGAGTGGTCGCTGTTTTAGGAGCGGCTTTCGCTTTTGCAGCTTTAGGTGCTGCTTTCGGTGCCGCTTTGGCTTTTGTCTTTTTGGCTTTCTTTGCTTTTTTGGCTTTTCCGCCAACTGAAGCAATTTCTTCGCTCAAACGCTCAACCCGAGCTTTGACTTTCTCGTCAGCACCGTCAGCGTTCGCACGCAGATCTGCAACTTGCTCTTCGAGCTCATCGAGTTTGCTGTGAAGCTTTTCAGCTTTTTTCGACTTCAGAGAAAACTGCTTGATGCCAAGTGCTTCACGCATACGCTCCATACGAGCTTCAAGGCGCTCACGCTGGTCAGCCTGGAACTTGGAAACGACTTCGGTGGCTTCACCAGTTGCTTCGGCAACGCGGCCACGAACCTTCGCAGCTTCTTCAGCAACGCGGTTCATTTGCTCGGTCATACGTGTGATCGCGGTGTTAGAAGAAAGGCGCGCACGAACGTCGCTTTCAATCTCTTCGCCTCGAGCAACCAGATCTTCAAAAAGAACTTCGCCTTGGCCGCTGACTTTGCCAACACCTTCTGAGGCAACATCATAAGCTTTGCCATAAGCGCCAACGCCTGCGAGCCAAATCTTGTGAGCAACATCAAAGCCTTTTGCTTCAATCGCTGCACCCACGAATTGCGCACGCGTTTTCTTCTCAGCCTTTTTGGCTTTCTTCTCTTTTTTGTCTTTCTTCGCCATGTCCTGGCTCCGTTGATTTGGGGGGAACAGCCCTTTGCTCTTCCGCATTGGGCATCGAGATAGAGAGCTTGTCTAGAAAACGCATACTAATCCCATCACTGCGAACTTTCTGGATCGCGAGATTTTGTGATTCGCCGTTTACGCGAATTGGCGTATCATCTTCTGGATGAGGTGGCTCATACTCGCCCTACTGTGTTCTTTTTCCATCGCTAATGCGGAGGACGAAGCTCAACGGATCGCTTTCTCGGAAGGTCGATATCATGAGGCTGTGCTTCTCTCGGCGACGCAGCCTTCCGCAGACAATCTTGCCTTCTCTGCGCGCAGTTTGCTCGCCGAAGCTGTCAGCGATGGACAGTTTATGCCGCCAATGCATTTGCTGGATGAAGCGGCATCGAAGGCGCGCGAAGCTATCGCGCTGGATCCGAAACATGTCGAAGCCCGCCTGCAGCTCGCCATCGCGCTCTCATTGAAGGCCCGGCCACTTTCAAATCGCGAGGCGATGCGCACGGGCTATGGCGACGAAGCAAGAGAGCTGGTCGAGGCGACCCTTCAAGATGACCCGGACAATGCCTATGCGCATGGCTTCCTCGCGGTCTGGCATTTGGAAGTCCGCAGACGCGGCGGTGCCATTGGCGGCTCGATTATGGGCGCGTCTGTCAACAAAGCCCGTCGTCACTATCACGCGGCCATTCTGTCCGCGCCGGAAGATGCGTCGATCCATTGGCAATATGCCAGAGCGCTCACAGCGTTGAACGCAAAACGCTATCGCGAAGAGATCATGATCAGTCTGGACGCAGCGCTCGACTGCCAGTCCGAGACCTTACTTGAAGATGTCATGCAGCGAAGAGCAACCACCCTTCGCGCCGAACTCGAGACCAAGGGCTGGAAGCGCGCCGAAAAAATCGCCGCGCTCATGCTTTAGCCTATTCTGCGGCAACCGCTTCCAGGGCTTTCGCTTCTTCAAGAAACTTCTCTGCCTCAAGCGCAGCCATACAGCCCATGCCCGCCGCCGTGACGGCCTGACGATAGGTTTCGTCTGTCACGTCACCTGCCGCAAAGACCCCAGGAATATTCGTGGCCGTGGAATCTGGCGCGGTGATAAGGTAGCCATTGTCGTGCATGTCGAGCTTACCAACGAACAGCTCTGTTGATGGCGCGTGACCAATCGCGATGAAGACGCCGTGCACTGGCACATCCTCAATGTCGCCGGTCTCGACATTCTTCAAACGTGCTGCCGTGACCCCGAGCGGGTTCTCGTCGCCGACCACTTCTTCAAGCGTCGAGTTCCAACGCACTTCAATCTTCGGGTGATTGAGCAAGCGATGTTGCAGGATCTTTTCAGCACGCAAGCTATCGCGGCGATGAACCAGGATCACTTTCGAGGCGAAATTGGTCAAGAACAGCGCCTCCTCCACGGCGGTGTTGCCGCCGCCAACCACAACGACATCTTTCTCGCGATAGAAGAAGCCATCACAGGTCGCACAGGCTGATACGCCAAACCCTTGGAATTTTTGTTCGCTCGGCAAGCCCAACCATTTGGCCTGCGCTCCAGTCGAGATGATGACCGAGTCCGCTGTATAGATCGTGCCGCTATCGCCAACCGCTTTGAACGGGCGGGAATCCAAATCAATCGATGTGATGTGATCTTCCGCCAGGTTCGCGCCCATTTTGAGCGCGTGCTCTTTCATCTTCTCCATCAGTTCCGGGCC
>JALUWJ010000306.1 GCA_027019605.1 Henriciella sp. | reverse complement strand
ATCCTCGACAATGGCAATGATGCCTGGGATCCCGTCAAACACGTGGTCAGTGTTGCGCCGGGAACCACGGTCTTCATGGAAACCGAAGTAGATGCCCCTGGCGAGTGGGCCTTCCACTGCCACCTGTCTTACCACGCGGATAGCGGCATGTTCCGCAAAGTCATCGTCGAAGGCGGGCCCGACGATCAGCGCGCCACGCTCACCACAAAAAGGGAGGGCTAACCCATGACGAAAGCTTTCCTAATTGCAATGCTGATGTGTGCCGCCTTGTTCCTAGCCCTGTTCCTTGGGGCGGCGGTGGCCAAGGCGGAGCCGCTTGTCTGGGGTATTCAGGCGGAGCAGGCCGAGTATCGGGTGTCTGATGATGAGAAGATCGCGGCTTGGGATTTTGATGCTCAGATCGGCAACGATGAGCTCAAATTCGTCCTTCGAAGCGAAGCCGAGTTCGACACAGACAAGGACACGTTCGAAACACTGGAAAATCAGGCGCGCCTGCAGATGCCTGTTTCCGATTTCTTCGATGCTGTAGCCGGCATCCGTGTCGATACACCAGATGGTCCTGACCGCGTCTATGGCGTGCTCGGGTTACACGGCCTGACCAAACAATGGTTCGAGATTGATGCCGATTTTTTCATCTCGGACAATCCCACCTTCCGCTTTGAAGCTGAGTATGAAGGGCTGATCACCAACCGCATCATCTTCACACCAAGCATCGAAATTGATGTTCCGTTTACAGATGATGATGAACTGGAAGTCGGTGCCTGGGGACCAAAGCTCGAAGTCGGCGGCAGGCTCAGCTACGATCTGATCGACCGGGTGATCTCTCCCTATGTCGGCGTCCATTATGAGCGTGTCTTCGGGGAGACTGCGGACATCGCCAGGGCCAATGCCGAAGATACAGGCGCTGTCTTCTTCGTCGTTGGGGCACGCGTCATGTACTGACACGTTTGCCAAGTTGCGGGGTCATAGCTGTCGGCACCACGCCCGGTAGCCATGGCCCCGTGTACGCCGCTTTCATTCACTCAAGAAGGCCGCTTGGATCATGATCCGATATCACCTATTGGCAGATGTGTCAGATGGCCGCGACAACAATCTCAACTTGATGCGCATGCTCGCAGCTGCTGCCGTCGCTTTATCCCATAGCTACCTGCTCGTGACCGGAGACGGTGATGCACGGCCTTTGGTTGGTGCAACCGGGTTTTCGCTTGGCTATCACGCCGTGAACGTCTTCTTCGTTATCAGCGGCTTTCTGGTAGCACGGAGTTGGCAGCGCTCTGAAAATCTCACCCAATTTTGGGTGGCGCGCGCATTGCGGATTTTCCCCGCGCTAGCTGTTTGCGTCGCGCTGACGGCGCTCGTTGCTGCACCGCTTCTCATCTCTATACCGCTTGGCGCTTATTTCACGTCCTGGCAGACATTTTTATATCTACCCCTGACCGCCAGCCTGATCACGCCGGACGCCACTCTGCCTGGTTTGTTCGCGTCCAATCCGGTTCCCGATGAAGTAAACGGGTCCTTGTGGACGTTGCGCTACGAGCTGATTTGCTATGCCGGATTGTCTGCCATTGGTTTTTGGGGCGTTCTCAACAATCGGGCAACGCTGTTGTGGCTGTCAGCTATTCTTGCGGTCCCGTTGATCATCCTATCGCTCCTGCCAGGGACCTATGAAGAAACAAATATCACGCAGCATTTCGTCCGGTTTGGTTTGTGTTTTGGTCTTGGCATTCTTGCCTATGAGTTCAGGGAGCGCATCCCGTTACACTGGACCGGCGTTGTGGCTTCCCTGCTTCTTGCGGCAGCCTTGCATGAAACACCCCTTTTCCCGATCTCGCTGTATGTCTTCGTCGCTTATGCATCTTTTTGGTTTGCGTTCGTACCCGGCGGAGCAATCAGGAAATACAATGCTTTGGGTGACGCATCCTATGGACTCTATATCTATGCCTTTCCGGTTCAGCAGACACTGGTGGCGCAGGTCGCTGATTTAAACCCACTAGAACTGTTTGTGTTGACGATCAGCATCGCTGTTCCGATGGCCGCTATTTCTTGGGTCATCATTGAAAAGCCTGCGCTTGGGCAAAGAAAATCCGTATACGGATTTATACAACAAAGCAAAGAAAGGTGGGCCAGATGAAATCCATGGCCCGTAAGTGCTGCTGGACCTGCCTGTTCGCCGTAGGGTTCTTCAGACGCGACGTGGATTTGAAGGTGCAGGCGTAGCGCCGGTTCACTTGGTGCTAGTGGTCTCCGGCCAGGTCATCGAGGATCGGGCAATCCGGACGCTTGTCGCCCTGGCAATTTTTTGCAAGATGCAGAAGCGTTTTGGACATCGCCTCCAGCTCTGCAATCTTGCCTTTGAGCTCAGCGACGTGGGACAGCGCGACGGCTTTGACATCCGCGCTGGCACGCTCCCGGTCTTGCCAAAGCTCGAGCAACTGGCCAATGGCTTTTACCGAAAAGCCTAGATCACGCGCGCGCCGTATGAACTGCAGCGTATGGACTTCGCTATCGCCGTAAATGCGATAGCCCGACAGACTGCGATCGGCCTTGGCGATGAGGCCTGTTTCCTCATAGTACCGGATCATTTTGGCCGAGACGCCGGACGCTTTGGCCGCTTCTCCGATGTTCATGTCTTACCTCGCAATTTAACTCGCAGTCTCTCGTCACGACCAAAAGTGTGCAGCGTTTTTGTATCGTCGTATCACATACCCATTGTTCCGAACTTCAACGGCAAAATCAAAGAGCCCGTTTAAAGCTGCAGTCCCGGCCTGCCGGCCGGGGCATGTGCCTGGAACCTGAAAGCCAAGCTTACACCGAATTTCAATCACCTGATCCAATAGCTTCGTCCCGCCCTGGCCCGCACCAAGAGGCCGTGTGGGGCGGGACGCTGCGCGCTGCAAGCAGCGAAGCTGTGGGGTGCTTGCTCTCCGGTACGCCCGTCTAAAACACCCCGCGCAGCATGCGGGGTGTTGTTGCTTTTTAGACGCTCGCCGCTGGGCAGAGGTTCATGCGCATTCTTCAAAAGAAAAAGTGGAGTGACGCAGCTGAAACCAAACCCAAAAGGAGAAAGACCATGACGATCGAAATGATCCCCCTAACGAAACTGAGACCCTCTACCGATAATCCTCGCAAAGCGTTTGATGACACGACCATTGCCGGATTGGCACTTAGCATCAAAACCGATGGCCTGTTGCAAAATCTCGTTGCCGCCAAGCCTGAAGGCCGCAAGCGCACCTATCACATCATCAGTGGAGAGCGGCGTTACCGGGCGTTGAAGCTTCTCGTCGATCAAGGCGACCTGCCAAATGATCTATCCGTACCCGTCGATGTGCGTGTGGATGTCACTGCCGATGATGCATTGCGCATTTCGACAGTGGAGAATATCCAGCGTGAAGACTTGTCACCTCTCGAAGAAGCGGATGCCGTTGCGGTGCTTGTGGATGCGGGTGGGTCTATGGATGAGATTAGTGCTCAAACAGGTCTGTCGCTTTCAACGATTAAGCGCCGGATTGCTTTACTGGAATTGAGCGATATGTCCAAAAGTGCTTTGCAGCAAGAGCAGATCACTCTGGCTCAGGCTGAAGCCATTAGCCTTGGCAATCACAAGCAGCAGAGCAGTGCGCTCCTAGAAGTCATCCATGGATGGTGTACGTCAGTCGATGACATCAAGAAACAAATAGTCGGGGATGCACCCAGCGTGTCGGATGCCATCTTTGACATGCAGGCATACACAGGAACGCTAACCACTGATCTGTTTGGGAAAGATGAAACGACGTATTTTGATGATGTCGAGCAGTTCTATGAGCTGCAAAAGGCTGCCGCTGAAAAACGCGTGGCCGAGCTGGATGCCCAGCATGATTGGGTCGAGTTCATCGAAGGACGGTATTCCTCGATTGCCTATCGTGAGGCTGACGAAGGTGAAACGGGTGGGGCAGTGGTGTGCCTGACATCGAACGGCAGCGTTGAGATACATGAAGGATTGATCCGCAAGGATATTGATTCATCGATATCCGAGGCTACGACCGCGAAACCCAAGGCCACCTATGCGAAGCCCGTGCGTCAGTATTTTGCCATGCAAAAGAGTGCCGCCGTGCAAATGGGACTTTTGCGCTCCCCGCGCCATGCCAAGGACGTGCTGGTCGCTGACATGCTGCGAAACGCAGACGCCCACGACTGTGTCCGTTATCTGCAGATAGAAGACGAAGGAGGCGTGTATCTTCAAACCCTTGCAGCAGAAGCAGCCGCGCTGCTGTCTTTGCTGGGACAAGAACAATCAGAAGAGCCGCTCCAAGAGCTTTTCTGGCTTAGCCGAAGTCGTGAGCACGCACTTACCCTCGTGCAGACACTCGATGATCCGGGGCTGGAAAGGCTTTTGACCTTTCTGTCTGCAATCCGCTTTGGACAGCGCGACTGCGATGAGCTGGATACAAACCGCGATAGCATGTTCAACAGGGTTGCGAGGGATGTTGATGTTGATATGCGGACGCTTTGGACGCCGGATGTCTGGTTCTTGCGCCGCCGCTCAATGGCTCAATTGCAGGACATTCTCAAAGAAAGCGGTTTGAGCCGTCTTTACGGAACAGGCAAGGGATATAAGAAGTCCGAGCTTGTGACGGCCATGGCGGGGTACTTCGCCAAGGTGAAGGGCTTGGATATCTGTCAGCCGGATCAACAGGTCGCCCGTGATTGGTTGCCTGAAGCCATGCAATTTCCTGCCATTGATCCCGATACGGACGAAAAGACTGAGGATGCAGAGCTACACACGCAGGCTGCATAGAGGCGATGTATGGGCGATGCATTTGCACGCCGCCAGCCTGCCCTCAATGGGCAGGCTGGCGGTCTGCGTTTTGCTGGAGAAAGACGCAGTTTTGCTGTACAATGATATGATGACGTTAGATGAAAAATCCGCGCGCGCGGCGCGCAAGCGAGCCCTTGCCTACGAAGCCAATATGGCTGTCGAAGGCATGGTGCTGCGCGCCGAAGACAAGGCATTGGCCGATCAACTGGACGCGCAAGCCGTGGGCTACGAAGATGGTGTGGAACGGGCTATCGCTCATCTCAAGAGCCATGGTGTTATCCCTTCGGGCAACGATGGGCCCGGCGACGCCAAGTAGTGTCTGCGATGGATCGTACTTATTGCTACGCGCCTGAGCATACGGTTCTCAAAAACAAGCTCGACATCAAAAACAATGACGACTTGCTGCGGACAGAAACGCTGTTGACGCGTCAGCGTATGCGTCAACCGTTGGACGCGGCTTTTGAGATGACGCCGCAAAACTATCGAGCCATCCATCGGCACATTTTTCAGGACGTCTATGAGTGGGCAGGAGAGTACCGCACCACCGAACTCTACAAAGGTGCCAGCGCCTTCGAATATCCGCAGGTCATCGACGGCCGGATGGACGAGATATTTGAAGCCCATGCTCACCTTGCGGCGGGTGACCACGTGAGCGACCAGGTGTCCGACCATCTGTCTGCCCAGGAGTTTTCACACCAAGCAGCCCAGCTCATGCATCATCTCAACGACGTGCATCCGTTCCGGGAAGGCAATGGGCGTACGCAACGCGTGTTTTTGGAGCGGCTTGGCGCTCAGGCAGGACACCACATCGAGCAGGCCAATATTGATGCCAAGCTGTGGGTGGAGGGGGCAATGCAAAGCTTCGTGCAGGGAGGCAAGAAGGACAACCCACTTTTGGTCGAGTGTATCTCTACCGCGATTGAGCTAAGCCGCCCCTCCGAGATGGATGCGCGGATGGATCATGACCCGACATTGGTTGGGGATGCGCATGGTGGTGCTGATCTTGATCACGGCATCGACAATGATGGGCAAGATGATGGGCGTGGGGGTCGTTAGAGACATGCCCACTCTCATTCAGACACGTTCAGATAATCAGCTATAAGTTATCAGAAAGTCACATATTGATAGGCCATAAGTTATCAATACTTGACATTTAGATATATCATGACGTATCATAAGTGCAGAAAGTGATAAGTCATGGCTGATAGAAATCTCTCAAGCGCCCTCGCGCGCAAGCATTTGGACAAGCGATTGGCGCCCTTGCGCTCAAGCAGTGTCGTTCAGCGGCCTGACAAAGGCTGGGTGCGGGCAATCCGCGATGCGCTTGGCATGAATGCCCGGCAGCTTGCGGCACGGCTCAATGTGTCCCAGCCGACAATCACCAATATCGAAAAAAACGAGGCAAATGACACGATCACCCTGAAACGGCTGCGCGAGGCGGCAGCGGCGCTTGATTGCACTCTTGTGTATGCGCTCGTTCCCAACACCTCCTTGCAAAAGATCGTCGAAGACAGAGCCAGGCACATCGCCGACGCACAATTGGCACGCACGCACCACACCATGAGTCTCGAAGATCAGGAGCTTGATGATGCCGACCTGCACGCAGAACGGCAGCGGCTCATGCGCGGGTTGCTAGATGGGCCCCCCCGGCGTCTATGGGAGACGCCATGAGCGATTCCCTTTTCGACCCTGAAGACGATGCGGCAACGCCGCTTGAGGCCGAAGAGCGTGAACAGCTCATCCCCACCTACATTACGGTGCGTTCCGAGCTGAACGAAGCCGAGCAGATCAACATCGCCGATGCGGATCGCTGGGCGTTTTCGCGCAAGCGCAACGTGCTTGATGTCGGCTTCCTTCGCACACTGCACAAGCGCATGTTTGGAAGTGTCTGGCGATGGGCGGGCCAGTACAGGACGACAGCCAGAAACATCGGCGTTGATGCTTACCGGATCGGTACTGACCTGGCAGCGCATATCGATGATGTGACTTTCTGGATTGAGAACGAAACTTACGACACCGATGAGATCGTGGCGCGGTTTCATCATCGGTTGGTGCAGATGCACCCTTTTCCCAATGGCAACGGACGGCATGGCCGTCTGGCTGCGGACTTGTTGGCCAATCAGCTGGGTGTTGAGCGTTTCACCTGGGGCAGTAAGAGCGGCGCGGATTCAAAAACAATACGCGATGATTACGTCGCAGCGTTGAGGGCGGCCGACGGGCATGACATCGAGCCACTCGTGAAATTTGTCCGGTCGTAGAAGCTGGCGAAATCAGAACGTCAAATGGCTGTGCTTTCGGTCCTCACTCCTTGATTTGATCTTTCTGCAGCAGCTTGACCGTACGCGACATCCACGTAAGGACCGGCCCGCTCAATTCGCCGCGGCATGCGCCTACTTCTCCCGTTTTATTCCGTACCTTGATGAGCGCAAACAGCTCAACAAATACTACAGGGCACAGATGTCCGAGAGGTTCAGAGTTTTGCGTATATGAGTCCGGACCGCAGGGTTTTTTGAGGGGTCACGCTGCCTGTCATATTTCGTGTTCCGACTAATCTTTAGAACCCAACATAATTGGTATTCCGACTTTCACGCGCTGAAACCGATCACCCATCACATTCTCAAACCGATCAAAAACAGCGTCATGCGTATCGTGGCCCCCCAGGGCCAGAAATGACAATTCTCGGCTGAGTAGATCAATCTCGTTGTCAACCACGCCTTGATCAATGGGAGCGAACACGCCATCACCGGATGCAAGCCGGCGCTGCGCGTCTATTCCTGCAATATACAAGCGGCCTTCAGGCACAGGGTAATGTAGGTCTCCAATGATCGCATAAAGAGGCACGTTGAAAGCAGCTTCTATTTGCTCCAACAGTTTCGGCACGGTCTGGTGACCACAACCGACAATCACAACCAGGCCGCGTCCTTCAAGATTTACCACCAGCGCCTGCTCGTCTACGCGGCCAATGAACAGGCGACGAGGGATAGGCCCTGTGGACGCAATACCGTTCGACAGAGCACGGGGGGTGTCTACCGTTTGGATCGTGTGTCCCGGATAGGTCATCTTTGTTGGCGCATAAACTGAAACATTGCCCAGTTCCGCCTGTTGGATTCCAAACGAGAAGGATCGCGCTTTGGCCCAATCCGCTCCGCCCACATGATCGCGGTGACGGTGACTAATGAAAATCGTATCAATGTCCGACCGCTCCACGCCAAGGCGCGCCATATTGTGTTCCAAGGGCGATGGAAATTCATCAAATCGATTGAAACCAAGATCGAAAAGAATGGTCTCCTCGTCAGTCCTAATCAAATAGGAAACGCCCGGTTCCGTTCGCAAATCATCTCTGTTGCTATGCCAATTGATAAGGGGCAAGACTTCTAGGGTGCGCGTCGTACCGAACTCAGGAACCTTTTCAACGGTAGCAAGCGCCCAAGCCTGCTCTAGACGCTTTGCGTCCGCTGAGCGTTGCCAATCAACACCGACGATCCCGATTACAGGACCAAGCAGAAAGAGCACGAATAGCACCAAAAACAAACGTCGCATAATGGTCGCCTCAAAAAGGATTCAAATCGAAGTCGTCTCAAAAAACAGAAAGAGTGATGCGAGGATACCGCCGCCGAGCAAGACGGTTGCCGCAGCCAGAACGACGAAGACGCGCCCACTCGATGCCAGAAGCTGAAAGATCGACGTCTTTACGCCGATGGCCGCTACAGCAAGGATGAGGCAAACCTGGGAGAGACTATTTGCTGCGGAACGCACAGCTTCCGGTATAAGGCCTATGCTGTTAATTCCTACGAGAACCGCAAACATAAGTAAGAACATGGGAAATCGGGGCAACTTAGCCCGACGAGGCTTCTCAGGGCGTCGCTCCGAAAAGAGTATCCCCAGTATCAGAGCGACTGGCATCAAACAGGCAACCCTTAGCAGCTTTACAATCGCGGAAGTCTCCGTTGCTTCGGGCGAGATAAACGCGCCGGCGCCGACCACTTGGGCAACATCGTGTATCGAGGCGCCAAAAAATATCCCGGCCTGCACATCGTTCAGTTCCAGCGTTCGGGCAATAGCTGGATAGGCGATCATTGCGGCCGTGCTCAGGGTGGTAACGCCAATAATTGACAGAACAACAGTGTCGTCCTTTGTCTTTCGAGGCAGTACGCTCGCAATCGCCAAAGCAGCAGACGCACCACATATTGCAACCGCTCCTGCAGCAATCATGGCGCTTTCACTTCTTAGGCCAGCCCATTTTCCAATCTGCCAACCAATAGCAAGAGTCACCACCAAGCTGGTCAAGACCAAAAATGCCGTTGCCCAACCGAGTGCCGCAATCTGAGACAGTGTTATCTGCAACCCCAAAAGAGCGACACCGGCCTTCAGAATTGTGTCGCTGGCCAAATCGAGACCGACAGGTTGCGTGTCGCCTGCGCTCGGTGTTCTGAGCATCAGTCCAATAATCAGAACCAACACAAGAACTGGGACGCCGGTGAGGTTCGACAGAAATACCCCGCAAAGCGAGACGATCCCGGCCAGCAATAGCCCGTCCCAATGCGCCACAGAACGTGCAATCCATTTTGCACGTGGCGTGGCCATCAATCCATCGCGCATGGCCATGGCACTTAAAGCGCAATGTCAGAGGATCGGCTAAACTCACAGCTCAGGATATGCGGACCAAATGCAGACCCAATCAGCATCCGGCCTAACGCTTCATCGACGATAGCGACCGATCCACCAGAATGTTCCAACCCATCATCGACATAGAGCCGTTCGACAGTCTCGCGAGACGGATCGTAGACGAGAACTTCAGATGGCGAAGGAGACTTCTCCGATCTTTGATAGCCCATAGCGAGCGTCAAGAGCTTTGGGTGACCCGCAATATAGACACGGCCGTCTGGATTGACGGTTATATTATCGACGCCTGTCTCCAAGGGCACATAGCGGTTGAAAGAGAGTGTTTTTGACAGGGGATCATGGTCAAACACGGACAGTCTTTGGGCGATGGTTTCACCAACATAAAGCTCTGTTTGCGACGGACTAAGGGCAATCCCGTTGGCCATTTGCAAACCGTCAGCGAGGAGTTCGGCCGTCTGGGTATCAATGCGCAACACTTTGCCGGTGCGAAGCTGGCGTGCGCCTTCCAAAATTTCTCCCAGAGTAGCCGCGTCAGCCTGTTTATCGAGGGTCACAAGAGCTTCCGACGGTCCAATCGCGACCAGGTCATTGGGATTACGCAGTAGCGGATGTTTTAGTGTCCGCTCCAGAGACAAGCCGCCTGAAGAGGTCACACGAAATATCTCGATAGTGTGCCCGTCGCTTGGTCGGTTGGCGACAAACAAGCGGCGGGTTCCCATTTCATCAATGTGCAGGTCCATCCCGAAGCTGCGGAACACCTCCGGTTCAGCGGGCGCAAGGTTGTCCGGCACTGCCGATTCTGACAACGCCATGGGCAACGACCAAATTTTGGCGCGACCTGGTCCGCCAGAGCGGAAGGATCGACGGTCTCCGCCAACTGCGTAAACCCTTCCCGCTTCGCGGTCCCAAACAAGATCTTCCGGACCCTCAAAGCCCACAAGAGGGCTACACGTTCCGTCAAAAGTAGAAACAATGTTTCGGGTTTCTCCAGACCTTACGTAGGTCGACCAAGCGAACACCCCGATCCAAACGAAGACCGCAATTGCAGCCCATATCAGGACGCGTAGGAGCACATCGGTCCAAACATTATAGTCATTCAACAGTGTTGTGAGATCATCGGGAATTGGCATCGGTTTGAGCGCCGAGACATCCGCTCCGCCGGTGTTCCCCTTGGGTACCCAGCCGAAAAGGTAACCGGGTATGACCGCGATCATCCTGAGAACTTGACCTCTGATTTCACGCCAATCCGTTTTCCGGATACCAACTTTCAACATCCACCAATGCGTGATGAAATGTGTTGTGAAATAGCGCTGACCCAGTATGTGCGCTCGCTCCAAAAGCCGGAACGCCTCATCCAACTGATCACGACTGTAAGCTTCTTTGGCCAAGGACATCTCTTGGCTGAATGCTGTCTGGATAGCGGTTTTCATAGATCAACCTTCGATTAGAATTTTCGAAGGTCCTTTTCCGCCATCCGTTTCGCTAAGTATTGAACGATACGCTTGTACCGCTTTGGGTATTCCGACTGGGCAGAGTTGTGTCTGTCCTCGCGCGCATGGCTTCAACACGGCGATTGATAGCCGCGACACATATCCGATAAAGCAGGAGTTTGATCGGGCCGGGTCGATTTTCGTAAAGCGCCGTCTGAAAATACTCGGCAGGCTCGTCGTAAACGCCGTGATCATCCGTGACAGCGGCCATCTGCTGAAACGCCCCGAAGGTGGAACATGTCCCGCAGTCCTGACCTGGTGATGCCAACGCGACAGAGAAACCTGTTGTCCAGCCTCGTCGCTGCAACTCCCGTTCAGACGACGCTTGCAGTTGGGTGTCGTTTATAAACCCATCCGTTCGTTTCCATTCTCCGTCGATTTCGATTTCAAGCCAGGAATGAGAAATCTCACTGGGCATCAGCCGATAGGCAAGGCCAGTAAAAAAGCCTCTTTGGATTTCTTTGGAAATGAGCGAAAAATGTATCCGCGCTGGGATACCAGTGACCTTGCACAGGGCGAGGAGCAAAGTCGCCTTCGTGTTGCACTGCCCTAAACCCAATTTGATTGTCTCAGATGCCTTAGTCAGGTCGCCACGAGTTGGGAAACCAAACTTGATGTCGTCTCTGACATAGCTGAGCAACCTGTCGAATTTGTCTTTGGGATCAATAGCGTCACCGACTATTCGATTTGCGGTGTTTCGGACCAAGTCATTATCAAAATCGGCCAAGATTACAGGCATCGTCATTTCTACACCTCCCGATTAGGAGGAAGATAGTCAGTACTTCTCTTACGTGTATTGAACGAAACGCTCGTTTCTAAAGAGCCTCTATTGACCCGCGTTCAATGCCTGACGGGGGGTGACTCCCATAATTTTTCCCATGGTTCGAGTAAGGTGCGCCTGGTCGGAAAATCCGCCCGCATAGGCGGCGTCGGCCAGCGATGCGCCTTGCGCCATCGCTCGTGCCGACCGCCGCGTGGCTTGCCATATAAGCCACTTGGACAAAGGCACACCAAGTTGCTCTTGTGCGAGTACCCGTAACCTCGGTTCCGATAGACCGCACGATTTCGCGGCTGCGGAAATCGCGCCTTTTAGCTGTGCGGTTCGTAAGAACTCAAGAGCCTCCATCAGACGTTTGTCCATTTGCGAATGAGTTCTAACAGAATCCAATTCCAAGCAGCCAAAGAGCGTCTCAAGTTCACCATCCCAGTTGACTTGTGCGATGAAACTGGGGTCAACCCTGGAAATGTCAGCGTCTCCTGCAAAGCTTTGAACGTAGTGTGCCAGCGGCGATTGGGGCTCAATCAGCACAAGCACGGCATTGTCTGATGGATGAAGCGTGTGGCGTTTCCCGGCTTTTACGCAAAGCGCGGATCCAGATATCAAAAGATCCTGGTCATCGCTGATCGAAATCCCTAGACCAAGTGACACGGTGAGCTGGAGCGTCGCGTGGGCGTGCGGCCTGTTGTCCGCGGCACGACCGCGATACACAAGCCACGTTTCGCCTATGTAGAATTCACCTTTCCAGTCCATCGCGCGCTTATACCGGTCAACGCGTTTTCTCGCTACATTCTGTGTTTATACCGGCAATGCATAGAAGCCCGTCTTTATGACCCAAAGTAGCCTCATCAAGGCAGCGCGTAGTTGCCGAGGTAGGACGCAAATGGGCCGTCATTGGCCGATATTTGAAGCTGAAAACCGTAGAGAAGCTCTGCAAGCCTGAAGACATTCAAACGCTTCATCTGGCGGCGGCATAAACTGGCAGCGACAACCGCTGGAGATGGGCGTAGGGTGCCCCATACGTCACATCCAGGGACCTATCCTATAAGAACTTGACCAGGATCAATGTACATATTCGACACTGACCTACGTTCCATGAAAGGGGTGTTTTTCCGCCGCATGAATGAAAGGGCGACGCCATGAGGCTGAAAAGGAAGTCAACAGGATTGGCATTGGCAGGTGTTTTTGCGGTATCGATGGCCGCATCGGCCATCGCGCACAGTCCCGCCTCCCAGGGCAGCGGCCAAGGACAGATGCCGATGATGGGACAGGGCATGATGAGTCAAGGCAATCAAGGCCAGATGCCTATGATGGGCTCCGGTATGATGGGCCAAGGGCACATGTCGATGATGGGCCAAGGAATGACCGGTCAGATGCCCATGATGGGCGGACACGGCTACGGGCAGATGCAGCCCTTGCGGCGCGACCTGACCACCGACGAGGTCAAGCACATAATGGAACATCGTGTCGACTGGGCCGGGAACCCGAACCTGAAAGTTGGCAAGACGACGGAAAAAGACGCCGATACCATCGTTACTGAAATCGTGACCAAGGACGGCTCGTTGGTTCGGAAGATCGAAGTCGACCGCCACACGGGAGGCATGCGGGCGGTTCAATAGGCGAAGCGGCTTGCTTGCCTTGCCTCCGCAAACTCAGGAGGGTTCAGTCATGCTCAAATACACATCCGCAATGGTTGGCGTGGTGGCGGGACTGGCAACGTCATCGCTGGCACTTGCGCAACAAGTGCAAGTGCCCAATTGCGGACCGCACATGTGGTCTGGCGGTTGGCACGGATGGTTTTTTGGGCCGATTATGATGATCGTTTTCATCGCCGTCGCCATTGTCGTTGTCGTTTTCTTGTTGCGCTGGCTAGGTGGAACCGGCCAAGGCGCCGCGCAACACGCGCACGCAACCGGCAGAACGCCCCTCGATATCCTTAAAGAGCGCTTTGCCAAGGGTGAAATCGACAAGGAAGAGTTTGAGGAACGCCGACGAGTTCTTGGCGAATAGATCGCATCAAGAATCAATTGTACCGGTCCGGGGCCATCTGGTCATGGCATCCAGTTCGCGGCAGCATCAAACAGCAGAACGCTGCAGCTTACGATGATAGCGTAGCTAGATATCCCGCCAAGTGCCGCAGCCATTCGCTGAACAGAGCTGTCTGCAAGGACGAGAAGATTGATGCCAAACGCCCGGAAGACGTCTGGCAATGAAACCAGCAGTCTGCTGAAGATCATGGGGCCGACAAGGCAAAGTGCTGGGTCAAGACCGAATGCCAAGTTCAATCCCGCAGCAGGCCCTTGAATAAGGCCCAACATGATCCAGTCCAGATGCGCCGCGCCGATCTGCTTTAAGTTTATGCCTTTGCCTTGCTTTGGACCATGCGCCTGGACCGGGACTAACATTGTTCCGCCAAGGTTCGCCATCGATTATTCGGCTGGCTGAATGTTCGTGTTGCGGTCCCATCTGCGGAACGGTTCGACAAGCTGTGCGACATACCCGACCGGATAGTCTGGACGTCCTGCAACACCGAGGTCACCGTCTCGCGGTTGCGGGCGGTCCTTAACGAATGTGCCGAGCAAATGGTCCCAGATCATAGTGAACAGTCCGAAATTGACATCGCCCTTGACCTTGTGAGCGAGGTGATGGTGGCGGTGCCCCGGCGCGACGGCCCAAAGGTAGATCAGTGGACCGACGCGCATGTCCGTGTTGGAATGCTGAAGTAGAAGCTGGATGGCAGCTGCGAAGCCGAGCAGCGCGCCGATCTCCAGCGGCATGCCCATCAGCAAGAGAGGCGTTGTGCCAGCGGTGAGTTCAATCGCCTGGTGCAGCGGATGCTTCATAAGGCCATTAAACCCATACATCCGTTCGACGCTGTGATGGACCGCATGCAGACGCCAGAGGGCTTCGACCTTGTGGCTCGCATAGTGGGCCATAGTGATCCCGAAATCGGCGATCAGGATTGTCATCATGAGTTGCGCCCAGAGCGGCCATTCGCTTGGCCAGACATCGAAACCATGGGTCATCGCCGCTAGGATCGGAATCGCCGCGATGGATGCCGCGTTCGAGAGTTCATTAATGGTCGCGTGCAGCGTGTCGCGGCTTGAGTCGCCTTTAGAGTGGTTCCAAATCTCTTCAAACGGCGCGATCCGTTCGGCGATGAAAGACAATGCGATGGCGGGCAGCAATAGCGCCGCAAGCCAGAGTTTGCTCGCGCCATTTTCAACCATCCAAATGGCGGCCCCAATAAATCCGATGAAGAAAAGGGGTGCGTAACTGTAACGCACGAAAAATCGTAATATGCCCATGAAGCTGATCTCCTCTCAATTTCCTTGAGAGTTAGCGAGACACCGAAAGATCATCTTGAAAATACCGGTTGGAACCGAAACTTAGCGCGAGAAAACCCGCAAATTGTCTTCGCAAGCGTTTTGGGCGTGACCCTAAGATTGTCCTGTAAGCGACCGAGACGCCACGCTTGGCGTTATGCCAAACATCCGTCTCATCGCCCGGGTGAAGTGCGCTTGATCGGAAAAGCCGCCGGCCAATGCGGCTTCGGCGAGGCTCGCTCCCGTTGTGAGCGCCCTCGCAGAACATTCCAATTTCCGCCACACGAGCCACGTCGATAATGGTACGCCAAACTGTTTCCGCACCAGGGCCCGCAGGCGAGATTCAGACAAGCCGACCCGCGCCGCAGCCTCTGTGATCGACCATCGTCCGGGTTCATCGCGAAGCTCTGTCACCACAGCTTCAAGCCGCGCGTCCAAATTGCTCGGAGTCGAGGCGGACAAATCATTGAGCTGTACAACCAGCTCTTCTGATTTCGCAGGTACCCGGAAAGGTAAATCATCAAGATCCAATGTCGCGATGTCGTCCGGGTCCAGCCGATTGGCCACATCGAGCGCGATTCCGGATTGTGGATCTAAGTAAATCAGCGCGATGTCACTATCGCACTGCACCGCATGCGGAATCATCGGCCGAATGAGGAACCCTCGGCCTGCATGTTCATAACCCGTCTCATCGATGACAATCGCGTCGGCCTCAGAGCTTAAAACAATCTGATAGGCTGCGTGCTCGTGCAGGTCGTTATCGTCTGAAGGCCCGAAATAGGCGGCGAATGCTTCGCCAAAGACGAATTGTCCACCCCAGGCCATTACACAGCCTTCCAACCGGAATATAGCGATATCGAACCTGTCGGCGTTTGGGTGAGCTTGAGCTCCTCAACGCGCTCAAATCCGGCATCCGCCATGAAACTCGGAATCATGCCGTCCTTATTCGGCCTTGTGTTCTCATACCCGTCAACTTCGCGCACTTGTTTGAAGAGCAAATGCATCAGCAGCGTACGCTGTTCTCCATAGTCTGAAACCAGGAGCCGACCGCCGGGTTTGAGTAGACGATAGGCATTCGCCAAGATTCCTATCTTCGCTTCCATCGGACACTGATGCAGCACCAAGGAACAGGTGACCGCATCGACCGTCCCTTGCAGGACCGAAGCAATAGGTTCGTTGCCCATCGCGGTTATGAACTCGATTTGTCGGTCGCCGGCCTTGTCTTCAGCGATGGCGCGGACTGCAGGGTCGGGATCAACGGCGATCATCCGAACGGTGGGCTCGGTGTCTTTTACCAGGATTGCGAAACTCCCGGTTCCTGACCCGAGATCGACAATGGTCAGGTTCGGCGATGGTGCCAGCACCTCCAGCATACGACTTCGCCAGCGCTGTTCCCGCGTCATCACGGCGATAACGCGATCATAGTCCGCCGTGTGCTCATGGGCACCAAGCGCGGGTGTAAACATTGGTTGGTCTGACTTCGACATTCCCCCTTGTACCGCAGAGGTTGCCATCGTCTTGAACAAATCGCGCGCGATCAGTCGCTTTTGAGCGTCTTTTTCAGATCCCGAAAGTGACCGGTTCCCTTTGAACGCAGCGACGTTGGGTGAAGCATTGGCTGCGGCTGAATTGTCATCCAAAGAACTTGGACCCAACATTTGGATCGCCGGCCAAAAAGACCGCTCATGTCCGGTGATAATTGTCACACGCCTCAACACCCTCTGCGACCACATCGAGAAGGGCATCCACATCATTCAAAAGAGCTGTGATGTGCGGGCTGCTGATGCGGTAGCGGATGAAGCGTCCGTCGCGGTCGCTGGCGACCAGCCCACAATCCAGAAGACAGCGGAGATGGTTGGAAACGTTTGGCTGCGATAACTCCGTATGGGTCACAATCTCATGAACCGCTAACGGCGCTTCACACAAAGCGTCCAAAATCGCGAGGCGGCTTTGGTCTGCAAAGCCGCGAAACAGCTTCGCTCTTCGCTCAATAGCCGTGGTCCCGGTATTGCGGTCGGCGACAATTTGATACATATCATTCCTCGCTGATATGTTACTTCTTGACTAATTCTAGCAGGAGTACTGCACCCATGGCGAACGCCGCCCGCGCTGGATCCGCAGCAGATGTCCCATCTTTCCGTTACCGCGTCTCTGGCATGGATTGCGCCAACGATGCCGCGCAGATTGAGCGGGCAGCACAGTCAGCCGGGGTCGCGCCTGATGCGGTTAAAGTGTCCGCAGCGACCCATATCATGACCCTGAAAGCCCCTGAAGAGCATTTGCCGGAGATCGTAAAAGCCGTCGAAACCACGGGGTATGGGTTTGACCGCATCGAGAGCGACGACGACCTTCAGCAAGGTGCGGCCCATCAGGACCCGGCCTACCGACGCGCGCTATGGATCGTCGTGATCCTCAACGTTGGCTATGGTGTCATCGAGATGGTTGGCGGGTTCATCGCCGAATCGCAGGCGGTGAAGGCCGACGCGCTTGATTTCATCGGCGATGGAGCAATTACCTTCCTCGGCCTCCTGGCAATTGGTTGGAGCCTTGTCTGGCGGGCGCGATCAGCCCTTGTTCAGGGTATCTTTCTCGGCCTGCTCGGTCTTGGCGTCCTTGGAACGACCATCGTGCGGGTCTTCGAGCAGACAACGCCCGATGCGGGCCTCATGGGGCTGCTCGGCATGGTTGCCCTTGTCGTGAATGTCATCTCCGTACTCCCCCTGTTGAGGTTCCGCAAGGGCGATGCAAACATGCGCGCTGTCTGGCTATTCTCGCGCAACGACGCCATCGGCAACGCGGCAGTCGTCATCGCCGCCGGTCTGGTCGCATGGTTGGGCAGTGCCTGGCCCGACCTTATCGTCGCCTTCGGGATCGCTGGACTGTTCCTGCACTCGTCCTGGTCGATAATCCGTGATGCACGTTCCGATCTGAAGGCGGCGGCATGAACAGCCGCATTCTGGGCGGCCTTTGCGCGATCGTTGCATTGGGTATCGATCAGAGTACAAAAGCGCTCGTGCTTAACACACCGGAACTCGAGCGCGGGGTCGAGATTCTGCCCTTTCTGAATCTTGTTCGTGTACTGAACGATGGAGTCAGCTTCGGTATGCTCGGTGGGATCATTCCCTGGTGGGGGCTCATCGTACTTGCAACCGCGATCATGGCATGGCTGCTGGCCTGGTTATGGCGCGCGCCGGATAGGCTGACGGCTGCTGCTCTCGGCATGATCATTGGCGGTGCGCTCGGCAATGTCTTTGACCGCCTACGGTATCAGGCGATCACTGACTTTCTGGATTTCCATTTCGGGTCATACCACTGGCCGTCCTTCAACCTCGCTGACGTGGCGATCTTCTGTGGGGTGGCACTGCTGGTCTGGGACGGCTTTCGCGCGCCGAAAGATAAACCGGAAAATCGGAAAGAAGACCACCGCAAAGGAAATTCATCGGGGGGATAACGGCTATCAGGCAAAGAACTTTGGGAAGGGATTCGGCCTGAGATTATTGGAATCGATTGACCATTGCATTCGCGGTATCGACGTCATGACTACATGGCAACGGACGGCATGGCCGCCTGGCTGCAGATTTGCGTACCAAGCGGCTAGGCGTCGAACGATTCACCTGGAGCAGCAATAGCGGTGCAGATTCGAAAACGATACGCGATGACTACGTCGCAGCCTTAAGGTCCGCCGATAAGCATAACATCGAGCCGCTCATGAAATTTGTCCGCCCATATTGCCAAGTGACCTGCTCCCTAAGGCAATAGGTATCCCTATCATAAACGGGGTTCAGACACATTGATGGTGCCAGGCGATCGGATCGCTCGCTGGTCTGGCACATCTTCGCCCGGAGAATTCGAGAATCGTGGCGAAACCGGACGTGCGTCCTTGGCACACGGGTTCAACCTCTCGTAGTCAACCTAGCAGAGCGTTGTAGTAGGGTGGACGGTACTCATAATGACCATGGGTCTTATGACAAAGCTACCAAGCGTTTAAAAGCCTCGTCGCGCTCTCAGGTTGAGTTTGTGACAAAGCCGCGTATCATCCTCCGGCAACATTGTATGGCATGTTATGATCTATTTTGCTCAAAACAAAATTGCGGCGGTAGTTGTGGCGTTGGCGCTCACGGTGGCGCCGGCGATCTGCTGTTGTTTTGGGTTCCAAGACCAGGCGATGGCGGCGTCGGGCGCGCTCACTTCCGACATGGATATGGAAGACTGTCATGGTCAAGCCTCTGAGGCTGATCCTACCATTCAGCATGAGAGGTCAAGCCACGATGATGGTGCCTGTCACGATACGGGCTGCTCTGATTGCTCCGCCGTCAGTGCATTTGACGGCGCTATAGACGATCAGGTGATTTCATCACCCTCGTTTTACCTCGATCATTTTGTCTCGGTTGATGGCTACAATGCCGTGATCCCCGACTTTGCTTTACTGGTCGCTGCAGCGAATCCGCTTCGAGGTCCTCCGCCCTTCATTCGCCAGACACTTGTCTCCCTTTTTGCTCTTCTCCTGAACTAAGCATTCTCCGCAGAGCCGGCATCGCGGTGCGATTTCGCGCGGCGTTTTGATATGCGCTTTGACGGGCGTTTTTTGCCCCTTGCAGGAGAAGATCATGGCCGAGAAGCCATCCGTGAAACCATCAGGAAAAAATCTACGCATTGAACCGCACCCAATGCGGTCAAATGGCCTAGCCGCGAGGAGGCTTGCGTTTGCGGCTATATTCGTCTTCGCCGCTGTTGAGCCCGAAGCTGCTTGGGCAGACGAACAACTTGGGTTGAATGAGGCGGTCGCAATCGCACTCGGCGCAAATGACCCCACCGTCGAACGGTATGAAGAGCGGGCGGCGGCACTGGAGGACCGCGCCGTTTCGGACTCGCAACTGCCAGATCCTCAGCTTCGTGTTGGCCTGACAAACTTCCCAGTCGACACGTTTGACTTCGAACAAGAGCCGATGACCCAAGTGCAAGTAGGTCTCAGGCAGAGTTTTCCGCGCGGACGAACGCTGTCCAAAACGCGAGCACGCAGAGAAGCAGAGGCGGCGGGTGAGCGGGCGGCTGGCCGTTTACAGGAACTTCAAATAGCGCTCGATACCCGATCTACATGGCTAGAGCTTTAATTATTGGCTTGGCGCACGCCATACCGTTGCTGAGAGCCGAGCGGCTGTTGCTGAATTGGTCGACATCGTCAAGACCGCCTATGCGACCGGAGTCCAATCCAATCAGGATCTACTCCGTGCTGAGTTGGAGCTGAGTCTGCTTGATGACCGTGCCGTCGAGGTCGAGCGCCGCATCGAGGTGTCAACAGCCGAACTGGCCAGACTCGTCGGACTGAACGCCGCCTCGAGGACGTTGCCAGCAACGTTTCCCATGTTGCCGTCGCCGCCAGCCCGGCAGGTGATTGAGGGTGGGCTCGTGGCCCATCCGACGGTAGGGATTGACGATGCTCGTATTGAGGTTAGTGATCGCGATATCGATATTGCCAGACAAGCATACCAGCCTGGCTGGTCACTAGATATAGGCTATGGCGGCCGCGGCGGTGATCGGGCGGACTTCGCCTCCGCAATGATCGTCCTCGACATACCGTTGTTCACGAACGATCGACAGGATCGTCGCGTGTCTGCTGCGCGAAGGGATCGTGCTGCGGCCCAACTGGATCGTTCTGCAAAACTTCTTGAGCTGAAAAGAGTCCTTGATCGTACCCACGCCGATTGGCTTCGTTTGGGCGAACGGGTGGAGCTGTTCGAACGTGTCGTCCTTGATCGCGCCACCGCGAATGCGGAGGCAGCCCTTAACGGCTACCAAAACCGGGTCGCGGACTTCGCGGAGCTAATCCGCTCCCGGCTTACAGCTTTGGACACTGAGCTTCAGCTTCGAAGGCTAAAGGTAGACCTGGCAAAGGCGCAATCGCGGCTTCTCTTTCTTGGAAAGGAGGCTCTGTGATGAAACACCTCTATCGGCCTTTTTTGGTTCTCTTGATAGGTCTTGCTGGCGGATACAGCATCGCCATTTTGACACCGTGGACAGACGGAACGCAATCCGTCGGCACCGATGAAAGAATCCTCTATTGGGTTGCGCCAATGGACCCAAATTATCGGCGCGACGCTCCTGGAAAGTCGCCCATGGGCATGGACCTCGTGCCCGTTTACGGGGGAGATGAAGGAAGCCAGGCGATTGCGGAAAGTTCCATCACCATCGATCCCTCGGTCATCAATAATATCGGTGTGCGGACTGCAAAGGTGGAATTGGCTTCCCTGCGCCCATCCCTCCAAACCGTCGGTCGCATCATGTTCGACGAGGAGCGGGTCGCCAACCTTCACCTTCGCGCGAGCGGATGGATTGAGCGTCTCGCCATACGCTCCGAGGGTGAAGCGGTCAAGGAGGGCGATCTGCTTTTCGAAGTCTACTCACCCGACCTCGTTAATGCTCAGGCCGAATTTCTGCAAGCGCTGCGCATCGGTCGAACGGAATTGATCGATGCAAGTCGTGAGCGTCTTCGTGCGCTCGACATTGCAGAAGTGCAAATAGCTGAAATAGAAGAAGCCGGAAAACCGCAGCAATACATCAAAGTTTATGCACCAATAAGCGGCGTCGTGACGACTCTCAATGCGGCAGATGGCCAATATGTAAAACCCGAAACCGAGATTATCGTGCTCGCTGATTTATCCGTGGTATGGCTCATGAGCGATGTGTTTGAGGCCAGCGCAGCTCAGGTTCGTACTGGCCTAACCATTAAAGCGCAATCCAAATTCGAGCCGGGCGGGGTCATTACGGGCGTCGTTGATTATATCTATCCTGATCTTAATCCGGTGACGCGAACTATCCCGGTCCGGACGGTCCTCCAAAACCTGGATGAGCGTCTCAAACCCGGCATGTTCATGACCGTCGAGATTGAAGGCCCAGCACGACCAGAAACAACAGTCATTCCCCGTGAGGCGCTGATCCGTACCGGTCGGGAGGAGCGGGTCATTCTGGCCCTGGGAGATGGTAAGTTCCAGCCTGCTGCTGTCGTCAGTGGCATGGAGGCAGACAATAAGATCGAGATTCTGTCTGGCCTCAGCGCCGGTGAGGCGGTCGTTGCGTCGGGCCAATTCCTTATCGATTCCGAGAGTAGCTTTGCCGGAGCAAGCCTCCGGCTTCAGGCGCCTGAAATGAGCACGGCCGACGCGGAGGCGGAGGGCGTCGGAACGTTCAACAGCATTTCTGAGGATAGGCGTTCGATAAACACTAATCACGGGCCGATCGACGCGCTTGGTTGGCCCGCAATGACCATGGATATAGCGCTCGCGCCCGGCGTCACCGTTGGTGAAATAGAAATAGGAACGGACATCCGCTTCACGCTAGGCCGAGACAAAGACGGTATGTTTGTCATCACGTCCATAAGTCCGGCAGCAGAACAGCGCGACCACTCGGACCATCACAACATGGAGCCGGTACAATGATCGAGAACGTCATCCGTTGGTCGATCACAAACCGTTTTCTTGTCGTCCTGTTCGCGCTTCTCTTGTTCGTCTCCGGCGTCGTGGCGTTGCGCCAAACGCCGCTCGACGCCATTCCTGACCTGTCTGACGTTCAGGTCATCGTCAAAACCAGCTATCCCGGCCAAGCGCCGCAGGTCATCGAAGACCAGATCACCTATCCGCTCACCACTGCGATGTTGGCTGTGCCCAAAGCAGTGACGGTGCGAGGGTATTCATTTTTTGGCGACTCCTATGTCTACGTTATTTTTGAAGATGGCACGGATCTCTACTGGGCGCGGTCGCGCGTCCTCGAATATCTGAGCCAGGTGTCAGGAGATCTGCCTGAAGGTTCGAAATCTGAGCTCGGTCCTGACGCCACGGGTGTCGGCTGGGTTTATCAATACGCCCTTGTCGACCGCACCGGCCGTCATGACATCGCCGATCTCACGAGCATTCAAAACTGGTTCTTGAAATTCGAGCTTCAGAGCGTTCCAGGCGTCGCTGAGGTCGCGACCATTGGCGGCATGGTGCGCCAATATCAGGTCACGCTCGATCCAGACAAGTTGCGCATTTTTAATCTCCCGTTAGCGCAGGTCCGCAGAGCGATTCAGCAGGGCAACCAGGAAGTCGGCGGCTCCGTACTGGAACTTGGCGAAGCCGAATACATGATCCGGGCACGCGGCTACATTTCATCGATCGAGAATCTCGCACGTATTCCAATCGGGCGTCTGGCGAACGGCACACCGCTTCTCCTGCGAGATATCGCTGATATTGAAATCGGGCCGCAAATGCGTCGCGGCGTAGGCGAATTGAATGGCGAAGGCGAGACCGCCGGCGGCGTCATCATCATGCGTTGGGGCGACAATGCGCTGGCCACCATCAACGCGGTCAAGCAGAAGCTAGACGACCTTCGTCCCGGACTGCCGGAGGGTGTTGAGATTGTCGAAACCTATGACAGATCAGCACTGATTGAGCGCGCCGTCGACAATCTCCTCAGCACTCTTGGTCAGGAGTTTCTAATTGTCGCCTTGATCTGTGCGGCTTTTCTGCTCCATTTGAGATCATCTCTTGTCATTATCCTGACCCTACCACTTGGCATTCTTGCCGCGTTCATCGTCATGAAACTCCAAGGTTCCACCACAGCTTGCGCGGACCGATAGGCGCCCCGCCGATCAGCATCAGATGCGCGCCCTCAGCCGAGGTCACGCTCGGCGTCGCGCCCTCGTCGATGAGCAGCATCTGCCGCGCGCCGAAGGTCTGTCCGGCCATCTCGATCGTGCCGGAGACAACGTAGAGCGCCCGCTCCTGCGGTCCGGTCGGCACGCCGAACTGTGCCCCCGCCGACAGGCGCACATCGGCATAAAGCGTGTCCGAATGGACCTTCACCGGCGACACCATGCCGAACGCCCCGCCCGCGATCAGGGCCACGCGCACATGCCCCCCGTCCGCGCTCTCATGCTCCACCACGGGTATGTCGTCGGCTGAATAGTGCTGGAAGTCCGGGTCGATCTCTTCCATCTCGGTGGGCAGGGCATGCCAGGTCTGGATGCCCTCGATCCACGCCTCGCCTTCGCGGAACCAGTCCGGCGAGCGCTCCGAATGGACGATGCCCGAGCCCGCGGTCATCCAGTTGACCTCGCCGGGACGGATCTCCTGCACCGAGCCCAGGCTGTCGCGATGCATCAGCGCCCCGTCAAACAGCCAGGTAAGGGTGGACAGCCCGATATGCGGATGCGGCCGCACATCGATGCCGTCGCCCGCCGGGAAGGTCGCCGGACCCATGTGATCGAAGAAGATGAACGGCCCCACAGACCGCGCCTCAATGGCCGGCAGCACCCGCCTTACCTCGAAGCCGCCCAGATCCTTGGCCTTGGGCACGATGACGGCAGAGACCGGCGCACACCCGCTCTCGGTCGTGCAGTCGGCCTCTTGCGATGGTTGCCAGCTCATTCAGGGCTCCCTGCCGGGCTGCGGCGTCGCTTCAGGTGATTTGCCGCATATTGGCCGGAGACGGACGATTTGGAAAGGAAAAGGGCCCCCAAGCCCGCACTTCCCGTCTAGCTGAACCGCCGTTCATTCTGTCTCTGCACCTCTCATCTATTACCTCGGGGGTAAGTGTCTGGCGCTGATCTGTGCTTATCTTCCTCCAGAGCCACGCAGCGCCGGGGCGGTACCCCTGTGCGCGCGAAGGACACCAGGAGACTTTGCCATGAACGAGCTGAGCACCGATCCGCGGGCCCTGTCCGGCACCGAGCCGGAGACCTTCGGCGACCATATGCGCCTGTGGCGGCGCATTCGCGGGCTGAGCCAGCTGCAGCTCAGCGTCCGGGCGGATGTGTCCTCGCGCCATGTGTCCTTTCTCGAATCCGGCCGCTCAAAGCCCAGCCGCCCGATGGTGGACACCCTGGCCGATGCTCTGGACATCCCCCTGCGCGCCCGCAACCCCATCCTGATGGCGGCGGGCTTTGCGCCTGTCTATCGCGAGACCTCGCTGGATGAACCCGATGCCCGCCACATCCGCCATCTGCTCGACATGGTGCTGAAAGGCGCCGAGCCGTTCCCCGCCCTGGTGGTGGACCGGCACTGGAACGTGCTGATGACCAATGCGGGCGGCGCGCTGATGCTCTCGGCCGCAGGAGGCGAGAAAGGGGCTGGCGAAACTGGGGCCGGCAAGGCGGGGGGCCTCAACATGGTCGATGTCATCCTCGCCCCCGGCCCCATGCGCGACCTGATCGTCAACTGGGACGAGGTGGTGAACGACCTGCTCAAGCGGGTGCGCCGCGAGGCGGATCACGCGGGCGATGAAACCGTGCTCAATCGCATGCTCGCCCTGCTGCCCGAGGGCTGGAAGCCTCCGCGCCGCGACACCACCGATGTGCCGCTGGTGATCCCGCTCCATCTCCGCCTGCCGGGTGCGGACGGCACGCTTGTGGACCTGCGCTTTGCCTCCATCATCGGCAGCCTCGGCACCCCGGCGGATATCGGCCTCGCTGAACTCGCGGTCGAGACCTTTCTACCCGCGGATGAAGCCACCGAAGCCTTCCTCAAGGCGGCAACGGCGGGGTAGGCCGGGACATGTGGCGGCGGCCTAGGCCGTGCGTCCCTGCCGAAGCCACGCCAGCGCCCCCAGCAGGATCAGTACCAGCATCACATGCACGCCGATCACCGGCGGCCAACCCATGAGGTAGAGCACGTCATTGGCGAGCCCCGGCTTGAACGGCCCGCCGCCAAAGGCGAGCCCGCGCGTGCCAAAGAATGTGTGCGCCATGGCGGGCAGGGTGAACAGCCACGCGGTGACGATCGCCGACCAGAACAGCACCCGCTGCAGGGCGGGCGTCAGCAGCAGGTAGCGCCCGCCATAAGCCAGCCCGATCAGCATCAACCCCTGGGTGATGCCTTCCATGTGCCCCATGCGGAAGGCGCGCGCGTCCCCGGGAATGCTCACATCAATCTGGATCGGCAGCGGCCACAGCACGATTTCTCCCAGCAGGTGGAACATCCACACCCAGCCGAAAAGGCAGGCCGCTGCAATCAGCCCGAAGCCGTTGAAAACCAAAAGCGCCGCCGTCCGGTCCCCCAGGGCACTCTTCGTTGTACCATCCGTATACGTTGTATCGGTCATCTTTCCCCTCCCTTCGGTTTTGATTTTTTGTCAGGCCGCACGCAGCGCCGGTTCCGGCTTGTGAAGCTGCGCGGTGTCGAGGTCTCCCAGCTTGCGTCCCATCTCCATGGGGTTGGTCCCATAGGCCGCCCACCAGGCCGTCACCCAGTCCGGGTCCGCCACCTTGCGCGGGTGGTAGCTGGGCGACAGTATGCGCAGCAATTTCGGCGTCAGCTTGCGGAAGATGCGGCCCAGCAGCATCGCCAGCCGCAGCCGCATGCGCCAGTCCCCCCACAGCCCGTCTTCCCGCAAAAGCGCCCGATACCCCTGGCCCGTGCGCCAGAAAATATGCGCGGTCGCAAAAGCCAGCCCGTAGAGCCGCCACCCATAGGTGCCGCCGGCGGCGTGAAACACATCAAAGGCTGCTTCCTTGTGCTCGATCTCCTCGACGAAGTGCCACAGCACCAGCGAGGCAACGGCGGGGTCGGAACCGCCGAACAGATGCACCCGGTCCTCCACCAGCATGTGGCCGATCGCCAGCGCCATGGATTCAAACCCCTCCGCATAGGCGAGGTTGAACATCAGCGATTTCGTCTTGCCGAAGCGCCCATAGTCTTCCGCCAACACCGCCTCGATGCGCGGCACACTATCATAGCCGCAGGCCGCCAGCTCGTCATTGAAGGCCCGGTGCTGCCGGTGATGCGTCGTCTCCTGCGCCACATAGGCGTTGAGCTCACGCACCAGTTCAGGGTCATCGCTGATCATTGGGCGGGCCTTCGCCATGGTGCGGATCAGATAGGGCTCGAGATAGGGCATGGCCAGCGACGCCGCATTGACGATGTGGCTGAACTCCGGCCGCGCCTTGTGCCAGTGCGCTGCGCGCGGTCGGGCCGGGGCCTGGGCGCGGGCGCCGCGCGGAAAGCGGAACAGCATCTTGCGGATCGCCCTGATGCGCCCGTCTCCGATCCGCGTCCCAATCCGCGTCCCAATCGGCGTCCTGGTGTGCCCGCCTGTCGCGTCCTGCGTCATCCCGTGCCTCCCGCCGCGATTAGAGGAAATAATCTAGTTTAGGTGTTTTCCTCTAATTTCCGGTGGGCGTCAAGCAACGGCCCGTGTATGGTCGGGCGCATGGCAGGAAACCGGGAAAAAATCATCGAAGGTGCGCGGCAGCTGATGAACCGCGAGGGCGTGTCCGCCACCGGCACCACGCGCATTGCCGAGGCGCTGGGGGTGAGCCCGGGCAATCTCTACTATCACTTCAAGAGCCGCGAACAGATCGTCGCCGAGATCTATGCCCGCTTCGAGGCGGGCTTCCGCGAAAGCCTGTTTGCGGGGCTTGATCGCGGCATCACGCCGGACCGCTTCGCCGCCTTCTATATCAACGCCGTCGATTTCGCCTGGACCTACCGCTTCTTCTTCGCGGGCCAGACCGACCTGCTGGCCGCCGACCCCGCGCTGGCACGCCGCCACCGGGCCTTCCAGATGTGGAGCCTCGAAGCGCTTGAGGACATCGTCTCCATGCTGGCCAAACAGGGCACGGCGCAGCTGCCCCGGGGGCGCGCTGAGGCAGCCCGCCTGCGGGCCTCCATCGCGCTCAACACCTGGCTCACCTGGAGCGGCTGGATCAGTTTCCTGAAAGTGGAGAAACCCGAAGGCGCCCTGGTGCGCGGCGACATGGCCCGCGGCGCGCTTCAGATCTTCGACGTCTTCG
>JALUWJ010000305.1 GCA_027019605.1 Henriciella sp. | reverse complement strand
ATGAGCAATTGCCGCGTGGGCGATTCTGTCTCGCGCCAAGGGATGTCGGCGCCTGTATCGGACAGCTGTTTCGCGAGGCCAGACTTGCTGACCATCCGGCTTTGGCCTGGCTTTGCCAAGATGCACAGCGGCTCGCTGATCAGATAGCAGATGTGCATGCGGGGAACGCTCTGCGCCTGCGCCTCGAAGCCGTTTTCGACAATGCCTGCCGCAAGTTTCATATCGACAATGTGGTGGCGCGGCTGATCTGTACCTATCGCGGCCCCGGCACGCAGCTCAGCATGGGGGCCGGCGACACGGACAAAGCCGAGACCGTTCCGACCGGCGCCCCGATTTTGCTGAAAGGCAAACAATGGCCGCAAGAGGCTGCTATCACTTTGCATCACCGCTCCCCCCCAATTGAGGGCACGGGCCTGTCTCGCCTGGTTCTGGTGCTCGAACCGGTGAATAAAGATGACGAATTTGGAACTTCTTACGATCGAAGATTCAATCCAAACTGAAATAGACCTTCGATTTAGAGGCAGGCTCGCCATGGACCCGCGAATATTCTTGTTTGGCGCTGCCTTCGCGCTCTTCTCGGCCTGCGGCGCACCGCACGCGACGCCTCCCGACAGCGGTGCGCAGGAGGTCGCACCGCCGCCGATCCCGGAAGGCGCCGAAACGGTTGTGTTCGAGCGCACCGATGGCGCGGCGAGCGCTGAGGCGAAAGTGTCTGACGCGGCGTCGCAAGAGCCGCAATATTGGGGCGTCGAAGATGGCGATCCTCTGCCCATCATGTGGGAAGATCTCATGCCAGAGGGCAGCGAAGACGCGCTGATGAAAGAGTATGAAGAATTCTATGCCATGCTCGAGAAACGCTACGCCGCGAACACAACGACGCTTGCCGATGCAGATCCATATGCGCGCATAGAAGAAGGGTCCGAGTTTGATTTCATGCCGCAACTTGGCGGGTTCGAGACGGTTGAAGAGCTCGACGGCGTACTGATCCGGATGCCGGGCTATGTCGTCCCTTTGGATTTCCAAGCTGGCAGCAAACTCGGAGCGTTTTTGTTTGTGCCCTATATGGGGGCTTGCATCCACACGCCGCCGCCACCGCCCAATCAGATCATTTTCGTGCGCGCGGAGCCCGCCGCCAAGATCAGCGATATTTGGTCTCCATATTGGATTGAAGGCACGCTGACGGCTGAGAAGACCGAGAACGATCTTGGCGATACGGCCTACGCGCTCAGCATGACGAAAATTGAAGGTTATGAAACGCCTTACTAGACGAGTAACAAAAAAATAGGCGACCCGAAGATCGCCCATAGTCCCCTTTGTGTGTTGAAACGTGCGGGATCTTGCGTCCCTCATCACCTCGCAAGTCCTGTTTAGGACATGGACAAGCCCAAAGCGTCGACGGTTGACATGGTCAGGTAGCCGATCGGTAGCCCATTCGCACGCTGGAATGCTTCCATTGCTTGCAGGGTTGCCGGACCAAATTGGCCGTCCGCAGGGACCGGGTAACCGGCACTTGTCAGAGCCGCCTGGATCGAACTGATCGTAGCTGATGTGGCGTTGGTTTCACAAAGCACTTGGCGCCATTCTAGGCCACCAGCATTTGTTACCACGCGCTTCTCGACGGTTTTGTATGTCGCCGGGATTTCAATACGCTCTTCGAACGCTTCTGTTACGAGCTGCTGGCGCGTAACGGTTTCATACACGGCTGGAACAATCTCTTCTTCTACCCGAGCTGGTTCTACGACCACTTCTTTAGTGACGGTTTTTGTCACCGCCGGAATGATCTGAACCTCTGTGCGCTCTGGAGAAACAAGACGCGTTTTGGTCACTGTTTCATACTCAGCTGGCACTTCGACCCGGCAAAGCAATTCGCCCGTTGCGAGCGCGATTGTGTCACTTGCAGAGACGTTTTCGCGATCGCGCCCATAGAGGCCATCACCTTTCTTCCAAGTGGTGTAGGCTTCTCGCACCAAGACTTGCTCGGTGTAAGTCTCATACTGGGCAGGAACGACAACGCTTTCCTCCCGCTCTGGTTCTACAACAATCGTCTCAGTCACAGTCTCGTAGACAGCAGGGACCATTTTGTAGACGGTGGATGCTTCTTTTACCAAGCGTTGCTCGGTGACCGTTTCATAAGTCGCAGGAACAAGTTTGAGTTCGTATGAAGCTTCACGGTCGATGACCTGTTCCGTTTGAACAGAAATTGTGTCTGGAACCAGAACCCGTGCATAACACTCACCGGCATTCGCATTTGGCGGCATATCCGCCGCTTGACCATGAGCTACCATTGCGATCGCCGCAGTGGCGACCGATACACATAGATACTTTCGCATTTTAATACCCCTTTGTTGTGCGGGTCACAAACGTTTGGCCAATCTTTCTGACCCAGCTTCGCCTCCACAACGACCGCTGGTTAACCATACGCGTTGCCCGCCTTTTGGGTTCTAAGGCCGAAAATGAACGGGAAATGAATTTTTGAGGTCTGCGGGGGGTGCAAGCAAATCAAGCGCTCGATAAGCCCTTGATAATTAGTGATTAAATTATGCAGTGAGATTACAGCATGTTACACCTGTATTGGTGCAAAACCCGAACAGAATCAATCTCTTGCTTGCGTGTTAAGGCGTAGAATAGGTCGCCTTAAACGAGTGACAGGAATCCTTCGGCGCGGGCGTATCCATTCCGAAAACGATCTTCCATTCACCGTCGGTTTGCGCAAGCGTCATCGTATTCACTCCGCAATTGGCGATCTTGCCATTTACGCTGATGATAAACGGCGCCCAAACCGTCGCCAAATTGCCGTATTGCATACTCTCAACTGAAAACAGTTCTTCGTGCGCGGTCCCGACATCAAGGGTTCCAACCCATGACTTCCAGTTGGACAATCCATCTTCGGTCACTTGGCCATCAGGCAATGCGCGGCGAAAAACGCCGCCCTCTAACATCACCTGATCAATCATATCCGCGTCGCCTTGATACATGCCACGCATCAGTGAGTAGACCGCATTCTCAGGTGTCGTCAGATCCACAGGCCCCAGCATATGATCAGCAGTTTGTGCTGCGCTGAACTGCGGTAAGCACGCAAGTAGTATGGCGAAAAGCAATGGACGCATGGTGATCTATCCAATTGATCCTTTTCCCTTATACTCGGCCTGGTGCCTAAGCGAAACTCGGTGCCGTAAGATGACAAACCCCGGCGCAATGGTTACGGATCTAGCTATGCCCCCATTTCATCTTGCGTTCCCTGTCCATGACCTACAAGCCGCCCGGCAATTCTATGGCGGGCTGCTCGGATGTTCAGAGGGGCGGAGCAGTGAGCAGTGGGTCGATTTTGACTTTTTCGGGCATCAGATCGTCGCGCATTTGGCCCCGCATGAATGCGGCGAGACGAGCCGATCTGGCGTCGATAACAAACAGGTTCCAGTTCGCCATTTTGGCCTGGTCCTAGATCTTGAAACCTGGCGCAGCTTGGCTGAGACACTGCGGGGACAAGTCGATTTCATCATCGAACCATACACGCGGTTTGAGGGCGAGCCGGGCGAGCAGGCGACGATGTTCTTCGAAGACCCATCCGGCAATGCGATCGAGCTCAAAGCCTTCGCGGATATGAGTCAGCTGTTTGCGACTTAGGGTCGTCGACGGGCGCAGCGAGCGCGATTGAAGGCTAGTCGCCTTCACCGGGCGCCGGACTAAAGAATTCAGCCAGTTTGTTGGTCTTTTGCGCAAACTCTTCGCGGTCGGCAGGCGGTTCTTTCATGCGCGTGATGTTTGGCCAGACTTTCGCATAGTCTGTGTTCAGCTTGAGCCACTTCGCATCAGGCTCATCCTCAGTGTCTGGCTTGATCGCCTCGACCGGGCATTCTGGCTCACACACTCCGCAATCAATGCATTCGTCAGGGTGAATGACGAGCATGTTTTCACCCTCATAGAAGCAGTCCACGGGACAAACTTCGACGCAATCCATGTATTTGCAGCGGATGCACGCATCCATCACGATGTAGGTCATTGGCGGGCTCTGTATTCCTTAGTGCAGCGGTGCACATGGCTTTGGTGCTTAGACAAGTCAATGCACCGGACTGTCACGGTGCCTTTAGTTCTGCTCTTTTCTTGGCATGCGCGCGGGTCACATCATCGACGTGAAGGAGGCTGGCGACGTGGCGAATAAACGATTCTTCGTACTTGCAGGCTTCGCCGTCGGCAAAGGAGACTCGATAGAGTCCCTCGATCACGCTGGCGCGCTCACTTTCTTGCAGGGTCTTTACATGCCGCGTGAGCGCATGCGTGTCGGTCGCCTCTTCAGCGATGGTCTCGCCGCGTTGCAAGACTTCATCCGCTCGGTTTGCGTCCATGTCGAAACTGGTCACCAGTATTTCCGCGATCATATCGCTTTCAAGATTGGCATAAACGCCATCAACGAGGGCCGCCTCGACGAGCAGCGCCGCTGCGGCTTCGTGCGGGTCGAGATCGCGAACCGGGGCTTCCGGGCGGTCACTGCCGAAGATACGAGATAGGAATCCAAACATGGAGACCTTATGCGCCGGGCTCGAGGCGTCTGTAAAGAGTCTGGGCTTCTGATGCTGGTCCGCGCCGTTCGCCGACCTCCAGGATTTCGACGGTTTCGATCGCTTTCGCCTTATAGAATGTCAGGACATCGCCGGGGCCGACACGCTGTCCGGCTTTATCGGTTTTGCGGGTTAGGCCGTTTTTGGTGATCCGAACGCCTTTGCGGCTGACATAATCGGTCGCAATCGCACGTGTTTTAAAGAAACGTGCGCGCCACAGCCAAATATCAACGCGGACGCCGGGTGCGGTGTCACTCATTCGCCGGCTTTTCAGCCTCAGGTGCTGGAGCTGGGGTGGCCTCGGGCGCGGCAGTTTCCGTTTTTACCTCTGGGGCGGCTTGCTCCGGTGCAGGCTTTGGTTTTTTGGGTTTGCGCTTTTTCGGCTTGGGCTTTGGCTTCTCAGGAAGCAAAGCCGCAAGAGCAGCGAACGGGCTGTCAGGATCCGGTTCGCGGCGTGCAGGTCGGCGATTATTGCCACCCTGCGGTCGAGGTTTGCCTGATCCGCGCTCAGGGCGCTTGCGCTGCCCGCCTTGTGGTGGTCCGCCGCGGGATTTGTTTTGCGGCCGGCTCTGTTTCCGTGCAGCGCGTCTTTGCTCCTGCGCTTCAAGATGCGCTTTGGACTGAAACCGCCACAGTTTTACCGCGCCAGTCTCAGGATCTTTCTCAGCCGGCGCGATGCGGAACCCTTTCAGCACATTGTGAAAGTCTTCCAAAGGACAGGAAACCATAGAGGCGAGCTCTGGCGGGATCTCGAATTTGGCTTGATCGGCTTCTTTCCGGCGCTTCGACAGCTCCCAACCGAGCCGCTCAGCGAGGTCGGCGCGGACGGCACGCTTGCCAAATCGGAGATAGCCTTGCGCTGCCAGATCCTCGTCCGGCCAAGAGCCATCCAGCTCAAAGCTGCCAGCCCCTTCCGGGGCGGTTTTGCGCGCGCGGCCATCGGCTAGTGTTTGCAACAAAGCAATCAAACGCTGCGCCGCAGGTTTTTGCGCATCCGGGACGTGCGCCGCAATCCGGCCAGAGCGAATGCCCGCTTCTTTCAACTTTGTCCGGTCTTCTGGACCTGGGAGAAGCGCCCGGTCTTCGCCGCGCAAGTCGCAGGCC
>JALUWJ010000304.1 GCA_027019605.1 Henriciella sp. | reverse complement strand
GATTACAGTCCGCGGTACAGCAAATCGTCACGCGGATGCCGCCCCACCACGACTATGTCGTCAATCTCAAACGCTATTTAGAGAAACAGAAACATGGTTGAGGCCTCTGGAACCCCAATAAAAAAGATCGTCATCGTCGGCGGCGGATCTGCCGGATGGATGACCGCGGCGGCGCTGTCCAGTATGTTATCGAAAGAGGCCGTAAGCATCACCCTCGTAGAGTCTGAGCAAATCGGAACAGTCGGGGTCGGTGAAGCGACCATTCCTGACGTGATCAACTTCAATGCCATGTTGGGGATCCCGGAACAGGATTTTCTCAAAGCGACAAACGGAACGTTCAAACTCGGGATCGAGTTCAAAAACTGGGGCCAGATAGGCGACTCCTATTTCCACCCGTTTGGAGCGCATGGCGTCGACATGAATGGGGTGGATTTCCACCAATACTGGCTGCGCTATCGCAAAGCGAACGAAGGTTCAGTGATTGAGGATTTCAGTCTTTGTTCGGTGAGCGCCAAAAGCAACAAGTTCGTATTGCCGAACAATGATCCGCGATCAGTTCTCTCGCAAATGCGCTACGCTTACCATTTTGACGCCACCGCCTATGCGAAATTCCTGCGCCAATATGCTGAGAAACGCGGGGTCCAGCGGATTGAAGGCAAAGTCTCTGAAGTGTCCCAAGACGCAAATAGCGGATTTATTCAAAGCGTGGGCTTGGAAAGCGGCGACGTTGTCCAAGGAGACTTATTCTTTGACTGTACCGGGTTTCAAGCTCTGCTAATGCGGAACACCCTTGGCGTTGGCTTCGAAGATTGGGCGCATTGGTTACCATGCGACACCGCACAGACAGTTGCCTGCGAAAGAACCGGCGCTTTGTTGCCGTACACGATATCAACCGCGAAATCCGCTGGCTGGCAGTGGCGAATTCCAACCCAGCATCGAACCGGAAATGGACACATCTATTCCAGCGATCTCCTAAGCGACGATGAGGCGATTGAGAGCCTTCTTGTTGATCTGGATGGCAAACCGCTTGCGGACCCGAGAAAGATCAAATTCAAGACGGGGCATATCTCCAAATTCTGGGAAAAGAACTGCGTCGCGATCGGGCTCTCGGGGGGATTCCTGGAGCCGTTGGAATCGACATCGCTGTTTCTGATCCAAGAAGGGATCAGCAAGTTCATCTCGCTGTTCCCAACCGCAGATATGCCACAAACGGTTACGCGCGAGTACAATCGGCAACTGGCGAAGAAGTTCGCACAAGTCCGCGACTTCATCATCCTTCACTATAAGGCGACCCAGCGCACGGATAGCGAGTTTTGGAATTATTGCCGGACGATGAGCGTGCCAGACAGTCTAACCGAGAAAATGGAACTGTTTGCCGAAGCTGGACGCATTTTCAGATACGAAGATGAACTATTCTCCAAGCCAAGTTGGATTGCAGTTCTTCTCGGTCAAAACGTGTTGCCCCGGAACACCGATCCAATCGTGCAAACGCTTGATGAGAAACAGATCGCGCATAGCCTCAACTCGATGCGTAATGCGATGAATTCAGCGACAGCGAGCATGCCGTCGCACGAAGCCTTTTTAAGACAATATGCTTGGGCTGGCGCGCCAGCGATGAGCTCATAGGATAGTTTGAATGCAGGACGTAAACATAAAAGAGATCGTGATTGTCGGAGGCGGGACTGCCGGGTGGATGGCGGCGTCTGCTTTATCGATTTTGCTCAAGAATCCGCAAATCCGAATTCGACTTATTGAGTCTGAGCAAATTGGAACGGTCGGTGTAGGTGAAGCGACGATCCCGCACATTCGGTATTTCAATCAGTTGCTCGGATTGAACGAACCAGACTTTCTCAAGAAGACCAATGCGACGTTCAAAATCGGAATTGAGTTCGTCAATTGGGGGCAAATCGGCGAAAGCTATTTCCACTCGTTCAGCCCCTATGGCGTGAATATGGATGGTATTCATTTCCATCACTATTGGTTGCGTCACGCGATGACAGAAGGGGCGCTGCCGCCAGACGAGTACAATCTACATTGTCTCGCGTCTAAACGGAGCTTGTTCACGCATCCGAAGCCAGAGTTGCGCGGGTCGCCGCTTGGGACGATCGAGTATGCCTTTCAGTTCGATGCAGGGCTGTACGCGAAATATATGCGCGGCGTGGCGGAATCTCGCGGCGTCCAGCGTACCGAAGGCAAAGTCGTTGATGTCGCCAAGCGCAGCGAAGATGGCTTCATCGAAAGCGTCACTCTAGAATCCGGTGAAACGATCAAAGGCGATTTGTTCATCGACTGCTCCGGATTCAGGGGACTCTTGATCGAACAAGCCCTGGAGACCGGTTATGATGACTGGTCTCATTACTTGCCGTGCAATCGCGCCGTCGCGCAGGGCTGCGAGCTTGATGGCCCGCCAATTCCTTATACGCGCGCAACTGCGCACAAAGCCGGCTGGCAGTGGCGAATTCCACTGCAAAACCGGTTGGGCAACGGCCACGTTTATTGCGGAGACTATATCAGCGATGACGAAGCGTATGAGCAATTGAAGTCCGGCTTGGATGGAGCGCCGATGGGCGATCCGAAATTCTTGCGTTTCACCACGGGCGTGCGCAAGAAGACCTGGAACAAGAACGTGATCGCACTCGGACTATCAGCAGGGTTCTTGGAGCCGCTGGAATCCACCTCGATTCATCTGATCCAAACCGCGGTCGCTCGTCTGATGACGAACTTCCCGGACAAGCACTTCAATCAAAGTGACATCGACTATTACAATCGCAAAACGCTGCTCGAGTTTGAACAGGTTCGCGACTTTCTGATCCTCCACTATTGCGCCACGCAGCGCACAGACAGTCCGTTTTGGAACTATGTCCGCACGATGGAACTCCCAGATAGTCTGCAGGAGCGCATTGATATCTATATGGAGAACGGGCGGCTCTACCGCGAGAATAATGAATTGTTCAGTGAGAACAGTTGGTTTGCGGTCTTTGAAGGGCAGAATCTTCGTCCGAAGCGGTATCATCCGGTCATCGACAATATGTCAGACGAAATGCTCGATCGGCGTATGAATGACGTACGAAAGACGATGTATAAGTGCCTCGAGGCGTATGAAGATCACCAAACCTACCTTCACAAATTGTGCTCTACAGCGTAATATTCGCTCGGGAGTTGAGGACTCAAACTCAAAAGAAAAGGCACAAAGATGCATAAGTTTTCCAATCGTTTCCTCTCTATGTTAGCGCTCACTACGATTGTCTGCGGGGCCGTCCCGACAATTGCGGCGCAGGAAACAGAAGAGGGGCAAAGCGAAGAGCGCGTCCTGGATACGGTGCAAGTTCAAGGCGTTCAGAATGATGCCGCCATGGCCGCATTTCGGGCTGGGGATTATGAAACCGCAGAGGTTGAGTTTCTCGACAATGCGATGTGCGCCCTTCGCCGCGAGCGGAACCTCACCAACTCGATTGAGAGTGCACAATTAGGGGCATTGCGCGCAGAATCATTCGCGAGTGGCGGGGCCGTCGATTCTGGAGGGTCGTCACAAGGCGCAACCGCCGGAACCAATCAACAGCCGATTACGGGGCTTGCAGCTGGTGATGCGGTTGCTGCGAGAAACATACAGAACACTTACGATCGCACGTGCGAAATGCGCGGACGCCAGCTTTATTTTGCAGGCCTATCTCAAATTCAGCTCGGCAAAACCGATGAAGCCCTCAGAAGTTTTGAACGGGCAACGGTTGCCAGTAAAATTCTCTATGATGCGCATTATAAGATTGGCCTGATCAAGCTTTTGTCGGGCGACGAGGGAACTGCGAAATCAGAGCTCAAGAAAATTGAGGGAATTTTGAAGCGCTGCCGAAATTGCGATGCGAAACAAGAAATTGTGGATCGTCGTGATCATCTATCCAAGGCGATCAATGGTGAGGTCAGTCTGCAGTAGAGGCTGAATCGCTTCGTCATTTTTGGCTCAGTAAATCCGGCTGTCTCATTCGCATGGGGCAGCCATTTTTTAGTGCAAAAATGATAGCGCTAACATTTTTTGGTTGAGCGTCGTGTCGAAACTTGATTAACTGCCCCAATAAAGTCTCTAACCAGGAGTTGGGACCTGGGGAAATCGGGAGGAAAACATGAGACCATTGAAATCTATCGCTGTTTCTGCGGCCATCGCGGGAGCGATCATTTGCGCGCCGTTTGCTGTTGCTGACCCCAGTTTTGAGACAGCTCCGGTGACACAAACAACTGTGCCAGGAGATCTCATTCACAATCCATTGGCAATAAAATGGGAACCCGAAGGTGGCAATAAGCGCGTCTCAATCGTTGAGTCTGAGGGCGTTCCGGGTGGCCAAGCGATTTCGTTTCAGGTGAAGCGCAAGAATACGCGCAAGCCGTGGGATATTCGGATGCGTGCGCCGTTCGACAAATCAGTTAGCGCAGGCGAAGAGATCTCAATCTATTTTTGGGCGAGAGCAGCCAAGCTTCCACGCGGCAAGGAAACTGGAAAAATTGGCGTCGTTCTAGGACGTAACGTTGAGCCGCACGATACGGTTGTGAACCAAGAAATTACGCCCGGCGAAGACTGGAAAATGTACAAAGTCTCTGGCGTGGCGGGAAACGACTTTCCCGTGTCTGAGTCCGATATGGGCTTCAATATGGGCTTCGCGAAGCAGACGATCGAACTCGGGCCATTCTTCGCGGTCACCGATGGCGGATCGACTGAGTAGCGCCACTCCAACAAACGCGGACACCGGACGGAGCGAATGTATCTCGGATTAGATATCGGCACGTCCGGTGTGAAGGCGATAATGCTATCGGAGACGGGAGAGGTCGCGGCACAAGCGACTGCGTCCTTGCCGATTTCTCGACCCAAGCCGCTTTGGTCCGAGCAGAATGCTGAGGATTGGTGGACCGCGACGAATACGGCTGTGGCGCGGCTTCCAACTGAGCAAAAAAAGAGTGTTCAAGCGATCGGACTTGCAGGCCAAATGCATGGTGCCACGCTTTTAGACGCGCAAGGCAAACCTTTGCGACCAGCTATCTTGTGGAATGATGGGCGAAGCGAGGCCGAATGCCAGACCTTTGAGGCGCGGGCACCAAACTCGCGCGAGATCACCGGCAATATCGCGATGCCAGGGTTCACCGCTCCAAAGTTAATCTGGACGGCCAATTTCGAGCCTGAAGTTTTCGAGAAAACCAAAAAGGTCTTGCTGCCAAAAGACTATGTCCGGTTTTTGATGACTGGAGCGTATGCAACGGATTTATCCGACGCTGCCGGGACGCTTTGGATCAATGTTGAAAAGCGCGATTGGTCTGATGAGATGCTCAAAGCATGTCATCTCACCCGTGAACACATGCCTGATGTTTTTGAAGGCACCGAGATCACAGGCGCGCTGCTCGGATCAGTGGCTGAGACCTGGGGCATTCCAGCCGGGACGCCAGTGGTTGCGGGCGGCGGCGACAATGCGGCGGGCGCGGTTGGTATGGGTGTGTTCAATCAGGGAGACGCGTTTTTATCGCTTGGAACCTCGGGTGTGCTGTTTGCCGCTGATGATGCGTATCGCCCGAACCCGGAAAGCGGTGTTCACACATTTTGCCACGCCTTACCGAGCCGGTGGCATCAGATGTCTGTGATGTTGTCGGCTGCGAGCTGTTTGGACTGGGCGAGTCGTTTCTCGGGGGTAGGGGATGTCGCGCAGTTGGTCGCAGCAGCCGAAAACCATGGAGAGATTGGAACAGCGAATACGCTATTTCTTCCCTATCTTTCCGGAGAACGCACGCCTCACAATGACCCGCGCGCCAAAGGTG
>JALUWJ010000303.1 GCA_027019605.1 Henriciella sp. | reverse complement strand
CCTGGTCGGCCCGTCGCGGGCGAAACAGTTCACGATTCTTGGTGAGCCTTGTGACGCGAAGACCGCGCTCGATTGGGGGCTTGCGGATCAATTGACCGCCTCTGGAGGCGCAATATCTGGCGCGCAAGCGTTGGCGGAGCGGTACGCTAAGGTCCCTCCGATTGCGCTACGCATGACAAAGCAGGCCATCAATGTCGCCGCGATGCCACTTGGGCACGCGACGAGCTATATGGATCGCGATCAATTTGCGTATGCGTCGACCACCAGCGATCAGGCCGAAGCGATCCAGGCTTTCCTTGAAAAGCGTGATCCAGACTTCAAAGGCAACTAACGCTTATATGCCAGCGGCTTGTCCGTTTCGTCGAGTTCGAGATAACGGTCGCGCAGCTTGGTTTGGCGGGTTACGAGCGACTGCTCAACGCCTTCAATGAAAACGGCTGTTGGAGCTGTCGAGACCTCGAGAGGATCGCCATCCCAGACCACCAAATCTGCAATTTCGCCACGTTCGATGGTTCCAGAAACATCCGTTCCAAAAATGTTTGCCGGGACAACGGTCATCGCCGCCATCGCATCGTCAAAGCTAACGCCATTGGCGACCGCATTGCCTGCAGATTGCAAGACAAGGCGAGACTGGTGACCGCTATTGCTAAGGTGGGCAAAGGCTGTCGGCACGCCGGCTTCAATCAAGCGTTCCGCATTGCGGCTGGTCGCGCCGAGCTGAGCGAAGCTTGCGGGCAGATTGGAGAACGGATCAACAATCACCGGAATCCGGGCTGCGGCGAGCTCATCGGCGACCATCCATCCTTCATCTGCACCGACAATGGCGAGGTTCAGATTGAGATTTTCCGCTTTTAAATCGATCACTTGGCGCAAATCGCTCGCGCGGTGCGCCGCGACGAGGATGAGCTGTTGCCCGCGAACCGCTGGTCCGAAGGCCTGAGCGTCGGCGCGCGTGAGCGTATCGCCCTCATTGTGCGCCATGAAACGTGCAGGATATCCGCGTGCGTCGGCAAAGGCACCTCTAAGAGCCGCCCAGGCCGCTGGACGTGACCCACCGGCCAAGCCTGCACCGTTCTCGCCGAGATCAACATAGATAAAGGCGCGCTCGTTCGAGATTGAGTCTGCAGCCCCCGACGTGTCAGCGATGAAGCCTTGCCCCGCAATCATTGATCCGCCATTGGCCGGAGCGACCGCAATTTGCGTGACCCCTTCGATACGCGTCACCGCGACTGTTGTGGCAGCCGGATTGAAGCCATCTGCGGCGCGCAAGGCCACAGAGAAGGCAGAGCCGCTGGCGCTGGTATCATTGGTGGAGTCTTCGGCGCCGACCTCGACCGTGCCGACTCTCGAGAATGGCGCGATGATCCCAGGCGTTACCCAGTTTCCACCTGCATCGATCTGGCGGGTTCCGCTCGGCGGTGCATAATTGACGCCCATGCCTTGGATCGTTCCGTCACTCACGTAAACGGTGGCGTTTTCCAGTGTCCCGGCATCGGTGCCCGTCCAGACCTTGGCGTTGACGATGGCAACGTCTTGAGCCCCGGCAGAAAGCGAGAGCCCAACCGCTGCGGCGGTTGAAAGAAGTAAGGTGCGGATCATTTCAAGTCTCCTTCACCAGGTTGTCCGAGTTCGAAATCCATAACCGGCGTGAGCGCTTCATTGCCGCGCTCATACATCAGCGCGCCATCGATATAGACCTGCTCAGCTTGGCTGTAGACGCTGAATGGGTCGCCGGACCAGATCACCAGGTCGGCATTTTTCCCGGGCTCTAAAGATCCGGTTTGCTCAAAGATACCCAGCGATTTTGCCGGATTGGCGCTGAGCCATTGCCAGGCCTCCGCGTTTGAAATCTCGATCCCTGCACGGCGACCATCAGAGAGCGCTTTGGCGGCTTCCTGATTGAGGCGTTGGATGCCGATATCGTCATCGGAGTGAACAATGGCGCAGGCGCCGGCTTTGTGGACCATCGGGATGTTCTCACGGATGCCGTCATAGGCTTCCATCTTGAACCCCCACCAATCGGCCCACATCGCAGAGCAAGCGCCATAATCCGCGAGCTTGTCCGCGATTTTGTAGCTCTCGACGGCATGGTGGAAGCTGGTGACTTTGTAGCCAAACTCCTCACTCATATCCATGATTTGCGCCATTTCGTCGGCGCGGTAACAGTGCATGTGAACTAGGATGTCGCCGTTTAGAACGCCCATCAAAGTGTCGAGCTCAAGATCACGCGTTGGCGGATCGCCGCCATCTTCGGCGTATTTATCCCATTTGCGTTTATACTCGACGGCTTTTGCCCAGGCCATGCGATAGCCCGCGACATTGCCCATCCGAGAATAGGGGGCACCGCCGGGGAAGCGTCCGCCGCCATAGCCATAGACCCGCTTAGGGTTCTCGCCGCAGGCCATTTTCAGCGTGTACGGCGCGTCTGGGAACTTCATGCCTTGGACGGTGCGTGCTGGTACGTTCTTCAAAGTCACACCGCGCCCGCCGAAGAGGTTGGCTGAACCTGGCAGGATTTGCATAGATGTCACACCGCCAGCGAGGGCGCGCGGGAAGCCTGGATCTTGCGGCCAGATGCCGTGCTCGGCCCAAACCTCGGCCGTGACCGCACCGCTAATCTCATTGCCGTCGCCATGGGCGCTAACGCTCGGGCTTGGATAGACGCCGAGATGTGAGTGGTTGTCGATGATACCCGGCGTGACCCATTTGCCTTGTGCATTGATCACGTTTGCGCCGTCGGGGGCTGCGATGTCCTCGGCGACTTCCGAAACCTTGCCGTCGACCAATAAAACGTCGCCGCCAGAAATCTCGCCGCCAATGCCATCAAGCACCATCGCATCCTTGATCAATACGGTGGTCGATGGATAGGGCGCATAAGTCGAGGGGTAGGGGTTACGGTCGATCTCAACCGCATCAGAGCCCTCGGATGTGTCCTCGGTTCCGCTGCCGCCGCACCCCGCCAATAGGACGGTGGCCGAGGCCATTGCGAACATGAATTGTTTCATCACGATCCTCATCTAATCAGATGAGGCGCAATGTGTTTGTTTTATAGGGCTTTGCAAGTGAAAAACGCTTAGGCGTATAGCTGACGCACGCAGTTTTCCTCAGCAGTGTCCAATTCAAACGTCACGGGCGTGGGGGGCGTCCGCGGGACCTGACCAGCCACGGCTTTATGAGCGCGGGCGAACGCAGCTTTGGCGACCGAGACTGGGCCAATATTGTCGTTGAGGGCAGGTTTCAGCGGCGTGGCGCCGCGGATCAGGCCGTTTGTGTACATCGCATTCGACTTAACAATGCTGTTCAGAGTTTGAAACTCACAAGACAAAGACACGTTCATACAATTCGCGTTTTGAACCCGGTGCGGCATGAATTGCGGCCAGGTGAGGCCCATGCCTGGCTTGAGCTTGAAGGCCGTCGCGCGTTCGTCAAAGGTTTTGCGATAGGGCAGGTCTTCTTCGCGCTTCATATGAATGATGTCTTCAATGAAATCAGATGGCGCGAGACTTTCTTCGCGAGGGTAGGTCCATATCGTTTTTTCGCCCCGAATTTGAAACAGTGAAACCATTGGAATGTCCAAGTGGTAGTTCACATTCACATTCGGAGACGAGATCAGCACAGACAGGTCGCGCTTTCGGGTTTTCCGTCCGCTTGCATCTTGGAGCGTATCGAAAATTAGGTCGGCGATCGGTGCCAGCTCCGGCACGTCGATATTGGCGCGGCGCATATTGAGCCAGAGATGCCCGCGTTTGACCGCTTCGAGAATTTCTTTTCCGCTGAGCTTGGGCGCACGCCCGCGTACAGAACTGTTTACTCCCTCGCGCTCTGAGCCGAAGGTCCAGATATGGAGACTTTCGCGCGGATACACATCAAGTAGATGCGCAAGTCCTTCATCAGTAAACAGCTCTGACATCGATAGATTATGCTGCGCTAGCAATACATCACGGCCAAAGCCTGTTTCAGAATGATCCGGCCAATTCACATACATCTGATATCCTCACGAATCTGTGATCGTCAGGACGTCTGGAAGCAAATTTGAGGCCAACTTCGCGTGTGAGGCGAGTTTTTCCTAATTAAACATCGAGCTCTTCGGCAAAGTGCGCATTCTCTTGAATGAAGCGATAGCGGTGTTCCGCCTTCTTCCCCATCAGGGTGTCGATCAGCTCTGCTGGTTTCGCCTCGGTCAACTCGTCAATGCTATCCGGGAGCGTAATCCGCGCCAAAGTGCGTGTCTCCGGGTTCATTGTGGTTTCTTTGAGCTGACCTGGGTTCATTTCACCGAGACCCTTAAATCGGCTGAGCTCCACCTTTTGGTTCGGCTTAAACTCAAGCTCCATGAGGAGGTCCTTGTCCTCATCATCCATCGCGTAGACCGACTTGCCTTTATAAGAGAGCTTATAAAGGGGCGGCATCGCCATATAGAGGCGGCCGCTTTCAATCAGCCCTGGGGTCATTTTGTAGAAGAACGTGATGAGCAGCGCCGCGATGTGTGCACCATCGACGTCCGCATCGGTCATGATGATGATCTTTTCATAGCGCAGATCGTCGATGTTGAAGCGCGATCCTGTGCCGGTTCCAAGCGCCAGGAGCAGGTCTTGCAATTCCTGGTTCTTGTCCATCTTGTCGGCCGTCGCCGACGCAACGTTCAGGATTTTCCCGCGCAGCGGCAAGATCGCTTGGGTTTTGCGATTGCGTGCTTGTTTGGCTGAACCGCCCGCCGAATCTCCCTCGACCAGGAACAGCTCGGTATCACCTTTGCTGTCGGCGCAATCGGCGAGCTTACCAGGCAGGCGCAGGCGTTTCGTAGCTGATTTTCGCGCGACATCTTTGGCTTTCCGGCGGCGCGCGCGTTCGTCGGCGCGCTCAATCGCCCAGGTCAGGAGCTTATCGGCTTCTTTGGTGCTCGCGGCGAGCCAGTGATCGAACCGGTCTCGGACAGAATTTTCAACCAAACGGAACGCTGCCGTGGTCGACAGCTTGTCTTTGGTTTGGCCAACAAATTCCGGATTACGGATAAACACAGACAATAACAGGCCAGAATGCCCCATAATGTCGTCAGCGGTGATCGATGCGCCTTTCTTTTGGCCGGTCAGGTCGGCATAGTTGCGCATGGCCTTGGTAATCGCAGAACGGAAGCCCGCTTCGTGCGTTCCGCCATCCGGCGTCGGGATCGTATTACAGTAAGACCGAGAAAATCCGTCAGTTTCGCCAAATCCGGCATTCGTCCAGGCGATCGCCCACTCGACTTTGCCATCATCGGTTTCAACCAGTCCGGCGAAATTCTGCTCGGTAATCGTCGCTTTGCCTTTGAAGACCTCGTCCAACTGATCGGCGAGACCGTTTGGATAGGATAAAGTCTTCTCAGCAGGGACTTTGGAATCTTCCGGCAACAGTTCCGGATCGCACTTCCAGCGCACTTCAACGCCGCGATAGAGGTACGCCTTGGAGCGCGTCATCTGGAACAGACGTTGCGGCTTAAACCGGAGTTTCTCACCAAAGATCTGGAAATCTGGTTTGAAGCGAACCGTTGTTCCGCGCCGGTTTGGTGCTGCGCCCATCAATTCAAGCGGGCCAGTGACAATCCCGCGTTCAAAGGCTTGGAAATACAGTTTCTTGTCGCGCGCGACTTCGACTTCCATGCGTTCGGAGAGGGCGTTCACAACCGAAGAGCCAACCCCGTGCAAGCCGCCAGCTGTCTCATAGGCTTTATTGGAGAATTTCCCGCCCGCATGCAGCGTGGTCATAATGACCTCAAGCGCAGACTTTCCGGGATATTTTGGGTGCTCACCTACTGGGAT
>JALUWJ010000302.1 GCA_027019605.1 Henriciella sp. | reverse complement strand
AGGGCTCGGTTCTGTTGATCGATGAGATCGACAAGTCTGATGAAGAGTTTGAGGCGTACCTGCTCGAAGTCCTCTCAGACTACCAAGTCACGGTGCCGGAGATTGGCACAATTCGCGCGCAAGTTCCGCCCTTGGTGATCCTGACGTCGAACAATATTCGCGAGCTTGGTGACGCATTGAAGCGCCGCTGTTTGCATCTGCATATCGACTTCCCGGAAGCCGAGCGCGAGCAGGCGATTGTGCGCGCCCGCGTACCTGATGTGTCAGACGCACTGCTGAAGCAGTTGGTTGATTTTGTTCAAGGGCTTCGCGATCTCGACATCCGCAAACGACCTTCGATTTCTGAAACCGTCGATTGGGCGCGGACATTGTTGTTGATGCACGCCACCGAGCTTGATGAAGATATGGTGCGTTCGACGTTGAACGTCTTGCTGAAGCATGAGAGCGATATCCAGGCGGTTGACAAAGATGTTCGAACGCTCGCCCGAGCCGCTGCATCGGCAAGCTAAATGGCCGAACAAGTCCTCACCGACTTTATTCGCGCGCTCCGCTCTGCGGATGTTCGCGTTTCGACGGGTGAGGCGATTGATGCGGCGGAAGCGGTGAAGCTGATCGGATATTCGGATCGGCAGCGCCTATTGGATACGTTGCGCTGTGTCCTCGCAAAATCGCCCGCTGAAAAGCTCGCGCATGATCGCCTGTTTGACCTTTATTTCTCGCGGCAACAGGTGCCGCAAAACGAACCGCCAGCCCAAGAAGACGCTTCTGACTCAGACTCGTCAGACGGCGAAGGCCCGGGAGATCTCCTCGATTTGCTCGAGACAGGTGATGAGACGGCAATTGCGATGGCGATGGAGCGGGCCGGGAAGGAGGCAGGCCTTCAGGATATCCGCTTTTCGACGCAGGTTTCTTATTACGCGCAGCAGATGATGAAGTCCCTTGGCGTGGAGCGGCTCGAAGGCGAAATGATGCAAGCCTTTCGCGAGCGGACCGAAGATGGCCAGGCTTATGCTGAAGAGCTGATAGAAGGGCGCAAGCAAATGTTTTCGCGCGCCCGTGAGCACGCCAAGCAGGCCTTTGAGACCTATGGCGCAGGCGCCACGTTGGCGTTTCGTGAAGACGTGCTGGCTGAAACCGCGCTCACGGCCCTGGACGTGCGCGATTTGGGGCGCATGCAGGCCTTGGTTCAGAAAATCGCCAAACGCCTCGCCGTGAAGCATTCGCGCCGCCGCCGCAAAAAGAATCGCGGTCAACTCGATGTTCGCAAAACCCTGCGCGCGAATGCTGGGTTTGACGGGGTGCCATTTGATTTGGCCTGGAAACAGACCAAGCGAGACCGCGCGAAAATCGTTGCGGTCTGTGATGTGTCTGGATCGGTGGCCCGGGTCGTTCGCTTCTTCTTGATGCTGCTCTATAGTTTGAATGAAGTTGTGCCGGATATTGAGTCCTTTGCCTTCTCTGGCCGATTGGAAGATGTCGGCGACACGTTGGAGACAGACGATTTCGCCGCGGCGATGGACAAGATTGTCAATTCGATTGGCATGAGCTCGACCGATTATGGTCAGTCGCTGTCAGACCTGAAAATGAACCATTGGAACACGCTCGATCGCCGAACGACTTTGATCGTTTTGGGAGACGGCCGATCGAATTACGGTGATCCGCGCTTGGACCTGTTCCGCAAGGCGGCTGGCCGTGTCAAGCGGGTCATTTGGCTGACACCAGAAGGCGAGAGCCTCTGGGGCAGCGGCGACAGCGAATTACCGCGCTACCGCCCGCATTGTCATACGATGAAACAAGTGACGACGATCAAGGACCTGGAGCGCATCCTGGACGAAGCCCTGTCGCGTTATTCGTAAGGCACGAGCAAGCTTGCAATATAGTCGGCCATCAGGCGCCCTGACTGCGTGAGTCGAAACGTGTTTTGATCGTGTTGGGCAAGCCCCTGGTCGATCAGGTTTGAAAGAGTTTCAGCCTCTATGGAGCGCCCGAACAGGGTTTCAAATCGTTGCAAATCGAGCCCGCTGGTCGGGCGCAGGGCCATTGCGAGAAACTCTGTCGCTGTATCCTGACGCGTCAGCTCGAGCGTTCCGGGTGCTTTCGCATCCTTATAGTCCGCTGGCCGCTTTGCTGCTTCTGTCGCGACGCGCTGACCATTAATGGTCAGCCGGCCATGTGCACCGGGACCCACGCCGATCCAATCACCACTGGCCCAATAGATATGGTTGTGGCGAGATTGATAGGTCGGCGCGCTGGCATGGTTTGAAACTTCATAGGCTGGCAAGCCATGCGCCTCGCAAACCTCTTGTGTGAGGTCGTAAAGATCTGCCTGATCATCCTCCTGCATGGGCACTAAGTCCCCGCGGGCGGCGCGCTTTCCAAACGCTGTTCGTTCCTCGATTGTGAGCTCGTACAGCGATAAGTGCGGCGCGCCGAGGGCGAGTGTTTCAGAGAGTTCTTGCTGCCAGGCCTCCATGGTTTGGCCTGGGCGGGCATAGATTAAATCAACCGAGTAATTGTCGAACTGTTTCTGAGCGCGTTCGACCGCCTGCCGAGCGTCGCGGCCGGTATGATCGCGTCCGAGGAAGGAGAGCGCCTCATCATCAAGGCTTTGGATGCCGAGGGACAGACGGTTTACCCCGGCCCGTGACCAATCGACGATATCGCTGGTGAGAACATCATTGGGATTGGCTTCGAGCGAGATCTCTGCGTTTGATTTGAGGCCAAAACTCTCCTGCGCCGCTGAAAGCAGGCGCTCGATTTGTTGGGGCGTGAGCAAAGACGGCGTGCCGCCACCAAAGAAAACAGAATCGAGTTTTGGGTGATCCGGCAATTTGGCGCGATGGGCGTGAATGTCATCAACGATAGATGCAACAAGCGGCTCACGATCGCGGTCTTTGGCGGCATAAACGTTGAAGTCGCAATAAGGACAGATGCGCGTGCAATAGGGCCAGTGGACATACAGCCCAAACCCATATTCTGGCCCGACAGCGTGCATTAGAGGAGCGCCGCTTTGAGCTTCTCAAAAGCCACGGCGCGGTGGCTCATGGCGTGTTTCTGGGCGGGTTCAAGCTCTGCAAACGTGACCTCATGTCCAACCGGGACAAAGACGGGATCATATCCGAATCCCATTTCACCGCGTGGCGGCCAAGTCAGTGTACCGTGGACTTCACCGCGAAACGTGACTTCTGTTCCGTCCGGCCACGCGACGGCCAGACAGCTCACAAATTTTGCGCTGCGGTCTTTGGCATCAATCGCGTTTAGTTCACGCTCGACCTTTTCCATTGCTTTGTAAAAGTCGCGTGGCTCGCCTGCCCAGATCGCAGTGTGCACACCTGGCATCCCGCCAAGGGCTGTCACTTCCAGTCCGCTATCGTCAGAAAGAGCTGGAGCGCCGGTTGCCTGCGCCGCAGCGCGCGCCTTGATCAGAGCATTTCCTTCAAATGTGAACTCGGTTTCATCCGGTTCATCGAGATCGAGTTCGATCCCCGAGACCACCTCAAACCCCAATGGTTCAAAAAGATCTTTTAGTTCAGACACTTTGCCTTTGTTGTGTGTGGCGGCCACCAAACGGCCCGGCTGAAGTTTTCGCGACATGCAATGTGGCTCCGATCTTGCTTTTTGAACGAATGACCTTATCGTTTAACGGTAAGTTTGTGACTTTGTGCTATGTGACAAACGTAGCGAAATGACAGAAGGATGACATAAACGCATGTCAGGCACTCGCAAGAATTCAATGGCGGCGGTTCTGTCAACCGTAGTGACAGTGATTTTCTGGCTCGCCATCGTTCTCGGGACAATTCTGTTTGTGATTCTCGGAATAGGTCTGCTGGGCAGTCTAAATGGCGGCGAATTGGACTTGCCGCTGGTTGAAGCGCGCGCAGATGGCGTCCCAGCTGGACGGATTGCGGCGGCGCTTGTCGGACTGCTCGTGTTTGCGCCAGGCATCGCTTATGTCTGCGCTCAGCTCAGAAAAATACTATCGACATTGGCCGACGGTGACCCGTTTGTGCCAGAGAATGCACCGCGCCTCACTCATATTGCGATTGCAATCGGTCTCGTCGAAGTCATCCGCATGGCGTCTGTCTTGATCCTGGCTGCGACCGTCGATCTCGGCGAGGGCTATAAGGCGAACATCAATATAAATCTGTCAGTTTGGGGAGCGGTGATCGTGCTGTTCATTCTGGCACAAGTCTTCAAAGAGGGCACGCGCCTTCGCGAAGAAGAGAAAATGACAATTTAGGAGGGCCATGACGTGTCAATTCGTGTGACCCTTGATCGGGTTTTGTTGGAAAAAAGAATGTCGCTGACCGAGCTATCTGAGCGCGTCGGCGTAACACTTGCCAACTTGTCCATTTTGAAAACCGGCAAAGCCAAGGCCGTGCGATTTTCAACCTTAGAGGCCTTGTGCCGCGAACTTGATTGTCAGCCCGGCGATATTCTCGTTTTCGAGGATGGCCAATCAAATGAGGCCAGCGAGGCCGCTTAACCAAGCCGCTCGTTGAGGAGCTCCAGCGCAGCTTCCGCAAACAGATACATGTTCTCTTTCCGGTCACTCAGGCCCGTTTCGATCGTGCGTGACTGTTCCGTTGACCCAACCACACCAACACAGACATGTCCGGCCGCATCGCCATAGCCATTGCCGCTCGGCCCGGACGCACCGGTTTCACAAATCCCCCAGCTTGCATCCAGTTTTTCGCGGATCGTTCGCGCCATCAGCAGCGCATAGGGCTCGGTTGCGGATCGCATGCCTTTAATGTCGTCTCGGCCGAGGCCCATAAGTCCGCGAAAAGCTTGCGGCGTGTAGATGACCCCGGCGCCGCGATAGAACGTAGACGCCCCGGGGACAGCCAGCAGCGCCGCCGAAATCAGGCCTCCGGAGGACGATTCCGAAATCGCGATGGTCTCGCCTCGCGACTTCAACGCCGCGCCGATTTGCTCAGCGAGTGGGAGTAATCGTTCCATACTTATCCAATCGCCGCTTTCTGCGCCGCGAACAATTCGTTGCAGCCTTTTTCAGCCAGCGCCATCATCGTATCGACCTCGGCGCGCGTCATCGGACGCTCTTCGCCAGTTCCTTGCAGTTCGATGAAGCCGCCATCTGAGCTCATCACGACGTTCATATCCGCCTCGCCTGCGCTATCTTCTGGATAGTCGAGATCGAGAACCGGAACATCCTTATAGACGCCGACTGAAATTGCCGCGGCCTGTTTGAGGATCGGGTCCCGTGTGATGACGCCTTCTTTTTGCAGATACCGGCAGGCCAAGGCCAGCGCGACGAACCCGCCCGTAATCGACGCGGTGCGCGTGCCACCATCGGCTTGGATTACATCACAATCGATGGTGATTTGGTTCTCGCCCAGCGCTTCCAGATCGACCACAGAGCGCAGCGACCGCCCGATCAGACGTTGAATTTCCTGCGTCCGGCCAGACTGCTTTCCGGCAGCGGCTTCACGGCGCCCACGTGTGTGCGTCGCGCGTGGCAGCATGCCATACTCGCCTGTGACCCAGCCGGACCCCGAGCCGCGCATCCAGCCTGGGACCTTATCCGTCCAGCTTGCTGTGCAGAGCACATGCGTATGCCCGAATTTGGCGAGGCATGAACCTTCAGCGTAGCGCGTGACGCCGGTCTCTAAGCTGATCTCACGAAGCTGATCGGCGGTGCGGCCAGAGGGGCGAGCGAAGTCTGTCATCTGTCAATTCTTTCATAGCTTAAGCTGCAGGCCGCAAATTGCGGGTTTTGGGACTTGTGTCTAGGCTGACTTTCAACCTGGTGAGGATGGGACGTTGGACATCGCAGCGATGAAGGCAAAGGCGGCGCAATCAAAGCGCCCGCCGCGTAGTTTTGCGTATGAGCTGGCGCGGGTGTTCTTCTATGGTCTGTATCGCCTCATGGGCTGGCGCGTTTTGGGGGAGGCGCCACCGAACAAGAAAATGGTGATTATCGCGGCCCCGCATGAAACCAATTGGGACCTTACCCAGATGCTGGGCATCGCTTTTTACTATCGCATCCCGGTCCGTTGGATGGGCAAGAAAAGCCTCGGCGAGGGTCCGTTCGGTTGGCTTATGCGCTGGTGGGGCCTGCTTCCCGTGGATCGATCAGGCTCAACCAAACTCGTCGACCAAGTGGTTGAAGCTTACGAACAGGCCGATGAGATGTGCCTTGTCATCGCGCCAGAGGGCACCCGCGCGGATGTCAAAGCCTGGAAGACCGGATTTTACAATATCGCCCTCGCTGCGGAAGTTCCCGTTGGGCTCGGCTTCATCGACTATGAGAACAAGTTTGGCGGTCTCGATGGGGCCTTGATTCCTTGCGGCGACTATGCTGCGGACATGGAAAAAGTCGCCAAGTTTTACGCCGCCCGCGTGTCTCGCTTCAATCACCCGCTCACCGGCGAAGCGATGAATTCAAAGGATATGGCTTAGGTCTTGGGCTGTTGGCGCATGAGCGGCTTGAATGGGGCGAGTTAAGGCCTCTCGGTTAGCGCCGCATTCGCGGTCAATTCGGCTCGCAAGATTGCCGAGCGAACTAAGTATCATCGTTCTCAGTGACGCCTAATTGCAATTCTATTTGCTCAAGCAATGATGTGGCGCTGTTGTGAGCGCCGCCGAGCATCGTCAAATGTCCTTGCCCCCAACCAAGTTGAGTGCGCAGGGTGGCGATGAGTGATGGACTCTCCGCAACTAAATTTAAAAATTCTGCCTTCTCTAAACCATAGTATGGAGACAGGCCGTGCTCTATCCCAACGTCTATCGCGCGATCCCGAGCGGGTCGAAACGAGACATCTTGCGCTTTGACCAATGAACCCGTGAGATAACGATAATTTTGCAAGTCTCGCACAAGCCCCTCGTCCTGGAGCAAACCTAGCTCCCCGCCACTCACCAATGCGTCAAATGCGGTTGTGCTAGGCTGTGCATTACCTACAAGAACGGAGTATCCCCATAACTCGCCATCCAAAGTCTGGACGGCGTCATCGAATTCCTTAGTACGGTCGCCAAAATAAGCTTCCACGAATTCCTCGTACTCGACGTCATCGATCCCGGAAAAAAAGTTTAAATTTCTATCATTCTGGACGGACGCGGTCTCCAAAGTGTAGCTAATAACCGTAATTTTTCCATACGCGCCATCTAATGCGGTCTCATAACTGGCAATGTCGGATCGGAGGTCATTCGCAATATTCTGAAGAATGAGAGTTTCGCGCTGGCGATCACCTTGCGCATCATTCCAGTTTGCGACTTGGATACCGATAAAGACACCAATTACAACGATGACGAAATCAATGCCGACCGCGAACCAATTCTGGTTTTTAACGTGTTTTGTAACGCGGCGAAGCAGCATCCTTGTCCCCAATCTCGTTCTTAAGGGACCATGGAACAAAGTCGAAAAAATGCAAAGCCTTACATCTGACGGTGTTACCGTCAGCGTCCTGTGTGGATGGCTCCTGCATTGCAAGGTCTTTTTTGAGTTTTCGGTGCACCTTGGTCTGGTACTGACCTGTGTCCGGCCTGTTTGCGCGAATCTACTCCGCTGGCCCTTATGGATTCCGTGAGCTGAGTCCCAAACCGTTTTGCGGACTTTTCATGTCCATGACGCTCGTGGGTTCGTTCAGCTCCCGGGCTGACCCGGATTACCATAAACTCAATTCGTCCTTGCAAGTCTCATGTTCTGTTTGGTTCCTTCGTTCGTTAGGCAGCGGCAGCGTGTCTAAATGGCTCGCCTCGAGAGAGCACGGCCCAGATAATCCGTGCGGTCTTGTTGGCCATTGCGACAGTCGCCAGCCGAACCGGCTTCTTCGCCAGTATAGATGCAGTCCACGGGTCAACGCGGTCGGGACGCGAGATGGCCGCGCTAACGCGTGACGTCATCGCGATCACCAACAGCTTTCGCAGATACTTATTTCCCATTCTGGATATTCGCCCGAGGCGTTCTTTCCCGCCGGATGATTTGTTGATCGGCGTCAGTCCGACCCAGGCGGCAAAGTCACGCCCCGTCCTGAACTGCTCACCACTTCCGATGGTCGCAACGATTGCCGACGCATTGATCGGCCCGATGCCAGGGATAGTTTGAAGAAGCTGGACGCGTTTGTCCTTGCGAGCGACACGAACGATTTCCTTCTCCACTATGATCAGCTTCTCATTAAGCCCCAGGAACTGGCGACACAGCGCTGTGATTGCGCTTCGCGCCATTGCAGGTATTCCTTCGGCACCACCAGCCCGCATTTCAACTGCGAAGTCGCGGATATAATTGACGCCTTTGCGGATTATGTAGCCAAACTCTCCAACCAGTGCTCGAATGGTATTCGACAGCTGAGTGCGCTGACGGATCAAAAGCTCACGCACGCGATGCTGAGTTAGAACGCCTTGTTGCTCGACAGACTTAATCGGAACAAACCGCATTGTGGGGCGGGTTACGGCTTCGCAGATCGCTTCTGCATCTGCTGCGTCTGACTTACCGCGTTTTACATAAGGTTTGACATAGACCGGCGCCATGAGCCGGACATCATGGCCCAGCTTTGTAAGCTCACGCCCCCAGTAATGGCTTGATCCGCAAGCTTCCATGCCGACAAGACATGCTGTTTGCTTCTTGAAGAAGTTCAGTAACTGCGCTCTTCGGACCGGCCGGTTGAAGGCAACAGATCCATCTTCTCTCACGCCATGAACTTGGAAAATGTTCTTGGCCAAATCTAATCCGATTGTGGTAACTTGCATGTGGGTGGCTCCTCTTTGTTGCAGCACTTTTGACGGTGACTGCGTATTATGGCGCACTTTGACGCCGGGGAGCAGGAGCCATCCACTCCATCCGTTTTAGGGCGGCTTAAGCCGCTCAGTCAGACTCCGCACCGCGCCTTCCCAATTGAAACTCCTTCGCGGGCGCCCTATTCAAGACAGATGAGTGTGGACACATCCATCATGCAGGCGCTCAACCAGCGTTCGCGTGATATCTTCAAGCAGATTGTCGAGACCTATCTCGAAACCGGTGAGCCTGTTGGCTCGCGGACCTTGTCGAAGGCCGGGATCGAGCTGTCGGCGGCGTCGATCCGCAATGTCATGTCCGACCTCACCGATCTTGGTCTGCTCGACGCGCCGCATGTCTCTGCCGGGCGGATGCCGACTCATGCGGGGCTGCGCCTCTTCGTCGATGGGTTCTTGGAGATGGGCGATCCCGGCCAAGCTGATCGTGCGGCGATTGAAGGCCGCCTGAACAGCGCGGGACGAGATTTTAGCGGTGTATTGAAAGAAGCCTCATCGCTTTTATCAGGTCTGGCGGGCGGCGCGGGGCTAGTCTCATCGCCCACCCAAGACGCCGCGGTGCGCCATGTCGAGTTCGTTCCTCTGTCGACCGGCGAGGCGCTCTGCGTCCTGGTGAAAGAGCAAGGCGATGTCGAGAATCGGCTGGTCAAAATCCCCCCGGGCCTGCCGCAAACCGTTCTGATTGAGGCTGGGAACTATCTCGCTGCGCGTATGAAAGGACGGACGCTGCATGAGGCGGCGGCGGATGTGCGGTCTGAGATCGCTACGCACCGGGCTCAGCTTGATGCGGCAGCGGCAGACCTTGTCCAACGCGGCCTGGCGGAATGGAGCGGCGCGGCACCGGGCGAAGAGCGCCGCCTGATCATTCAAGGCCGGGCAAACTTGCTTGATGATGCGTCGGCGGCCGAAGACATGGAGCGCGTGCGCCAGCTGTTTGATGTGCTCGAGCGTCAGCAGGGGTTGCTGGAAGTGCTCGACTCGACGCGCGATGCAGACGGTGTGCGTCTGTTCATTGGATCAGAAAACAGTCTTTTTCCGCTTTCGGGTTCAAGCGTGATCGTTGCTCCCTATATGAACGCCGAACGTCAGGTGATTGGCGCGCTCGGGGTGATTGGGCCGACCCGGCTCAACTATGCGCGGGTGATACCAATGGTTGACTATACAGCACGGATGGTTGGAGAGGTGCTCGGCAAGCACCGCCAAGAATGAGTGAATTGAAGCGATGAGTGACGAAACAGTCAAAGACGACGCCCCAGATCTGGGGCCAGACGCCAGCAAAGCCGATCTCAAAGCGGCCGCGGATGAGATTTTAAAGGCGGCCAAAGCGGCAGAGCCTGCGCTAGAAGCCGACGCTGAAGCAGACGGCGACATTGAAGAGCCAGTTGAGCTGACGGCGGATCAGCAGATCCTCGCGCTCGAGGTTGAAAAGCAAGAGCTGCGCGATCAAATGCTGCGCGCCATGGCTGAGATGGAAAACCTGCGCAAACGGTCAGAGCGCGAGAAGAGCGACGCACGCGTCTATGCGATCGAAAAGTTCGCCCGCGACCTGTTGAGCGTTTCGGACAATATGGCCCGCGCGCTCGAAGCATTGCCTGAAGCAGAGCGCGAGGCCCTGACCGATGGCGGCAAAGGCCTGCTTGGCGGGATCGAAATGACCCAAAAAGAGCTACACACGGTTCTAACCCGTCATGGCGTGACCGCGATTGAGGCAGAGCCCGGCGCGGCCTTTGACCCGAACCTGCATCAAGCGGTTGCAAATATTCCATCTGAGCACCCGAACGGCACGATTGCGAGCCTGTTCCAAGCCGGTTGGAAAATTGGCGATCGAACTTTGCGTGCGGCAATGGTTGCGGTCAGTGCAGGCCAGGCGAACTAGTTCGGTTTTAGGCGCCAAGCGGTCACTGTCCCTGGCTGCCAGTTCGGAACGATGATCAAATCGCCAATACGCGTAAGGTCGTTCTGGTAGGTTGGTACGTCTTCGGTATTATGGATATCGGTGACGTCCCCGTTTGGCGCGACGTGCCAAATCTGTCCGGGCCAACTGGAGACGAGATATCCACCGTCATCGAGCACGGCGATGCCGTCAGCATTCTCCATGCCGCTGGCAATCTCGGTCAGATCTCGCGCGCCCAGGGTTTCAAACAATGATCCCGAACTCATGGTTGCGATGAGTAAACGATCGCCGTCGGCCGTCAATCCGTTGACGCCGCCGAGCCGGTCATCCGCAAGCCATTCCTTGTAGCCGTTCACGTCGATCTGAAAGATACGCGCGGACCCGGAATCGCTCAGATAAACGCCGTTTTGCCAAACGGTGATATCGTTGAGAAAGCCAGCGCCCTCGATCGGATAGGTATTGTCGATTTGCGCCGTGGCCAGGTCGATCACGTGATAGGCATCATAGTCCGACACGAAGAGTTTGCCGTCGCGGATCGCCATGCCCTTTGGCGCGTTTAGGCCCTCCACCCATTTTTCTTCAAGAATGTCTCCTTGTAGAGACACGCGGCTGATCCAACCTTCGCCATCCTTGGCGTTTCCCTCACCGACGACGTTTGAGATGTAAAGGACATCACCATCAGCCGCGACGCCCTCTGGCGCCGAGAACCCGCTCGCGACCCATGCCTGCTCCAAATTCGGAAGATTGCCGCTGGATGAAGTCTGATCATCTGTAGCGGTTTCGAGAGTCGTCGGTTGTGATTCAGCCGCTGCGCCATCACTTGATGCATCCTCGTAGCTGGTTTGAGAACACGCCGCGAGCGCAAGGATCGATAGGGATGTGAGCAAACGCATAAGCAATCTCCATTTGTCTTGTGACAAGTGTAACGCAAATTGTGCGCGTTTGCCCACTTAATTCTTTGCGAGATTGAACTCCATTAAACCCCTTGAAGATGTCCCGACGTTTCCCACATGCGGTGGGAGCGGAGGTGATCGGACTGAAACACCGTCTTCACCTTCGACAATCTTTGTGTATAGAGCCGCAGGTTGCTGGTGCTGCATAGCAGGCCGATTCGAGGCAAATGGCGGCGGCTAAGGAGAGAAAAATTATGGGTAAGATTATTGGAATCGACCTCGGCACGACCAATAGCTGCGTCGCTGTCATGGATGGCGGAGACGCCAAAGTTATCGAAAATTCAGAAGGCGCACGCACGACCCCGTCTGTTGTGGCCTTTACCGAAGGCGGCGAACGCCTGATCGGGATGCCGGCGCGCCGTCAGGCTGTGACGAACCCGGACTTTACGTTCTATGCAATCAAGCGCCTGATCGGTCGTACCTTTGACGACCCGACCGCGCAAAAAGACAAAGAGCTCAGCCCGTTTGAGATCGTTAAAGGTCCGAATGGCGATGCCTGGGTGAAAGGCCGTGACAAGGATTACGCACCGCAAGAAGTGTCTGCTTTCATTCTGACCAAGATGAAAGAAACCGCTGAAGCCTATCTTGGCGGCGAAGTTACCCAAGCGGTGATCACGGTTCCAGCTTACTTTAACGATGCGCAGCGCCAGGCGACCAAAGACGCCGGTAAGATCGCTGGTCTTGAAGTGCTCCGCATCATCAACGAGCCAACCGCTGCGGCGCTCGCTTATGGCCTTGATAAAGATGCCAACAAAATCATCGCGGTTTACGACCTCGGCGGCGGGACATTCGATGTCTCATTGCTTGAGATCGGTGACGGTGTGTTTGAAGTTCTGTCGACCAATGGTGACACATTCCTTGGCGGTGAAGACTTTGACCTGCGCATTGTCGACTTCCTGGCCGACGAGTTCAAAAAAGAACAGGGCATTGATCTGAAAGCCGACAAGCTCGCGCTTCAGCGCCTGAAAGAAGAAGCTGAGAAAGCCAAGAAAGAGCTCTCTTCTGCTTCGTCTTACGAAGTGAACCTGCCCTTCATCACGGCTGATGCAAGCGGCCCGAAACACCTCAATATCAAGCTGTCTCGTGCGAAGCTGGAAAGCCTGGTCAGCGACCTGATCAAGCGCACCATTGATCCGTGTAAGAAAGCCCTGGCTGACGCCGGTAAGAACCCGTCTGACATTGATGATGTCGTTCTGGTTGGCGGTATGACGCGTATGCCAGCGGTTCAAGAAGCGGTGAAAGGCTTCTTCGGTAAGGACCCGCATAAAGGTGTGAACCCGGATGAAGTTGTGGCGCTCGGCGCGGCGATCCAGGGCGGCGTTCTGCAAGGCGATGTGAAAGACGTTGTCCTGCTCGACGTGACACCTCTGTCGCTCGGCATTGAAACGCTTGGCGGTGTCTTCACCCGTTTGATCGATCGCAACACGACGATCCCGACCAAGAAGAGCCAAACCTTCTCAACCGCGGAAGATAATCAGCCAGCTGTGACCATTCGTGTGTTCCAAGGTGAACGCGAAATGGCGGCGGACAACAAGAATCTCGGCCAGTTCAACCTGGAAGATATTCCACCGGCCCCGCGCGGTGTGCCGCAGATCGAAGTGACCTTCGACATTGATGCAAATGGTATCGTCTCGGTTGGCGCGAAAGACAAAGCGACCGGCAAAGAGCAGCAAATCACCATCCAAGCTGATGGCGGCCTCAACGATGCTGACATCGATGCGATGATGAAAGATGCTGAAGCCAACGCTGAGGAAGATAAGAAGCGGCGTGACTTGGTTGAAGCCAAGAACAATGCGGAAAGCCTCGCGCATCAGACTGAGAAGCAGCTCGAAGAGCATGGCGACAAAGTCGGCGATGATGTGAAGAAAGAAATCGAGGATGCTGCTGCGGCGCTGAAAACCGCTGCTGAAGGTGATGATGCCGCTGACATCCAAGAGAAGCACCAGGCGCTGATGACCGCTGCGATGAAGCTCGGCGAAGCGATTTATGGCGCTCAGCAAGCTGAGGCAGCAAATGCCGATGCGGCTTCGGATGCGGCTGCGGATGGCGACGATGTCGTCGACGCAGACTTCGAAGAAGTCGACGACGAGAACCGCCAAAGCGCCTAATAGCCGTCCAAATAGAGTTTGAGAAAGCCCCGCTAAATGCGGGGCTTTTTTGTTGGCTTAAGCCGCGTTCGCCGCTGAAGAAATGAGGCGTGCGGCCGTCTCGTCGCGGTGCTTTTTCAGGTAGCGCATAAACGGCGTCCCGCCGGTGCCGACTTCTGTATCGTTCCCGGAGGCGGCGCGTTGCTGCTTGTTGATATAGCTCGCGGCATATTCCAGATGCCGGGTGCGGAAGTCTGCGATGGCTTGAATGATCGTATTGTAAGCCTCAGTAAGTCCGCGGTCGTCTGCGCCTTCAACAAAGGTTCGTAAGTGGCTTGCAGCCCGCGTGTCTTCAATGAACCGGCGATGCGCAGGGGGACGATAGATGTGCAGCTGATCCAGAAATTCCCGCAATGGGTCTGCGGCATGACCAACTCCCATGAGAGCATCCATGGCCGGAACGATGGATGATTGAGATCCGGTTTGGCCGCGGAAGGCTTGTGCCTTGGTGCCATACTTTTCCACGCCCTCATAAATGATGCCGTCAGGCAGGGCGGGATTGTCTTTCCAGCCGTGAATGTAAGGCCGAACGCGTTCGAAATAGATATAAGGATCACAGCGCTCTGGCATCCGGTCGAAGATCGAATTGATCGTCTTCCAGGTTTCTCCCATGCCTTCCAGAATGCTGCGAGTGGTTGCCACATCGCCCGCATTGCTGGCCTCGATCGCAGGGCCAAAGGCGGCGAGCGCTTTGCCAGCAGCGGCTTCAATCGCAACATGGATCAGCACAAACCAATTCTCGTCCTGACCGTTCAGGAAGTTTTGGATCATATAAATATTGTCGAGATCAATCGGACGGCTCGAGTCGACCAGCCCCCAATTGTCGAGCACATAACCGGAATAGGGCAGCAGTGGTTGTTGGCCAAGATGCTCAGCCAAGGCGACCATTGGCACAGCCAAGTTCGCTGGCAAAGTCTGCGGCGCGTTTGGCTCGCCCCAGACGAAGGCCTGGACCATGAAAGAGTAATGCACCATGCACATGCGCGCTTCAGCATCGCTCAAGCGGTCGAGTGGGAGCTCTACCAATGGCAGGCGTTCAATCAGAAGATCGCGCACACGGCCGGTGGGAATAAGGTCGGGCAGCGCCATCGCAACCTCTCGGATCACTGCGAGCTCACCAGAAAGCTGCACCTCATTTGCGTCGTGCCGGCACAAGAATCCGCGTTCAGCAGACATATCATAATCGGATAGATTCAACATTTATTGCTCCCATTTCGAATTTTATGCAAAAATACACGACTAATCGCGCAATTTCTCACTTTATTCTCTGTACTGAGAGTGATATGCACAATGAATGACGGAATTAGATGCGATCAACTCAAAAATATTGTCTGAGCTCGAATCGGATGGGCGGATCAGCAATACGGATTTGGCGGCCCGCGTTGGGCTTTCGCCCTCGGCCTGCTTGCGGCGCGTTCAGGAGCTTGAGCGTTCAGGCTGGATTAAAGGCTATCGCGCGGTATTGGATCGCAGTCGGCTCGGGGCAGGTCTAACTGTCTTTGTCATGGTCGGCCTCTCGGCCCATCTCTCAAAGGACGCACGCGCATTCGAGCGGGCGATGGAAGCTGCGCCGCAAGTTCGCGAATGCCACAATATCACCGGCGCGGTCGAATATCTGTTGCGCGTCGAAGTGGCGGACTTGCCTGCCTATAAAGACTTCCACGCCGACATTCTCGGTGTGCTACCGCAAGTGCGCTCGATTACGTCGCATATCAGTCTCGGCTCACCGAAAGATAAGCGCGCTTGAGCACGGGCTTAACTTGCCCCGTCTTTTGCCCGCGCGGAGACGCTCTCATACAGGTCCTCCCCCCATGAGGCGACTTTGCCATTGAATAGAAACTCTGGCGGGACAACTTCCGGGCCTTTGCCAGGCGGCAATGGCGGCGTGAAATAGCCGAGCGCATAAGAGCCCATGGCGTATCCGAGCATCGCTTGCAGTTCAGGATCGAAATCCTTGGCGATCTCGGGCGGGCAGGATAGGTATTGGTTCTCTTCCTGGCGCAGCCACCCAAGCGCGTAGGTGATGTTCAATCCGATGCGGTCCTGGTCGGACACATTGGCGCCGCCGCTATGCACAACGGACCCGGAATAGACGAGCACAGAACCGGCTTCCATTTCGGCATACTCTACTTCGTCGCGGCTTGGTTCGCGACCAGGATCCCACTGGTTAGATCCTGGAATGACATTCGTCGCGCCGTTCTCTTTGGTGAAATCGGTGATTGCCCAAATCGTATTGAATTGCGGCTCAAGCGTTGGCAGCAGATAACCGCCCCAGGCGAGCCGGTCGCGGTGCAGCGGCTGGACGGGCTGTCCGGGTTGGATCCGAATAAATTGGGTCAAGTGAAGCTGGATCGTCTCGCAATAAGGTTTGAGAAAAGTCTTTGCGCCGTCGACAATTGTCTTATTCATCACCGCATCTCGGCACGCCGCAGAGCGCGCAACCAGGGCGCCTGTGCGCGTAGTCTTGCGGCCAGTAAAATCATCGCGGCCAGTTTCGGTGGCGTCGATGAAAGGCATGCATTCAGACTTCATTTGAGCGAGGGCGGACCTCGACAGAGCGCCCTCAACGATACAGGCGCCGTCGGTTTTGAGCGCTTCGCTGAGCGCCTCTGGCGAGGCGTCTGTGGGCAAATGCTTGAGCGGCATGGGGATCCTCCATCGTTTCTTATCCGCTCAGAAAACGCCTGGATGCCGCGCGAGTCTAGCGAATGCGCCCAAAAATAATAAAATGAACGCGTTCACATAATTTCATTCTCGTGCTACGCAGCGGGGAAATGAGGAGGAAACCAGATGTCCAATCCCGTCTTCGACAAGCCGCCAATCGTTGATCGTGACTTCGTAAAAAAGTTCATGGTGTCTGTGGATCGCCCGCTCGATTACGGCGTCTACTTTCTGTTTCATGACTGGTGGGAAGGGGCGACGACGGAGGCGATCGACGCCTATATGGAAGAGCTTCACAACATTCCAGGCGCGACGGCGTTTCTCAAAGAGGGCTACATCGCTGAACCGCTGACGGTCGAAGGTTTGCGCGATTATGGGCCGGGGACGCTTGGCGCCGCCTACCGCGATTTTGTTGAAGAGAACAATCTGATCGAGAATTTCGGACGCGACTATCGCGCTTTTCAAAAGCAGCTGAAAGCCACGGGTAAGCTCGATCGTATGCCGGCTGATATGGCTTATATGATGGTGCGCGGGGCCCAGATTCACGACTTCATGCATGTTCTGACGGGCTATGGCGCAACGATTCCAGGCGAGCTTGCTCTGGCCTCATACTACCTCTCGCAGATCCGTTTTCCCTATCATGCGATCCGCTTGGCGGTGACCATGGCGCATACGGCTCTGGTCGCCCCGAAAGGAGTTGTTCCCTCCATGGATGCCTTCGTGGATGGTTGGTATTACGGGCGCAACTCCAACAATATCAATTTCGAAAAGTGGGAAGAGCGGATGGGCGAGCCATTGGCGAACTTGCAGGTGGAAATGAACTTGCGTCAAATCGCGAAAGCCGCCTAAACCGCCTGTATGGCAAGACCCAAGGCAAGTCCCGAACAACGCGCGCAGGTGCGGCGCTCGATCCAGACCGCCGCGGCGGACTTGTATCGCGAGCAAGGTCTGTCGGGCATCTCCGCCCGTGCCGTGGCGACCAAGGCGGGTGTCTCCGTCGGCACGATCTATTCCTATTTCGGTGATCTGACCGGCTTGATGCAGTCGCTCTGGACAGGGCGCATCGCGCAATTGGAAGATGAGTTTCGCGCACTTGCCGCCCAGCACACAGATCCGCTTGCCCGGATCGAAGCCTTGCTGCGCGCCTATCTCGAGTTTGGGATCAATCAGGACGTCTTGTATCGAAATGCATTGATGTTTGTGCGCCCAACCATGCTTGAGACGCCTGATAAGCAACCCCTCAGCGATTTTGCTTTTCCGACTTTGCTGCGGGCTGCGCTCTTGGAAGGGCAGGCGGCTGGCGCGATTGTCGACGAAGATGTGGACACTTTGGTTCAGGTGCTCTGGTCCGGCGTGCACGGGGCCTTGGCCCTTCCGGTTAACATGGACCGGCTGGATCTGATGGAGACCGGAAGTATCGCCGCGCAAACGATCTCTATATTTCTGCGTGCTCTGAGGACTCAATAAGCGGAAGATCACTTTGCCAAGGTCTTGCCCGAGTGAACTGAGCTCGGAAGCCGCGAATGGTTTTGATTGGGTGGTTAGAGGTGAATCTGTTGTATTTGTGAGAGATTGAGGACTGCCGTTCCTCAAACGCGAGCATGTTAGTCAGAACCTGTCTTGTGAGACTGTCGAGACTCCTTGCTTGAATTATCAGTTCCGGATCTGCATCTGGTGAAACTAGGGTGGAGATTTCCATTCCCGGCCCGAGGTCGCTCCGATGAGCGACAGATTGCAAAAACGCATTTTTCATATCGCTGAGCTCTTTGACTGAATTGAGAATAGTGTTCCTCAAATTTACCAGCTCAAGGATATCGCTCGCTAAACCTTTTGCGTGTTTTCCTGAGATCGTGGACAGCTGCTCGGCGGGAATTTGAAAATCAGCGTTCTGGTGGCCGATAATTTCTGGAATCACTCGCCAAGGGTGAAGTACCCACTGATTGTCCCCAAGAGCTTCATAGTACCGAGAACTAACGCTAAACACATCGTTGATAACTTGCATCAGACCTAAGTATAAAGCCCAGCTATGGTTGATTGTGTTTTCTCGGCGTTCAGAGCGATGGAAAAAGTAAGTCGTTCCGAAAGATATTCCTCCGCCCACAAAAGCTCCCAATATCGCCGCCCAGAACGGCGAAATTCCGACTTCTGATTGAGCGTCAATGCTGCCAAGAAATACGAATTCAGGCCAGTTCCAATCCAAAATGTATCAATATCCCATATCCCGCATTTTTTTCTTATACAGGATTCGACGTTGAGATACGACGGAACTAGTCCGAGCGGCTATTTCATTCCCAGCTCAGCGCGGGTGCGGATCGCCTTCGCGGCGCTGATGCGGACCAGGTGGCGACCTTTCTCGTCGCGCCAATCCGCCTCGACAAATCCTGTCGTGCGCCCGCGCGAGACGAGGCGACCCTCAATTGTGATCAGGCCATGTGGAACCGGGCGGAAGATCCGCGTCTGCAGTTCTGTGGTCGTGAACCACTCGCCATCTTCCAGACCAGAGGCCATACACATGGAGACGATATGGTCGCTAAACCCGGCAACCCAGCCACCGAACACGCGGCCTTCTGAAATGTCGCGATCGCCGCTATTCGGCCACTCATAGCGGACATAGCCGTATCGGACCTCTTTCAACCAGTCTTCAGGACGAATGCCGAGATTGGTGATGCCCGCGGGCTTATCCCATGCGTTCGATTTCAACCGATCAAAGAAGACCTGCTGCTCGGCGGATAGTTCTGTACGGCTCATTCGGGAATATAGGCTCGGGCTTTGAGCTCGACGAAGCCGAGCGGATTGAACAGAGACGTGATCCCGATCAGTGTATAGCAAGAGAAGAACGGACCAGGCATCCATTTGGCTTTGGCGCGGAACATCGGCTCCATGTGGCGCTCGAAATCTACGTGATAGCCCGTCATGTCGACCACATCTGCGAGGCTGCCACCGGCTTCCTTCAAGATCATATCGATCTCGGCAAACGCTTCATCGGCAGCGCGAAAATACGCTTCGTCGGACGGTGTTTCACCGTCCTTCAAAGCGGCGATCACGCCAGACAGAAAGACCATGTCGCCGGCGCGCACTGCCGGGGCGAATTGCATTTGTTCGGTACGGTCTTTCAGACTGTCCGGGACGATCATCTTTGGCATGCTAGACGACCGTCTGGCCGCCATCGACCACCATCATTTGACCGGTCATGAAGCTGCCCGCATCGGAAGCCATATAGACGGCGGCACCGGCGATTTCGACAGGTTCACCAATCCGGCGGAGCGGTGTGGTTGAGGTTGCACGTTTCAGCGTTTCTGGATTTTCCCAAAGCGCGCGGGCGAAGTCGGTTTTGATCAGACCTGGCGCAATCGCGTTCACACGGACATTGTCTGGGCCGTATTCAGCCGCGAGGTTGCGCACGAGCTGGAAGTCAGCGGCTTTAGAGATGTTGTAAGCGCCAATCACCGGTGAGGCGCGCAGACCGCCAATTGAGCTGACAATGATCACGGAACCATCTTTGCGCTCACGCATTTGCGGGACGCACATTTGCACCAGCCAGTGATTGGAAATGATATTGTTCGACAGGATCTTCTCGAACGCATCATCTGAGATGCCTTCCATCGGGCCATAATATGGGTTGGAGGCGGCGTTGCAGACCACGATGTCGATCTTGCCAAAGGCTTCATTGGTCGCGTCGACCATGGCTTGCAGCTGATCTTTTTCAGAGATGTTGGCCGGGATCGCGATCGCTGTGCCTTCGCCATATTGATCGTTGAGCGCGCCCGCGACTTCCTGACATGGGCCTGGCTTGCGCGAACTGATGGTCACTTTTGCGCCGGCAGCGGCGAACTGTTCCGCAATGGCTTTACCGATACCGCGAGACGAACCGGTGATAATGGCTGATTTTCCTGAAAGATCGAACAAGCTCATTTGAGCGCTCCCTTTTAACATGTGTGCTGGAGGGGTGATACGCGGCGGACTGGTGTAAGAAAAGGGTTTCGCGAGGTCAGGCTTTCAGCGCCGCCCAAGCGATCATCGCCCAGCCTGCGAGCATGCCGAGACCTCCGATTGGTGTAATCGCGCCAAACCATCGCGGCGCGCCGAGCGCCATGGAGTAAAGCGTTGCTGCAAACAGGACTGCGCCAGCCAATAGAACTGCTGCTGCCAGGCCGAACTTTTCCGCATTGTGGGCCGACAAAGCCGCCGCGAGCGCTGCATGGACAAGCAAATAGAGCGTTGCCGTATCCCACCATCCGGTTGCTTTTCCGGTCAGTGTTTCGCCCAACGCGTGCGCGCCGAAAGCACCCATGGCGACGGCGAGAAATCCGGCGATTGCTGCAAGAAAAGTGATCATCAGGCGGCCTCTATTGGGATCGAATAGTTTACCACAGCATGGCTTGAGAGTTTATCGCTGCCTTCGGCGCGTACGTCGACGGAAATCACCGCGAGCGTTTTACCGAATTTCAGGATTTCTGCCTCAGCCACAACTGCGTTGCCGATGCATGGCCGCATGAAATTGATGTTGAGGTTGCTGGTCAGCGCCATGGGCGTGATGCCGATGCGCGTGAAGATCGCAATATAAGCAGCACTATCGGCGATCGCCATTTGGGTTGGCCCGTTAATATAGCCGCCGGGACGGAGATTGCCTGGGTCGACCGGCTGGCGCACACGGGCATAGTTTTCGCGAACTTCTAAAACGCGCTCTTGCTCGCCCGAGCCCTGAAACACCGAGTCATAAAAGGCATTCACTTCTTCCACGGTTACCACTGAACCCATGTTCTCCCTCCGATAGGCATTGACGCCTGCTTGGCTTGAAGGCCAACCTATAGACCGAACTTGATCCGAAAAGAGATCACGCCACGGGAGGAACCAGACGATGCTGACCAAAGGTGACGAGTATCCTATTCACCAAACCCCTGAACCTGTTGCGTATTCGGGCTCAGACCGAAACTTTTACGACCGATATTTTTTCAACGGCTATTCCGCAGATGGATCGGTGTTCTTTGCTGCCGCCTTTGGTGTTTATCCACATCTCAATGTGATGGATGGCGCCGTCTCCATTCTCAAAGACGGGGTTCAAAAATCGATCCATGTATCGCGTCTGCTCGGCATGGAACGGATGGATACGAAAGTCGGTCCACTCTCGGTTGAAGTGATTGAGCCGCTGAAGCGCATTCACTTAAAGCTGGAAGAAACAGACGGCATCGCGCTCGATGTTCAGTTCACAGGACGACACTTCCCGATTGAAGAGCCCCGGTTCACCTATCGCCAGGGCCCGCGCATGCTGATCGACTGCACGCGCATGACCCAAAACGGTCACTGGCAAGGCAGCTTGAGCGCAGATGGAGAAACTATCGAGGTCAAAGACTTCCAAGGCACCCGAGACCGGAGTTGGGGTGTCCGCCCAATTGGTGAGCGTGACCCGCAGCCTGTTTTGCCGATGCAACTTCCGCAATTCTATTGGCTATGGGCGCCGATCAATTTTCCCAATCTGTCTTTGTATTTCCATGTCAATGAAGATGGCGCGGGCGGCGCATGGAATACGCGCTCAGTGCTGGCGATGGACGGCGCGGACAATGATGGCCTGCTCCACCTCAACCGCCCGAAAATGGATGTTACTTGGCGCGAAGGGACCCGCCGTGCGGCCGGTGCCGTACTGCATGTTGAAGACGGTCAGGGGCGCCCCCACGAGGTCACCTATGAGCCGCTTTCAACATTCATGATGAAAGGCATCGGCTACGGACATCCGGACAAGGGACATGGATCATATCGCGGTGATCTTTCGGTGACGCGCGAAGATCTAACACCCGATAATCTGCCCTGGCAGCAACCGGATAATCTGCACATTCAAGCCATCGTGAAAGCCACCCATAAAGGTCCAGACGGTCAGACCAGTGAAGGCATCGGTATTCTCGAACAATTGACGCTCGGGCCGCATGCGCCGAGCGGTTGGAAGGATGTTCTCGATGCTTGAGCAAGATCTCGCGGAGAAATTTGCCGCTTATGCGGAAGCTCGGCTTCCCGGCGCGAAGAATGCTCGGGTCGATAGCATCAACCGCATCCATGGCGGCGCCAGTCGGCAAACCTATTCGATCGACTTGGCCTATGAAGATGCCACTGGCCCAAAAGTGAAAGGTCTGATCCTGCGCCGCGATCCACCCGACAGCCTGATTGATACCGAGCGCCGGGTCGAGTTTGCGGCGATTAAGAGCGCTTATGGCCAGCGCGATTTGCCGGTGCCCGAAGCGCTATTCCTGGAAACAGAACCCGACGCCTTGGGCGCGCCGTTTTTTGTCATGGGCCGGATCGAAGGCGGTGACCCGGTCAATCCATTTAAGATTGATGATATCGAACCGCATCGCGCCGCCATCGGAGAACAATTCTTCCGTCATCTCGGCTCGATTGCGGCATTGCCCGTAGACGGCTCGGCTCTGGCAGAAGAGACCGAGACGCCAGCGCTCGATCAATGCTGGCGCCGCGAGCTCGATTATTGGGCGAATGAAATCCGCTCCAATGCGAAAGACCCTCAGCCAGTTGCCGAAGCGGCAATCCGCCATCTAGAGCGCAACCCGCCGCCGCCAGCGCAGCGCCTTTCAATTGTGCATGGGGACTATCGAACGGGGAACTTCCTTCAGGATGGGAAGGGCACACTGACGGCCATTCTGGATTGGGAAATGGCGCATATTGGCGACCCTTATGAAGACCTTGCCTGGGCGACAGATTTGCTCTGGTGCGGCAATGATCAGGAGCGCGCGGCAGGCTTTATTCCTTGGCCGGAGGCGATTGGCATTTGGCAGGAGGCGTCAGGCTGTACGTTTGATCCGGCGGCGTTCGAATGGTGGTCTCTATTTGCTCATGTCAAAGCGCTCGGGATCTGGGTGACCTCGGAAAAAGCGTTCGCGAATGGCGAAAACGACGACCCAATCTTGGCCTGGTCAGGATGGTTCACGCATGCCGCACATGAGCTGATGCTCGCCATGCGGCTCGGCCCGAAATATGGAGCAGGCGTATGAGCGATATTGGCATGATCCTAGACCGGATTGGGCGCAAGCTCGTCACCGAAGTCGCGCCGAAGCTCGAGGGTGATTATTCAGGCGGCCATGCGGCGATGAGCGGTTTGATGTCGGTCATGGCCGGCGAAGCCTGGGACGGCGCCGCAGACCGCCTCGTAAACGAAATCGCGGGGATGCGCGGTCTGTTCGCTTTGGCTGGAAAAGAAGTGGCAGTCCCGAAGAGCGAAAGTTTCAAAGTCTCTGACCTCACTGAGGAACGCAATGCGCTCGCGGGGTATCTCACAGCGTTGCAAATGTCGTTGGAAAACCGCGAAGACGAAGAAGCGAAAGAGTTGAACGCCAAGATCTGGATGCACCTAATGGCAACCGCGATGGCCCGAATGCCAAGCCCGCCCGACTTTCCGGATGCTGATGAATGAGGGGTGTTCTGGGAGATAGAAGTTCCACCAATCGCCAAAGTCTGTATCCTTCGATCTGAAGTCGCCTAGTCCAATGGTGGGGCCCTTGAAGCAGGTTAGAAAATCCAAATTCTTTGCGCATATTGAGCGTGAGCAAGGCGATCGTCCTTGGGGCTCATTCCTGGATGCTGGATCCGGTTTGCATTCTCTGGGTTGGGTGTCGCAGCTCGATACAGAGCGATGGATTGCGGTTACCGGCGCGCCTCAGGATGCCGAAAAAATGCAGGCGGCGACAGACGGAGTGCGCCGACCGCAAGACCAAATCCTACTCGGCAATTGGGCCAGAGCAGATCTGCTCAAAGGCGAGGTCTTTGACACCGTATTGGCAGACTATCTGCTCGGCGCCGTGGAAGGGTTTGCCCCTTATTTTCAACCCTACCTGTTCGCGCGCCTGCGCCCGGTGACGGGGAAAGTGCTCTACATCACCGGCGCTGAGCCTTATGTGCCGGAGAATGAGCCATCAACCGAGGCAGGGCGTTTGGTTTGGCAAATAGGTCGATTTCGCGACGCCTGCCTGCTGTTGTCTGGCGATTTACCTTATCGCGAATATCCATCGGCTTGGGTCCTCGATCAATTGGTTCGGTCGGGGTTTAAACCTCGCAACATCAAACGCTTCGACACCCGCTATAAAAAACGGTTTGTCCGTACACAGATTGACCTCAGTCTTGAAGCATTAAAGCGCGTGCGGGACCGAAATGCAGCACAAGCGCTCTCTCAGTGGGGAGAGGCGCTCAAGCAGGAGGCGTTAGCGCGGGTTGCGTCCGACGATGGCCTGGCTCATGGGTCTGACTATGTGATCACAGCCGAGCCCGTTTAGGGGCGATAGTGACCACGCTAACCCACGCTGCGTCCGTCTGGGCCGCTATAGGCGCGTTCGACTTTGGCGACGCGAAGTTCATAATGTGAATACCAGCGCTCAATGCCATTTTTCTGGGCCAGGAGGTGCTGGGTTTGAGCTTTCCAAGCTTGAATGCTCTCTTCATCTTTCCAGTATGAAACGGTGATGCCCAGTCCGTCTGCGCCGCGGGTTGTATCAATTCCGAGGAAGCCAGGCTGCTGATCCGCCAGCTCCACCAGGGCCTGTCCCATGGCGTCATAACCATCATCATTGTCGCCCAATGTGCTCGTAAAGATGACGGCATAGTAAGGCGGCTCTGGGGTGTTTGAAAAACCACTCATTGTCGTCAGTTCTCCCGTTTTACCTGTCTTACGCGCGGTTCTGCGTGGGGGCGTTGCGGGCAAATAGCCACCCGATTCTTGCGATTTGGAAAATAGATTCTGGCGTCAGGTGCCGACCTAGCCCCACAGCTCGCGGCTTGGAGGTGACACTACGCCATCATTATAGCGCAGCTTATGCGGCACATCTTTTTCGAGCCAAAGCGGGCCATCCAGATCAATCAGGTCAGCTTCTTGGCCGAGCAGGATGGCCGGCGCCATGCTGATCGATCCGGCGACCATGCAGCCGACCATCGTGCTCATGCCGCAGCGTTTGGCTTCCTTCATGATGCGCAGCCCTTCGGTCAGGCCGCCCGCCTTGTCGAGCTTGATGTTGATCGCATCATATTTCTTGGCGAGCCCTTGCACGTCGCCGCGTGTGTGCATGCTTTCATCGGCGCAGATCGCCACGTGTCCTGGGCGACGGGTGAGCGCGGCGTCCTGGCCCGCTGGAAACGGCTGTTCGATCAGCACGACGCCGAGATTGGCAGCCTTCGCAGCAAGAGCTGGAAACTCGTCTGGGTCGAGCCCTTCATTGCCATCAAGGACAAGCTTGGCATCGGGCCGCGCACGGCGCACCGCTTCAACGCGAACAATGTCATTCGGACCGCCAAGTTTGAGCTTCAGGATTTTGGCATTGGTCGCCTTCGCCGCTTTCGCCATCGCGTCCGGCTCATCCAGGCTAATCGTCATCGTGGTTGGCAATGGTTTGGGTTCTGGCAATCCTGCGAGTTCCCAAACCGGGGTCCCTGTCAGCTTGGATTCCAGGTCCCAAAGCGCGCAATCGGCAGCGCATTTTGCAGCGCCTGCAGGGAGGCGTCTTTGCAAATCCTGGCGGGTCAAACCTTCCTGGATATCGCGTTCGATACCGGATAGCTGCGCGACCACACTGACCCGGCTTTCTTTGTAACGGGCATAAGGGACACACTCGCCGCGACCGACATGCTCTCCGTCTCGGATCTCGACCAAGACTGTTTCCGCCGTGGTTTTGGAGCCGCGGGAGATTGCAAATGCTGCCTTGAGCGGCGAAGACACGGGAGTGATGGTCATCTGGCGCATGGATGAAGTCTTTGCCGGAAAGGTAAAATTTGAATGACGCGTTGGGGGCCGTCTTAAACGTTGGTGGGTTAAGGTAAATAGTGTCCAAATCGAGCGATCCATCTTTTTCGCCCTCTATTGAGTATGAAGGAGGGGCGCGTCCGCGGCTTGTGCTGCGCGGCTCTTGGGTGGTTACGGCTTTAGGGGCGCTCGACGAACAGCTTCGTGCGCTGGCGGAGCGCCACGGCGCTGATGCGCTTGCGGAATTGGACCTGACCGAGCTTGAAAGCATGGATACAGCCGGCGCGTATCTGGCCGATCGTGCGCTTCGCGGTTTTGTTCCATCCACCCCAGACGTCGTTGGGGCGCAGCCAGAAACATTAGCACTGCTGGAACAGGCACGTGCGCTGGCCACGCAAGAAGAGCACGCGCCGCCGGTTCGTGAAGACGGGCATGGATTTGTCGATCTGCTCGAGCGTACAGGCCGCAATGCCGAACACATGTGGCATGAAGCGCTGGAAACCCTGTCATTTTTAGGCGGGACTCTGGTGGCGCTGTCAGCCGCGATTTGGCGCCCGGCCAAGATGCGTTGGACGGCGCTCGTCTCTGTGATGGAGGATGCTGGCCTCGATGCTGTGCCAATCATCGCGTTCTTGAGCTTCTTTGTCGGCATGGTGGTCGCCTTTATCGGGGCGACGACGCTGTCGCAGTTTGGCGCAACCATCTTTGTTGTCGAGCTGGTGGGCTTTGGCGTTTTGCGCGAACTCGGCGGGGTGTTGGTCGCGATCATTATCGCGGGCCGCACGAACTCGGCCTTCACGGCGCAAATCGGGGCGATGAAAATGCGCCAAGAGATTGACGCGATGCAGACACTCGGGCTCGATCCGATGCAAGTGATTGTCGCGCCGCGTGTGCTTGCGATGATGATCATGGTGCCGGTGCTCACCTTTATCGGCATGTTGACCGCGATCGCAGGCGGGATGACCGTTGGCTGGCTGGTGCTCGATATCAATCCGACTGTGTTCTTTAATCGCCTCCAGGACAATGTCCCCATCGATCAATTCTGGATCGGCATGTCGAAAGCTCCAATCTTTGGCTTGGCGATTGCCTTGATCGGATGTCGCCAGGGTCTTGAGGTTGGTGGTAGCGTACAATCGCTCGGCCACCACACGACCAAGTCTGTGGTTCAGGCCTTGTTTTCTATCATTGTCATCGATGCGCTCTTTGCCATTTTCTACATGGAGATGGGCATATGACCGAGCTTGCGATCAAGGTTCGCGATCTGAAGACGGCCTATGGCACGCACGTTGTGCATGAGCATCTCGATATGGATATGCGCAAGGGCGAAGTCTTGGGCGTGATCGGGCCATCGGGGACGGGTAAATCGGTGCTTCTGCGCGCTATTGTTGGTCTGAAACAGCCTGCGACAGGCGATGTGCACGTGTTCGGCGAAGACGTCATCCATCTGCAATCTGCTGACCATGCTGCGCTCCAACGTCTTTGGGGGATTATGTTCCAGGACGGCGCGCTGTTCTCGAATTTGACCGTGCGCGAGAACGTCATGGTGCCGATGAAAGAGCATACTGATCTGCCGCTACCTTTGATGAAAGAGCTCGCGGATCAGAAAATTCGGATGTCTGGATTGGAGACATGGGCCGGGCGCAAATACCCGTCTGACCTGTCCGGCGGCATGCGCAAACGGGCTGCCTTGGCGCGCGCCTTGGCACTTGATCCGCCCCTCTTGTTCCTTGATGAGCCGACCGCGGGCCTCGACCCGATCACGGCGGCTGGGTTTGACCAACTGATCCGTGATTTGCAAAAATCGCTTGGGCTGTCTGTATTTTTGGTCACACATGACGTCGATACGCTTGCTGTGACCTGCGATCGTATCGCCGTGTTGGGCGAGAAACGTATTCTCGCAATTGGCACGATGGATGAATTGAGACGAAACCCCCATCCTTGGATTCAGGACTATTTCGGGGGACCGAGAGGCCGCGGCGCAATTATGGGAGCCGGATAATGGAAACACGTGCGAATTACGCGCTGATTGGTGCCTTCGTCATGATGGCGGCTGCGGCAGTGATTGGATTTGCGTTATGGCTGGGATCCTCGCAATTCAATCGCGACTACTCAATTTATGATGTCGTCTTCCCCGGGCCGGTGACGCTCGAGGAAGGGGCGTCGGTGCGATATATCGGGATCAAGGTCGGCGAGGTTGAAACCGTTCGGATTGATCGCCGCGATGCCTCCATGGTGCGCGCCCGGCTTCGCGTTGACCGTTCAACCCCAGTGAAAACAGACTCGACCGCGATTATCGATTTTGC
>JALUWJ010000301.1 GCA_027019605.1 Henriciella sp. | reverse complement strand
AGCAAGGTGATTGGCTTTCGCGCCTGCACCCAAGCGCGTATTTTTGACTTCGACGAAATTCCCAACCTTGGCGCCCGCTTCGAGCACCGCGCCTGGCCGTAACCGCACATAAGGTCCAATCTCGCAGCCGCCTGAAACCTCGGCGCCCTCCAAGTGTGAAAACGCTCGGACCTTGGCACCAGAACGGACCGTCACGCCCGGACCAAACACGACATTTGGCTCCAACGTGACATCATTTTCGATAACGGTGTCATGGCTGAAGAAGACCGTTTCTGGTGCTGTCATTGTGACGCCCGCGACCAAGAAGCTTTGACGCATTTTTGTCTGGAACGCCGCTTCGGCCTCAGCCAGTTCAACGCGCGAGTTTACCCCCAGAACGTCGTCTTCGTCACACGCAACGGCTCGGCATTTACCGCCTGCAGACCGAGCAAGCTCTACAATGTCCGTGAGGTAGTACTCCCCTTTGGCATTATCATTCGTGACCTGATCCAAAAGGCCGAACATCTTGACCGACGACGCAGCCATCACGCCCGAATTGCAGAATGAAACAGCAAGCTGTTCAGGTGTCGCCTCTTTAGCTTCGACAATCGCCGCCAAGTCGCCATCTTGGTCGGTGATCAAACGACCGTAGGCGCCAGGATCTTTTGCTTCAAACCCGAGAACACCAACAGACGCCCCCGCTTTGAGTTCGCTGAACAGCGCTTCGACCGCTGACAAAGGAATAAGCGGCGTATCCCCGTACAAAACGACCAGGTCGCCTTCGAAATCGTTCAGGGCATTCTTCGCCGACAAGACTGCATGACCGGTTCCAAGTGGGGGATCCTGAATGGCAATTGCATCCGAGCCAAGCGTCTGAGTCACATGCTCTTGCACCGCTGCGCCTGCGGGCGAGCACACCACGATTATACGCTCGCAGCCGGCAGCTTTTGCCAATGCCACCGACCAATCCACCATCGCGCGCCCACCGACAGGATGCAAAACCTTGGGGAGTGAAGACCGCATCCGCGTCCCCTGCCCCGCCGCCAGGATCACAGCCGCTCGTTTCGTCATGTCAAAATTCCCTCGCGAATTTTCTGCGTCTGCCCTAGAGCAAGTTCTGAGTCGATGCGACCCCTATTATAATCCGGGTGCACAAGAAGCGATCATGCCCCAAACAGGACAAACGTATGGATAATGATTTCTCCGGATGGACCATCGTCTTTGATCTGGACGGAACTTTGGTCGAAACCGCGCCAGACTTGCATGCTGCGCTAAATCATACTTTGGCGACGAAAAGCCTGCCGCCTGTCTCGCTCGATAGCATTCGAATGATGATTGGAGACGGGGCCAAAGCGCTGATCCGCAAAGGCCTGGCGCAAAACGATGCTGCGATTGACGAGGAAGAAATTGATCAGGTTTTATGGCCGGTCTTTCTCGACCATTATCTGGAAAACATCACCCGCCTCAGCGTCCCGTTTGAGATGTGTCAGGAGACGCTCGCGAGCTTGCAGTCCCGCGGGGCGACTTTGACCGTGTGTACGAACAAAGCCCAACACCTGGCCGAGCAAGTTCTAAAAGGTCTTGATTTAGAAAAGTATTTTTCCGCGACAGTCGGCGGCGATGCGCTTTCGATCAAGAAGCCTGATGGAGAACATATTCTCGAAACTGTGCGCCGCGGCGGCGGTGATCCAGCCCGCGCGATCATGGTGGGCGATGCCTGGACAGACGAAAGGGCAGCCCGCGATGCGGAGCTGCCCTTTGTGTTCGTATCATTCGGGTATGGCTCTCTCTCTAACCAACCCTATGACCGCCTAAGATCGATCGATCACTGGCGGAACATGCAGCAAGCCCTCTCCGAACTTGCTCGCCTGGTTTAGTCTGGACGGTACTCGCTGCGAACTTCGTTCACATTCACGAGTTTGCGGCGTGGCATACCGTTGACCATGTTGCTGCGCACGTCTGTCCGCGCGCTGCGCATGGCTGGAACAAAGCCAGCGTCGACGAGGTCGACCTCTACTTCGTAACCACGGTCTGCCCAATATTCGGCAATTTTGTCCTTAAGACGGCGTGCGCCGTCGTTGTTGCACCAGTCTTTCATTAGTCTCACTCTCCACATCTTGGTCGCCTAAAACAGCTTTAAAATTGGCGACTGCTAAAAGATGTCCTTCACTGCACTTGAGGGCTTGTTGCCCCATCTAAGTGCCCCCTAGATGCCTGTAACGAAACCGACATACAAGTGGTTTTTTAGGGCATCTTTGTGGCACCCCCCAAAGATGAACAACCATTCATAATGAACAGCTGTTCATCAGATAAATAGTTTACACTCCACATTCACAAAACTGTCCAAAACCCAATGGATACGGCATCGTCATTGGCGCTTAGGCAAATTGCAAAAGGTTAACAGAAGTCCGGTTGTTATTTGCAAACTCAACCAATTTGGCTGTTTTGCATAACTGGCATTCCTTTTTGCATATCAATTCGCACATCTTTCTGACAGCGTTCGACAAGTGTTCCCGTCAAATCACCTCGACGTCGCCCGCCATTTGCGAAACTTTGCGATAGGAATCGGATCAAAGCGATACGCGGTCGATCAGCGAGCAACCGGTCGACCTCAAGATCATCTTTTTCAGCAGCGCGGCAATCCGGTGCTGGACGATTCTGAAAATAGGCTCACATAGAAGCATATGAATTTCGACCCAAGAACCTTCCGCGACACGCTCGGTCTATTTGTGACTGGCGTCACCGTCATCACGACGCGAGATGCAGCTGGCGAGCCCGTCGGCATCACGGCGAACTCATTTAACTCGGTGTCATTAGATCCGCCGCTGGTCTTGTGGTCGGTTGGTTTGAAAGCTCTAAGCCTGTCCGCTTTTTCAACAGCGACAGCTTACGCCGTTCATATTCTTCGGGATGATCAAGCGGAACTGTCTCAGCGGTTTGCGAAATCAGGAACGGATAAGTTTCATGGCCTGCCAGTTGAAAGTGGGCTCCATGATGTTCCCCTCCTCCAGGATTGTGCGGCACGTCTAGAATGTCTTCCTTATGCGCAGCACGCCGCAGGCGATCACACGCTATTCATCGCAGAGGTTCACAGGTTCATCTCGGACTCGAACGCAATGCCTTTGGTTTACCATGGCGGACGATACGCTGAGCTCGCGGATAAGCCCGTAACATCCTGATAATATATGGTTAACGCGCACAGCGAAAACTTGTGCACCCCTTAGCGAAATATAAGCCATTCCGTGAGACAAAGGGATCACGAGGTCAATAGGCCCGTGCCGCAGCTCACTCGCTGCACGATCATGGAGTTAAAAATATGAGTATTCGCAAACTGCTTTTGGCAGGTACGACCCTTGTGGCAAGTGCCGCTATTGCAACCCCGGCAAATGCGTCGATCATCGATCGTCCGCACTTTAAAGTTCTGGGTGTCGTTATCGTTTGGGCTGCAGACGATTCTAACGGGGGCACACCAATCGCCACTGATTTCGTCATCGATAGCGATGATGGTGGCAACAATGACGCTGACCTTATCGGCGGAAGCAATGTTGACGGCCGTACGGTTGTCACTGGGTCACTGACGGCAACGCCTGACGCTTCTTCAACAGCGGGCCTCGGTTCAATTCTGGACATCGAAGCCGGTGGCACAACTATCGCCACGGCCAACACGAATACTGGCGCAAACTTTAGCGCTTTTGATGTGACGGGCGCGAGCTTGACCAGCGACGACCTCACATATGAGTCCAGCTTCTATGTCGCGTCTAACACACCATTCGCCATTGATGCTTTCGCTGATCCTGCAGCGTTGGAAGAAAGCGGCGACTTTGAAGCGGACGATATTGGCTACAGCCTGGATGTTACCGTCAGCGGCAATGACGGGATCGCATTTGGCGGCAACGCACAAAGCCCGGGCAATGGCTTCAATGCGCCTGCTACGCTCGATCTGCTGACCACTCAAACCCAGGTCTTCAACGGCACAGCGCGCACAGCGGCCAACCCTGGTTCAATCGTCAGCCAGTCTGTTCGCTTTGACGCGACTTATACGCTCGGTGCAGGAACAGCTTACGACCTGTCTCAAGGCGCAGGTGAAGTGAAAGCCGACGTCGTCTACACTGTGTACGTGCCATAAGCCACGACCCACACGACGATCATTGATCTGCAGCACGCCCAGTCCAGAATCGGACTGGGCGTTTCTGTATCATCGCTCTTTGCGAGCATCCCAATCGTGTATACAGACTGCAGCGATGAAGGCGATCTTCCGCAGTGCGTTTGTAACCAGCCTCCTTGGCTGGGTGATCTGGGCCTATATGGCGCTCTGCAATCGAACTATTCGATGGACCGTCGAAGGCGATGAAGAGGCGCTCAAAGTCTGGCTCGGCTATCCAAACATCATCGTCGCGGCATGGCATTCAACAATTCTGCTTTTGCCATCCGGTTGGAACCGGATCATTCAAAAATGGCCCCAACAGAAAACCCGATCGGCAATGCTCATCTCGCTCTCCAAAGACGGCGAGCCAGTCGCCAAAGCGATCAAGCATTTAGGCCTCGAAGCGGTGCGCGGCTCATCTACCCATAAGCGTAAGAAACGCGACAAAGGCGGTATGAAGGCGCTCGCGGAAGCCCTTAGAATTTTGAAAAATGGTGGCGGCATCTGCATCACCCCAGACGGGCCGAGAGGGCCTGCGGAAATTGCGCAGAATGGTCCGATCATCATGGCGCAGCGTGCAGATGCTCCAATTCTCCCTTACGCCATCGTGTCATCGCCCCGGCATCGTCTGAACACATGGGATGGGTTTCGCATCCCCTACCCCTTCACGCGCGGCGCGCTGGTTTTTGGAGAAGCGGTCATCCCGGCCCCTGGCGATGACCGAGAAACGCTGCGGCTGCGTCTCGAGACGAACCTACGCGTCGCGATGGAGCGGGCTGAGACGCTAGCGCAAAAAAAAGGCCGTTCCTGAGAACGGCCAAAGTCAAGCAAGAAGGACGTCTCCAGATGTTCCGCAACAAGCGGTCTCCCTGGCGACAAATATGTTTTACCTTAACCAAGATGAACGCAGACGGAGCGCCGTCTCATTTTCTGTTCATATTCGAGCGGGCAAATCGCCCCACTCTGAACAGCTATTCAGCTGCGCGCGTAAAAATCGCCTCTAGCGACCGCAAGTTCATACCATTTTTCAGATAATTCGCCGGCGTAAGGTTCACAGCTTTGATCATGGCACGTTCGATTCGTGTGTTGCCCCGTTCATCCGGAACCAAGTCGAAATCGATAATATTGATGCACCCCGTGTCCTGTTCGAAGCCCGCGCTGGCACCAAGCGGCGCACCAATCGCCCAGGCAAGGATCATCCGGTTCACGACCTCATGCGCGACCAGCAGCGCCGAAGCCCAACCTGGCCGAGAGAGCAAGCCTTTAAGTCCGTCCTCGATCCGCTCCATAGCGTCAGAGAATTTTTCACCGCCTTCCAAAAAGGTCGCCCCGGGTTTGCCGGCTTGCTCAAACTGAAACGTCATCGTCGCCGCAAGATGCTCGGGCGACTTGAAATCAATGTATTGCCCGGAGCGCAATTCCTGGAAACGGGGCTCTGATTCCAGTTGAGGTGTCTCAAGTTCATGCTGCGCCAAAACGATTTCAGCCGTTTCCTGCGTTCGTCGCAGGCCGGTATAGAAGGCGGCATCGAGATGAACGTCCGATAGCGCAATCCCGGCCGCTTTGGCTTCAAGGCGCCCGTCTTCGGTCAGGTAAGCAATGCTCGGATCTTGCGCCGCCCGCACCTCCGGAGACGTATAATCCACGAACCCGTGGCGCATCAGGTAGAGGCGCCGACGCCCTGTCGTTCCA
>JALUWJ010000300.1 GCA_027019605.1 Henriciella sp. | reverse complement strand
TTGATGGTCCATGGCGCGTCTCCTTCGGTTTTCTACTGCATCTGCTCGCCGCCGCTGGCAACTTCTTCGTTTCAATCCCGGCGCAAATCAGTCAAACTCCCCCGATGAGCGAATCTGCGTGGCCTGAGCTTTCTGGAAAAACCATTCTGCAAGTCATCCCCGACTTGGCAGCGGGCGGCGCTGAACGCACGACAGTTGAGATGGCTGAAGCGATTACCGGCGCCGGTGGACGGGCCTTGGTGGCAAGCTCAGGTGGACGGCTCGAAAGCGCGCTAAAGCAGGCAGGCGGCGAACTTATCCGGCTCAACGCTGCGAGCAAGAACCCGCTCATCATCCGCAAGAATACCCGGCTGATCGAAGCTCTGATTGCCGAAGAAGAGATCGACCTGATCCATGCCCGCTCACGCGCGCCGGGCTGGAGCGCCTATGTCGCCGCGCAGCGAACCGAAACACCCTTTGTGACGACGTATCACGGCGCCTATAGCGGCCGTTCTGGCCTCAAAAAGCGCTACAATTCTGTGATGGCGCGCGGCGATCTGGTGATCGCGAATTCCGAATGGACAGCGGCGCACGTGATGGAGGTGCACGAAACGCCGCGAGACAAAATCGTCACCATTCCGCGCGGCGTCGATTTGAAAGCCTTTGATCCCCAAAACGTCTCAGAGAGAAGACTAGATGATGTTCGCGTCGCCTGGGGCCTCTCAGCGGACGACCGGCGCATACAGATCGTACTCCCTGGACGCCTGACAAGCTGGAAAGGCCAAGCACTCGCGATCGACGCCATTGGCGCCCTTGATAGCAATGAGCGCGCGATGCTGCACTTGATCCTCACCGGCGATGCCCAAGGGCGCGATAAATACGTCACCGCACTCGAAGATAAGATCATCGCCCATAAGCTCGGCGGAACCGTGACGATCGCGGGCCACACTAGCGATATGCCCGCAGCTTATGCGTTGTCAGACATCGTTCTCGCCCCGTCGACGCGCCCTGAAGCCTTTGGTCGCGTGGCAGCCGAGGCTTCCGCAATGGCTAAACCTGTGATCGTTGCTGATCATGGCGGCCAGCGCGAGACCGTGATCGAAGGCGAAACCGGAACACGTGCTGAACCCGGCTCAGTGACGGCGCTCACCTCCTGTATTCGGACCTTGATTCACTTACGCCCAGAGGCCCGCGAGTCGATGGGGAGCGCCGGACAGGCTCATATTCGCGAAAATTACAGCAAAAAGCAGCTTCAAACCGCGACCTTAAATGTTTATGGGCGCTTGCTGCTTAACAAAGCTTGAGTTGAAAAATGCCGCAATTAAGGGCATATTAGACACGCAAACACTGGCAACCATAGGAGATTAGCCATAGCCCGCAGACCATACGGCCGCCCAGAGCGCGCCAAACCTACCGGCCCTCGCACCAATCGCGATATTCGTGCCGCCCGCGTCCTTCTCATTGATGAGAATGGTGAAAAACAAGGTGAAATGCCAATTGACGCTGCCTTGGACGCTGCCCGCGAAGCCGGTATGGACCTCGTTGAAGTCTCTCCCAACCAAGAGGTCCCGGTCTGTAAGATCGTCGACTATGGCAAGATGCGCTATGAGGCGCAGAAGAAAAAAGCGGCTGCCAAGAAGAAGCAGAAGACCCAGGAACTGAAAGAGATCAAGTTCCGCCCGAACATCGACACGCACGATTATGAGGTGAAAGCCAAGAAGATCGCGCAATTCTTTGAACAAGGCGACAAGGTCAAAATCACGCTCCGATTCCGCGGCCGCGAAATGGCACACCAACATCTCGGCATGGAAGTTTTGAACCGCGTGAAAGAGCAGTTTGACGAGCAGATGAAAGTCGAACTCGATCCAAAGCTTGAAGGCCGCCAGATGACCATGGTGATGGCGCCGCGCTAGTATGCGAGTAGGCAAGCAGAAACGCGCGTTTCTCGCGATTGCTCTATTTGGTATTTTTCTATGTTTTGCAGCTTGGCCCTGGGCGACAACGTTTCAATCGTGTCGCTCGGGCGATGCCGCCCTATTTACCCCGGAATATTGCGGCTGTGTGGCGCTCAAAAGTTACGCCCGCGCCTTCGAATGGTCTGCCCAGGAACGACGTGACCATTCTCGCCGTTCGGGCTTATCCTGCGCGGCAAAACAGGTCACCTCTTCCCGCTGAAGACTAAAGCTTGATTTCCCATCTCTTTTGCGCTTAAACCCGCGCTTCCGCAGCGGTCGGGCCGAAAACGGCATGCCTGATCGCTCTTAATGACGAACCAAGAGCTTCAACGCTCGACAGGAGATCGAAATGCCGAAGATGAAGACCAAAAAGGCCGCTGCAAAGCGGTTCAAGATCACGGCTTCCGGAAAACTGAAGCATGGCGTCGCTGGTAAGCGTCACCGCCTGATCAGCCACAACGGGAAATATATTCGCCAAAACCGCGGCACAGAAGTTGTTGCGAAGGCCGATACCCAGCGTGTCATCAAAAAGTTTCTGCCGAACGGCCTGAAATAGAGATCTGAACCGAATTTGTAGGAAGGAGCCTGATTATGGCCCGTTCACGTAACAAGGTGCCAGCAAAGGCACGTCATAAAAAAATCCTGAAGGCCGCCAAAGGTTATCGCGGCGCGCGTTCCAAACAGTTCCGCACCGCAACCGCTGCGGTCTGGAAAGCTGGCCAGTACGCTTATGTCGGCCGCAAAGTTAAGAAGCGCAGCTTCCGCAGCCTCTGGATCCAGCGCATCAACGCTGCTGTTCGCGAGCATGATGACTCTATGACTTACAGCCGTTTCATTGGCGGTCTTGGCAAAGCCGGGATCGAGATGGACCGCAAAGTCATGTCTGATCTGGCGATCAAAGAACCTGCCGCTTTTGGCGCCTTGGTGGAGAAAGCCAAGGCAGCCCTGGCGTAACGCCGGTTCACAGCCTAGCTTTTCTCCGCTAATCCGACCGCTTCAAGCGGGGTCGGACAGGCCCCGTTTGTCTCCAAAATGACCAACGGGGCTTTTCATGTCCGACATTCAAACCATCGAATCCGAAGCGCTTAAGGCGATTGACGGCGCCAGTGATCTGCAATCGCTGGATGCTGTGCGCGTCGCGGAGCTTGGCAAAAAGGGCCGCGTCTCTGGCTTGATGAAGACGCTGGGCAAGATGAGCCCTAAAGAGCGCCAGGAAATGGGCCCGAAACTCAACGCGCTGAAGAACCGCGTCGCCGACGCTGTTGAAGCTCGCAAAACGACGCTGGAAGATGCCGCCCTTGAGGCGCAGCTGGCGACTGAAACGCTGGACATGACGCTGCCGCCAAAGCCCGAACATGTCGGCGCGCTGCATCCGGTTACGCAGGTCTTTGAAGAGGTTGCAGCGATCTTTGGCGATATGGGCTTTGCCGTTGCTGAAGGCCCGGACATCGAAGATGACTGGCACAATTTCACGGCGCTGAACTTCCCGGAAGGTCACCCGGCCCGCGAAACCCACGACACATTCTTCATGGAAACGCCGGAAGGCGGCGATCCAAAAGTGCTGCGCACACATACATCGCCTGTTCAAATCCGAACCATGACGAGCCAAAAGCCGCCAATCCGCATTCTGGCGCCCGGCCGCGTTTATCGAAACGATTGGGACGCGACGCATACGCCGATGTTCCACCAGGTCGAAGGCTTGGTGATCGAAAAGGGCATTCATATGGGCCACCTCAAGGGATGCCTCGTGGACTTCGTCAAAGCCTTCTTCGAGGTTGATGATGTCGAAGCCCGCTTCCGCCCGCACTTCTTCCCGTTCACGGAACCAAGTGCTGAAATGGATGTGAAATACACCAAAAAGGGCGAAACGATTGAGATCGGCGCGGGTGATCGATGGATGGAAATCCTCGGCTCCGGTATGGTGCACCCGAACGTCCTGCGCAATTGCGGCATTGATCCGGATGAGTATCAGGGCTTCGCCTTCGGAATGGGGATCGACCGCTTGGCGATGCTCAAATATGGCATGCCGGACCTGCGCCCTTATTTTGAAGCGGATCCAGCTTGGACCCGTCACTATGGCTTCAAACCTTGGCTCACGCCTAGTGTCAGCGGTGGGCTGAGCTAGTGGGCGATAGCCCCACATATGAGGGTCTAAAGACCTTTAAGTTCGGCGACAGTGCCGAGCTCGCGGACCGTTTGGCCGCATTGGTGGTGGCTGGCGTAAAAACAGGAACCTGCTCTGCTGCGGTGCACGGTCCGGACGCAGAAATCGGCGAACGTCAGATCTGTCTGAATGGCGCTGGAACGCCCGTCTGCGAGATTGAAACGCTCGAAATGCAAACCCTCCCGTTCACTGCGGTGACGCCGGAAATGGCGGCGCTCGAAGGGGAAGGCGATCTCTCTTATCGCTATTGGCGCGAGGCGCATGAGGCCTATTATAGACGCGAGGGCACCTGGGCCCCCGATATGGACGTTATCTTTGAGACGTTTCGCGTAACCCGGATCCTGGACAGCGCTTTTGCCGACGCAGCGCCGAAGGCTCTAAAAGCCGAACGCGCCGAAGCCCTCGCAAATGGCTACACCGCTCTGGGAGCCAGCCATGGGTAACGGCAATAAGGTCGAATTCCTGGTGGCAATCTGCGCTCTCATCGCTTCAGCGATGGCCGTCTACATGGCGTGGGATCAAGGCCGGGTGATGCGAGCTCAGCAACACGGCGCTGTCTTCCCCGTCTTGCAAGTGGACGGCTATGTTAGCCAGCGTGGAGACACGACCGCGGTCGGGATCAATGTCCGAAATAGCGGCGTTGGCCCAGCTTTGATTGAATCAGCTGAGTTTTTCATCGGCGATGAAGAGGCTCGGCCGTTCAGCCGCGATGTCACATCGCTTCCAGACGGATTCCAGCTGTCCTGGTCGGCGATAGTCGGACGTGCCTTGGCGCCAGGCGACTTGGTCACCCCGATCGATATGGTCTGGCCTGCCGGTGTTCTGGATACAGAAGACGTGCGCGACATTAGCGAGGACGCACAGACTTGGCGTCTTGAGATCTGCTATTGCTCCGTGTTTGACCGCTGCTGGAAAACCCAAAAAATTGGCCGCTCTCGGGCCACCCCTGTTGAAAAATGTGAGCGTCAGGAGACCGACCTGTTCGAACAGATCGGCTTAGAAAATCTGGCGTCCGAAATTGAATCCTTGCCAGTCCAAGAGGCATCAGAATGAAATTCCCACTCTCCTGGTTGAAAGACTATCTCGAAACGTCCGCATCCTTGGACGAGATCCTTGGCTATATGCTGAAGGCCGGCCTCGAAGTTGAAGAGGTCATCAATCCTGCGGAAGACCTGAAAGCCTTCACGGTCTGTAAGGTGAAAGCAGCTGAGCCGCATCCCGACGCAGATAAGCTGCGCGTGTGTACGGTTGATACGGTCGATGGTGAAAAGCAGATCGTTTGCGGGGCTCCGAATGCGCGCGCCGGAATGACCGCGATTTACGCCCCGCTTGGCAGCTATATTCCAGGTCTCGAGTTCAGCCTAGACAAGAAACCTCGCAAGATCCGCGGTGTCGAAAGCTCCGGCATGATGTGCTCAACCAAAGAGCTCAACGCTGGCGAAGACCATGATGGCATTGCCGATTTGGATGATGCGCTGCCGCTCGGCATGCCTGCCGCAGAGGCGCTCGGCCTGGATGATCCGGTGATTGATTTCGAGGTCACCCCAAATCGCCCAGACTGGCTCGGCGTCAAAGGCATTGCGCGCGATCTCGCGGCTGCAGGTGCTGGGACATTCATTGATGACCCTGTCCGCAAAGTCAGCGGCTCTTTTGAGTGCCCGATCCAGATCGAGCTCGACAACCCAGAAGCCTGCCCCATCTTCGCGGGTGCACTGATCAAAGGTGTCAAA
>JALUWJ010000299.1 GCA_027019605.1 Henriciella sp. | reverse complement strand
CTTCGCCCAAGACGACCCGGCCTCGGTTCAGATTGACCAGGTTCAACTGAACGATGTTTGGTCGAATATGACGGTCGAAATTCCTGAGACCGCTTGGGAGGCCAGCTCAACCTCGACCGCTGTTGGAAATGCCGCCGCAGGTCTGGTTATGCAGGGATCGATTGATCTCGACGTCACGCAAGCCCTTGAGGGCAATGTTCGCGCCGACAATCAATTGCTGGGCGGCACAGCCGGTCTCGCGGTTGCAACCACGACGGCCTATGGCAACTCCACCACTGGCGGAACCTGGGACGGCGACAATTATTATCGCGCAGAGCAAGTCTCAAACGGCGATGTCGCCGCCAATACGCGCGTCGACATCGACCGCGCCAATAATATCGCGACCGCCACAACCGGCATCGCCAATGTTTCAGTTCCAACCGATGAGTGGGGCAAGAACGCGGCTTTCCAAATCCAGGAAAGCAACGGCTCTGTCACCGCAACCACGGATGTCGATATGTGCTGTGATGGCACCTCGGCGAGCTTTGGCACGACAGCCGGCGGCAACGCTTTGTCTTCGACCGGCACAACCAGCACCAATATCAATGGCGCGGTTCAAACCACCGCGGCTGGCGAAACGATCACGGCTTCAAGCGATGTCTATCTCGGTAGTGGACATAATGTGCTTGCCGCTTCGACTGGCTTTGGCAACTCAGCCACCATGCACAATGAATGGGGCTATGCTTCGCTGGGCCGAGACGGCTCTGAGCTTTTCCAAGGCAATGATTCGGATGTCGATTCGCAGTCTTATGTGACTTTGGACAACTGGTCAGGCTATGCGACCTCAAGCGCCTACGGCGTTGGCAACGCCGCCGAGGTTTCGAATGTCGGATCTGATACGGGTCTTTATGCGGTCCAGAACAATTATGGATCGGTTTACAGCGAAGCCAGCCTGAACGGCACCTCCAACTATGAGGGGGATGGCATCGTCACCGCGACATCGATCGGCAACGCGGCAACTGCAACCCTATGTAACATTTGCGGCGACGCAACGCTGCACGGTCAGACCCAACAATACAATGCCGGCTCAGTGGTCGCGCGCGGCAGCGCAACCGTTGGCCAATCCGGCAGCGTATTCGGATCCGCAACAGCCGTCGGCAATTCAGCAACTTATCAGTCAAACGGACACTAGATCCGGGAGAGCTTGCGACAGACAATCCCCCGCTCTGAAACGAGCGGGGGATTATTATATTGGGATCGAAGCGCCTTTGACGTTGTTCAACGCCTCATTCGCCGCGAGCGGAATCGCTCGAACTCGATAACGGTTGGCAGGGACTCCCCCCTTTATGGCGATCGAGCTGCAGTGTTCGGATTAAAGCCGTTTTCCGAATACAAACCCGAAGGAGCTGACATTCTCTTGTTCGCGAAACATCGTCTTTTCCGACATCTCACACCCAAGCTCTCGGCAAAGCGCTTCATAGTCGTGAGCGAAACAGTGCCATCGCGGATCAAAACTGGTGCCTTTGCGCGGCCATTGTCGCTCTAGCACCGTAATCACCGCAACTTTCTTGCAGCAGCGCGCAAGTTCGGACATGGAATGCTCAATATTCTCAAATGGAATATGCATAAGCACATGCGAGGCAATCCCCATATCGAACGTGTTGTCATCGAATGGGAATGGATCAAGCGGGCCTTTTATGAAATTCGCCTGGACCCTTATTCCGGCAGCGTCAGCGGCGCTTTGTGCGCGGTCAGTATAATTTGTCGACAAATCCAGGGTCGAAAACTGCGCCACCGATTTGTACAAAGGAAACAGGCGCCCAACGCCCGGCCCGAGTTCAAGCAGTGAATTCGCTTGGCTCAACAATGGGCCAAGAAAATCATACTCAACAGGGCTGATCCCCGGATTTTCAGCCGTGTTTGGATGCTCGCGCGTATTCCAGTGTTCCGTCGGATCGTACTTTTCTGACATCACCTACCCTTTGCTTTGACGTCAGTCAGACCAAATCCGAGCGAGTTTGGAAACTGCTTTTTTGGAAAAAACGGCCCGCACCGGATTTCAAGCTTAAGCCGCGAGTTTTTCCGGTGAGCCTGAGCCGCCTTTTGGGGATGCTTCTACCGGGATCCAGCAGACCACTTCCGTGCCGCCGCCAGGCTGAGACTTGATACCGACATTGCCGCCATGCAGTTGAACGAAATGTTTCACCAATGACAGGCCGAGGCCGGCGCCGCGTCGGTCGCTTGAGGTAAAGCTGTCAAACCGTGTCGCCTGGTCTTCGGCTGGGATGCCGCGGCCATTATCCTTCACGGTCAGCTTGGCGGTATCGCCCATGCGTTCGGCGGAAATTGTCACCTGGCCGCCTGGGTCGGTGAACCTCAACGCATTCGAGATCAGATTGAACAGGACCTGTCGGATGCGCTTTTCGTCGGCCTCGATTTTGCCGAGGTCTTCTTCTATGTTTGAGACGACTTCCACCTCAGTGTCCGCCGCATTCGTGACGCCAATCGACACCGCTTCTTTGATCAGTGTTTTCAGATCAACTTCGGTAATGTCCAGATCCATACGGCCCGCTTCAATCATCGCAAGGTCGAGAATGTTGCCGATCAGGTCATTCAAGTGATTGGAGGCCTCACAAATTGCATCAACTTTATCGCGCTGCGCGTCATTGAGGTCGCCAATCCGCTCCATCTGCAAAAACTCGCCATAGCCGAGAATGGTCTGTAGCGGTGAGCGGAGCTGATAAGACACGTTTTTCACGAATTCTGTTTTCAAACGGTCTGCCGTCTCAAAGGCTTCGGCGCGGTCGCGCAAAGCCGTTTCCACTGAACGCTGCGCGGAAACATCGGCAAACGCGATCAGCGTATTGCCGTCTGGCAGGGGCTTGGTGACATAAGTCAGAATCGCACCATCAGAGCGCTTCATCTCGCCTGTGGTTTCCTGGCGAGCACCGGGGTCGGTAATGTGCCCCTTAATCGCCGTCCACGTTGTCCGGTCATGGAAAAGCGGAACACAGAAATCCGCAATATCATCATAATCCGGCTCGTCTTTGAGCAGGTCTTCTTCAACGCCCCAAAGCTCGGCAAACGCGCTATTCCAAAGTTTCAAACGCCCATCGGTTCCAAACACGACAACTGCTTCATGCAGACTGTCGAGGGTTTTGCCTTGGGTTTTGATCATCGCGTTATACTTGGTCCGCAGGTTCAGCTCGCTGGTAATGTCCTTAAACAGGATCAACAATCCGCCCATAGGGTGGCGCTGTCGCGTTACTTTTAAGGTGCGATTGTCCGGCAAGTGCCACTCGTCTTCTTCAATCCCGCTAATATCGAGATAGTAAGACAGCTCTTCTGCGCGCCATTTGGCATATTCAGACTGCGCTGGCAGTTTTCGGCGCTCGCGTAGACGATCCAGCAATTGGCCATGGCTCGGCATATCGAGCAGGAAGCCCTCATCCATATCCCACATCTTTGCAAAAGCACGGTTGTGGAAGGTCAGCTTGCGCTCGCTGCTAAAGATCGCGACCGCGTCTGCAACATGGTTGAGCGTTTCATCATGCGCCTGAACATGTTTATCGAGCTCATCGCGCGCACGTTCTTGTTCGGTGACATCAAATGCCATCGCGCCGACGCCGCCTGATAGCGGGAACGATAGAATCCGCATCGCGCGGCGGTCACCACCAATCGCAATATGGCGTGTTTCGTCGAGTTCCTTGCCTTCGGTGAGGGTCTTGCGCACCTGCTCAACCGCTTTCTCGTCAAGCATGACTTGGCGCTCAAGGACGCGGTCCAAGTTGTCGCCGTCGACAGCATCGACATAGGCAGGGTTCGCCCATTGGAGCCGCCCTACCCCTGAAATGCGCCAGGCCGGGAAAGGCGCTTTGCCGAGCATGTCCAAAAAGGCGGTCGGGTCGCGCGCGATCACCTGGCGCGCTTCTTCCAGACGGCCGCGCGCGGAGCTTTCTTCAAGGCCTTTAATCGTCGAGTCTGTCACCCAAACCACAACGCGCGCACCCGCTGTGCGTCCATCAGCTTCAAGGAAACGTCCATTTTGTCCAATAATTGTCAGGGAAAATGGATGACCTTCTTCGGCAAGTTCACGCAGGCGCAGGCGCAGCGTCGTATCAATGCCGCTGGCATCGCGCGCCTCCAGGTCGGCCAAGCCTTCGATGATGCGCACGGCTGGGTCCAAAGACACCGCATCATCGGTAAATCGCAACAGGCTCGCCAATGCGACCGGAGAGCCATGAATGTCCGGCGGAGTAATCTCCGCTGCATCGACATCAATGTTCTCGCCTTGCCAGACCAGGATCACGCCAGGATGCGCGCCGAGAACAGATTTCAGCTCGGCCACGGAAGATTCCGCGTCATGCGCTTTATCTTTGTAGCGCTTGGCCGCGCCGCGCGCGCCATCGGACGTCCGCAACGCCCAGAGGATGAAAGCCAGTCCGAGCGCCAAGGCGCCGACCGCGATAATAATCGGGATCTGATCAGCGGTGATCTGCATGACATCCTCCATAGGCCCCAAACGAATCATTCTTTGGCGCGCAGCTCTAACGGTTAACCGAATGCTAGCTTAGCGTTAAGCCCGGGTTAACGAAGATGGCCCGAACGTTAAGACAATTGCAGTTCTACACATGAAAAGAGCCACAGCAGACGCTGCAGCTCTTCAATTTTGCCAAATGGGGGGCGGCAAGGCCTACTTGAACATTGAGGCTTTGCGGAAGTGCTTGACCAGCAGATAGTAAACCACTGCCCGGTACTTTTTCCGCACCGACCGGCCATAGATTTCCATGACAGCATCCAAACCTTCATCCAACTTGGGTGTGTCTTTGAGACCTAGTTTCTTGATCAGGAAACTCTTCTTCACAGTCTCAAGCTCTTTCTTTTGAGTGGCCGAAACTGTCGATGAATCATTGTTATAGATTGAGGGGCCGCATGCGATGGTCACAGCCGTCAGCAATTTCATGTCCGGCTTCATATCGCACTTCTCTTCAAGATCCTTCGCATATTTGGCGATCAGATCGTCACGTTTACCCATGATAGTTCTCCGTGTCATCGGACCGCGACTGCATTGCGGTCTTGAGGTTCAGAAACAGTACTCAACTCCTAACTCTATCTCTCGAGCGGGACTCGACAGCGCGGTCAAGCCGTTTCAGCTTCCATTAAAAACCGGCAATCTCTTGCCTTCTGGCGCCGGATCGCCAAACTATGATCGTTGAACTGACAGAATCGTCATGCGGTGTTCATCTAGAACCGCGCTATATGGCAAGCAGCGTAGAGTGGAGTTTTCATGATCAAAACCCTATCCCTCGCCGGTTTGGCGTCCTTGAGCCTGTGCTTCACTGCGCACGCCCAAGTCGATGACGATGAGCTTGTCAGACTCCCGGGACAAGGCGAGATCCGGTCAGATGATTTGCGAGAGCAAGCCAAAGCCACACGGCTGAAACCCGGTGCAGGTCTGTTTCTTACCTTCGATCTCGATGAGAATGGTCGGATTAGCACGACAGAGATCGATGCTGGTATTCCGGTTGCCTTTGAAAGCGCGGATCAAAACCAAGACGGCTATCTGACGGCGCTTGAACAGCAAGACTGGGCCGCGGGCCTGCCAACCCGGGATGACAGCCTCGCCAATCCATTTCGCTTTGATCCCAATTTGGATCGCCGCGTGGATTTGGATGAGTTCACATCAGTGATCAGCAATCTCGGCCTGGATTATGCGGATGAAGCCAGCGGCGACATTATTGTCTCTGATTTGAAAGCGCCGCGGAAGAAAGCCGATGATCGCCGCAATCGCGCCGATGCCGCAGAGCGCCCACAACGCGATCGCCCGCAAAGCCGTCGCAATCAGTCCGCGCGTTATTAGCCGGCCCGTTCAAAGGCTTGTTCGAGCCAACCTTTCGCCTCTGCGTCGAAATCAGCCAAGCTGGAAAGCTTGATCTTGTGTGTGCACATGCCTGACATCGCCTCGAGTTTACCTTGTGGCTCAACCCCCTTGAGATTGATGCCAAGATCGATGCGGGTCTTCGTGCTCGGCTGAATCAGCGCGAATTGCTTTTTCCGGCGTAAACTCACACTGGTCTTCTTTGGAGCGATATCCAGCTCGCTGCCGAACTGCTCGACAAAGGCAACGATCGCATCATGGATGGGTTTGAGCACCTCTTTGCCTTTGTACTGATTGGCGACCAGATCATCTTCGCTGACATCGAGATTGCCGATACATTTTTGCGCGATGAGGTTCGCAAATCCATGTGTGACGCCGTGTTCGCCTTTTAGCAGCTTCATGATTTCGCCGTGCTTTGCCGCACCGCTTGCGGCGACAATAGACTGCCAGTCCTCGAGCGATTTTCCGGTTTTCTCCGGCATATTATCGATCATGGTCTGCGCCAATTCTGCAGGTGATTTCGCCATCGCTCATTCCTCCGTTACAAGTTTCAAGTCCGAGCTTCATGCTCGAGTGGCCAGTGTTCTATGCGCTGCTCTTTTTTGGCAAACAGCGCCATAAGTGGCCCCATTAGGGTGACCATAGTCCCGCTAAAGGCTGGCTTGCCTTTTTCGGCGAGTGATTTGAGATTTCTGGCAATGAAGTCCTGCGCGCCAATCATTTGCTTGTGCAGGTCGCTACCTTCAATCGCGCGCTCAATGATCAAATCGAACTCAGTCCCACCGTCTTTTTCACGAAGCTCGTAAGTGACCTGGCATGCATCGTCTTTCAGATTGGTCATTTTGAAAGTGTGGCTGTAGCGATAAGGCGGTTCAAATGCGAGCACTTCGCCAACCACCATCGCAATCTTCCGATTGGGGTGCACCATTCTCATCTTTGCGCCGCTTTTTAAGCCATCGGATGTGTCGCAAACGCTCCCGAAGAAAAATGGCAAAGGCTTATCGGTCGCAACCAGAATCGACCAAACCGTTTGGATCGGTGCCTCAATAAATGTGCGGTGCACCGATTTCTCAGCGTAGTCAGGTTGGTCAGTCATCTTCCCCCTCCTCTTTTCGGACAGCATTAGATTGGGCGACATGCTCCGCCGCCTGTTTGATGAAACTCAGTCGATCGGCCCAATAGGCGCTGAAGCCGTCGATCCAGCGCTCGTGAATGGCCTGGATCGGCATGGCGTTGAGATACAAACGCCGAGCACGCCCATCCTTTTGACTTGTGATGAGCCCCGCCTCTTCGAGCACTTTTAAATGGTTCATGATGGCGATCCGGCTGACATCGAACGCTTTCGCGAGTTCCCCAACACTTTGTCCGGGCTGATCGCGAACGAGGTCGAGAATGCGGCGACGTGTTTGATGCGCCAGTGCGTGAAAGACCAGATCCATATCATCATCAGTAATCATGTAATTACTTAATTACATTTATGAGCATGAGTCAACCCACCCGGCAGAACACCTCTAATTCATTGTAAAATATGGATTAACTCAAATCGATCGGGCGATCGTGATTTAAAAATCGACCGCGCGGCCGGCTTTCTCCCAGTCGCCGTAGCGCACACGCTCTTCTTTTGGCCCGCCTTTCTCGCCGGATCTCTGCCCCTCCAGCTCGGCCTCTTTGGCTTCTTGTGCGGCGCGGCGGGCCTCAGCTTCCGCCAAGGCGCGCTCGGCCTCAGGGCTGAGCGGTTTCTTCGTGACGAATTTTTCATCTGACATGAACAAGACTCCCGCCTCTGTTAACTAATACATATATATTCCCGTCCAAGAGGTATGTCCTCAACCCTCACGTGCAAGGAGCCAGCTCACATGGGAACAGCCAAAACCTTTATGCTACTCGCCGCGCTCACCGCCATGTTTATGGCGGTCGGCTATTTGGTAGGGGGGCCTATGGGGATGGGGATCGCGTTTGTGATCGCTGCAGGGCTAAACCTATTTTCGTACTGGAATGCCGATAAAATCGTCCTGCGCATGCAAGGCGCCCGGCAAGTCGACGACAATGAGCGCAGTCCGATCATCCGGACCTTTGTTCAAGATACGAAGGCGCTGGCGCAATCCGCCGGTATGCCGGAGCCAAAAATCTACATCATAGACACACAGCAACCCAACGCGTTTGCGACGGGTCGGGACCCACAGAATGCAGCGGTCGCCGCGACGACGGGCCTGCTCAACATTCTCTCACGCGAAGAAACAGCTGGCGTCATGGCGCATGAGCTTGCGCATGTTCAAAACCGCGACACGCTGACGATGACCGTCACCGCAACCATAGCGGGCGCAATCGGCATGCTGGCGAATTTCGCACTGTTCTTCACCAATCGCGAGCGCGGTGGCATGTTGACCGGGCTAGCTATCATGATTTTCGCCCCAATGGCCGCCGGTTTGGTGCAAATGGCGATTAGCCGATCGCGCGAATACGAAGCTGACAAACGCGGCGCAGAAATTTGCGGTAATCCGCTCTGGCTGGCTTCAGCACTTGCGAAGATTGATCGCGGCGCACGGGCCACCGTCAATCGCCGGGCCGAGCAAAACCCAGCAATGGCGCATATGTATATAATGAATCCACTTGCCGGGAAGCGCGGCGACAATCTGTTCTCAACCCATCCTGCCACACAAAACCGGATTGAAGCGCTGCAACGACTCGCGGCAGAAATGGGGGTTGAACCTTCAAGTGTGCGGCCACGCCGCGCCGCCGGCCCCTGGGGATAAAAACCGTTTGTCTAATTTGAAAGCCCAACCCGTATGAGCGGCGCCAAGACACGCCTTGCCGCTGCACAGCTGCTCATGCTGGTCCTGGAAGAACGCCGAACGCTCGACGAAGCGCTCGCAACCACCGATGCATTTGAACAGTTGAGCGGGCCCGATCGCGGGTTTGCGCGGGCCATGGCCAGCGCTGTTCTGCGCCATCTTGGCCGTATCGATTCGGGGATCGCGCCGTTTTTGGATCGCCCACTAGAGACCGCAACACCGCCATCGCGGGCCCTGTTAAGAGTCGGGGCGGCGCAAGCATGGCTGTTGGAAACACCAGATCATGCCGTTGTCGGCGAGACCGTTGCCGCCGCAAAAATGTGGCCTCGGGCTCAACGTGCAACCGGTTTCCTGAACGCAGTTCTGCGCAAAGTCGTGTCGGACAGGTCGGCGTTTGATGCTGCCCCCATCGACGCCAATTGGCCAAACTGGCTGCGGACGATGATCACCGAAGGACTTGGCGCGAAGACTGCTTCATCCCTTGCAGAGGCGCAAACCCAGCTGCCAGAAACCTATTTAACGCCCAAGTCGGGAGACGCTGCTGCCTTAGCCAATCAAGTCGACGGCACAGTCGTCGCGGGCACATCCGTTCGAGTGGAAACCAACGCGGTTGAGACTCTGCCCGGCTATGAAGACGGCGATTGGTGGGTTCAAGATGTTGCGGCCACCTTCCCCGCGCGTGTGCTCGGCGCCGCGCAAGGCGAGACGGTCCTGGATGTCTGCGCGGCACCGGGCGGTAAAACGCTGCAGCTCGCAGCAACCGGCGCGGCGGTAACGGCAATTGATCGTTCAAAACCGCGTTTAAAACGGCTGAAGCAAAATCTCTGGCGCACCAAATTCAAGGGCGAGGTCGACGTCGTCCAGGCCGATGCGACGAGCTGGAAACCAAGTGAGCCGGTTGATCGAATTCTATTGGATGCGCCGTGCTCCGCATTGGGAACGCTTAGGCGCCATCCGGAAGGGGCTTGGATCAAATCCCCAGAAGACGTGACCCGCTTCCCCGACATTCAAGAACGTCTGCTCAGAGCCTGTCTCGACATGCTGAAACCTGGCGGATCTCTGGTTTATTGTGTCTGCTCTCCATTACCACACGAGGGATTAGACGTGGTTGAACGCGTGATTGCCGACACACACGCCACTCGGAACGCAATCTCAGCTGACGAGGTTGAAGGCTTTGAGGCCTGTTTGACCGCGCGCGGCGACCTTTTAACTCTGCCGAATGGCGCGTTCGGGCATGACGCATTCTATATTGCTCGCCTGACACGGGATTCCTGACCAAATTGTCATGAAAACAAGCGATTTTGCCCTAATCATGCCTTTTCGGGTTCATAAGACGTTCAGCCGAAATCGGTCAAAACCGTTCGCATAGTTTCCCGTGCATAAGGAGCACACCCCATGACGACGATTGTCTCAGCCGTGAAGGCCCCAACCAAACTTTTTGCCGGCGGTATCGCCGCTATGACCCTCGCTGTGGCCGGCTGTCAGACCAGCTATGGCGCAAACACGGTCAGCTCAAGCAGCGTCGGCTACGCCATGACCGTGAAACCGGGCGTGATTACCAGCGTGCGCGCCGTAACCATCAAACCAGATCGTTCAATTATCGGAACCGCCACCGGTGCCGTGCTTGGCGGCCTTGCCGGCTCGGAGCTGGGCGGTGGTGACAAAGCGCAAACCGCTGGCGCCATTGGCGGCGCAGTACTGGGCGGAATCGCTGGTAACATGATCGGCACAGCTGCTGGCACGAAACAAGGTGTCGCCGCCACCGTCGAGTTCGATGATGGCAATGTGAAAGTCTTCGTTCAAACGGCCGATACCAATCTTCAGCCAGGCCAGCCTGTGAACGTCGAGTTCCGCGAAGACGGCGCATATGTTGTGCCGGTGCAATACGCAGCTGGTTACTAATCCACCACTGCTGAATTCCATGTGCGAAAACTGCCGCCAGCCTTGTGCTGGCGGCAGTTCCGTTTTAGGCGTTCAGCATGAGTGAGGTGTTGATTTCACCGTCGATTCTATCGGCGGATTTCGCAGAACTGGGCGAAGAGATTCGTCGCATCGATGTGGCCGGGGCCGACATGATCCATGTCGACGTCATGGATGGGCATTTTGTACCCAATCTAACCTTTGGGCCACCGGTCATTGAAAAACTCCGCCCGCACACAGATAAACCCTTTGATGTGCATCTGATGATCGCGCCGGTTGATCCATTTATTGGCGATTTTGCGAAAGCGGGCGCCAATATTTTGACCGTGCATCCGGAATCAGGACCACACCTGCACCGAACCCTGCAAGCGATCCGAGCGGCAGGCATGAAACCGGGTGTCGCCCTCAACCCAGGAACCCCGGCGGATATTATCGATCCCGTTATCGACGACATCGATCTGGTCTTGGTTATGTCGGTAAACCCTGGTTTTGGCGGCCAGAGCTTCATCGAAAGCCAGCTCCGAAAAATCGAAATCTTGCGCCAGAAAATCGACGAAACCGGCCGGGACATCATCTTGGAAGTCGATGGCGGCCTGAATCCGGAAACAGCACCGCGCGCAATTTCCGCAGGCGTCAGTGCGATCGTGGCGGGATCTGCCGTGTTTCGGGGCGGCCCGAGCGCGTATGCGGCAAATATCTCCGCATTGCGCGCCCCTGGGACAATTTAAGAGCCGCCCTCCCCGATGAGTGAAGCCGCTTCTTCCGATCCGCTAAAGGCCAAGCGCAGCGACGCTGAAGACGCCGCGATTTGGGAGCAATTTGCCGGTCGTCCGGGGGAAGACGCAAAAGTCTCAGCCGTTCACCGCTTGAGAATTGCAGGCAGTGCCCCTGAAGGGTTTGGCTTGCACATGCGCCAAATCATTCCACCGGACGAGCTGCGCGGCGAAATGCTTATGCGCGGGGTTTGGCGGATCGGCATGGACCGGCTCGAACAGGCAGATGGCGCCGCGCCGTGGTCAGGTTCAATGCCGTCTCGTCACTATGCCAATCGGCTGCACCGATTTGATTGGCTACCTGATCTTTTCACCCAGGGCGAAACCGGCGCAGATCGCGCCCGCTATCTGGTCGATGATTGGATCGAGAATTTTGGTCGGTTCGATGGATTCTCGTGGCGTATGGGCTGCGCTGCTGATCGCGTTTGGAACTGGATGCGCTGCGGAGCGGCCTTGTTCGAACATGGATTGCCTGAAGCCTGCGATACACGATTGGAAGCGCTTGGTCGCCAAGCCCGGCATGTCCTGGCATTGGTCGATTCTGAGCTCGAACCTCAAGCCCGCTGGCGCGGTTGCACCCTTGCCGTTGCTCATGCGCTTTGTCTGGGCCGCGGCAAAGGCCTCGACGATGCAGAAATGCGGCTGGAGAGCGAATGCACCGCGCAATTCTTTGCCGATGGCGGACATGTCAGCCGATCCCCCGCTCGTGCCCTGCGCTGCCTTTCTGACCTGATCGCCATTCATGACCTGCTCAGCCGCAGCGATCGCGAGATCCCTGAATTCTTAACGCGCTGGATAGGCCGGATTGGCGGCATGGTCTCGTTTTTCAAAGCGGGCGATGGCGCCTTGATGCCCTTTCATGACGGCGATGAGCGCTGGCCCGAAGCCGTCGACGCCGTGCTCGCGCATATGGAAACCCCGCCGCGCCGGTTCTCCGTCGCCCCGAAATCTGGATTTCACAAACTTCAGAAGCAAACCACCGTTCTGATCCTGGATGCAGGCGCCGCGCCAGAACCGCCTTTCGGAGACAAAGCTCATGCTGGCGCGCTTGGGTTTGAGCTGCACGACGACGTGGCACGGATTGTCACCTCGTGCGCCTGCAGCCCTGAAATAGACATCGCTTTTCGCGCCGCCGTGCGCCATTCCAGCGCCCATTCCACGCTCGTGCTCGCTGACACGGATTCCTCCAAGTTCACGCCGAACGATGACACCAGACTGCTCTATCCGCACGGGCCCGAAGGCATCTCGGCGAAACGCTTGGAAGAAGATGATGAGATCTGGCTCGACGCCCAACATGGCGGTTATAAACGTGAGTTCGGCCTCCTCCATCGCCGGCGATTGTTCATGTCCGGGGATGGTCGACGCCTCACCGGAGAGGACTCGCTGGCACGCCCCGTCTCCGCCGGAGCGACGGAAGATGACGCGCCAATCGTTTATGCTTTAAGGTTTCATCTGCATCCGACGGTGGAGCCTGAATTGGCGGGGGACTCGATCCTGTTACACAGCGAGCATGGTGCAAAATGGCGGTTCAAATCCAGCCACGCAAAGGCCATGCTGGACGAGACCATTTATCTGGGGAGAGGCATCATCGAGCGCAGCAAACAGATCGTCCTCAGTGGGAAAGCATTGCCGGATAGCGATGGGTCTGCACCGCCAAACTGTATTCGTTGGGCATTTCTGAAGGTGGACAACGGATGAAACCTCAGGTCGAAGCACGACGGGCAATGGCTCTAACGCTCAGCTTTGACGGAATCGCCGCCTTCATTTCGATGTTGGTCGCGGTCCAGTATCGTTGGATTACGACCGGCGGCGCTCCCCCAAATGCATGGACAACGTCATTGATCGCCTCAGCCTCGTTTGCGCTCGCGGCAGGGGTCGCCTTCTTCGCCCTGCGTGTTCATCGCCAGGTTTGGCGTCACTCGGGTTGGCCCGATGCGGCCCGGATTATTCAAGCTGTGTTCCTCACAGCCCTGATCTTTATCCCCATCGTCTTTCTGTGGAATCGCTGGGTCGGGTTTCCGAGGACAAGTTTGCCCCTTGCCTTGCTGATTTGGGTCACTCTGATTTTCCTCGGGCGCATGGCCGCTCTGACGCGCTCAACCCGGCGCCCGTTTCAGCTCTTCCGAGGTATTCGCGCTGACGCCCCGCCAGCGATCTTGGTCGCGAACGCAACGGAGGCAGCCGACGTTCTCCGTGACCTGCAGGCTACCAAAGGCGGTGCACCGGTTCGCATTCTCGGCCTTATTGAGGCAGACGGGGCGGAACCTGGGCGGGCGATTCGCGGCGTCCCCGTGTTTGGTGATTTGAACGAACTCGGAAAAATGTTGGATTTGTTGGCTGTCCGGTATGACAGCACGCCTTGGGTCGCCGTCGCAGGGTCAGTGCGCGCGCGGGAGACCATGAACCAGGTTTTGGAGCTCGCGACACAACACGGCTCAGAAGTGATGGCGCTCGGCTCGAACCGGGAAGGCCTCCATCTACAACGAGTAAGACCTGCGGATCTATTGGCGCGACCGGTTCGTAGGTTGGATATTGAACCGCTTCGCAACTTGCTCGAAGGCAAACGCGTCTTTGTCACCGGCGCCGGCGGCACCATCGGTTCGCAACTGGTTCAACAATGCGCGTCGATGGGCGTGTCGCAATTGACGCTATTCGATGCGTCAGAGTTTAATCTCTATGACATCGACCTAACACTGCGTGAATCTCATCCCGGATTAGACGTCTTCTCGCAGATTGGAGACGTGCGGGATAAGAAGCGTCTGTTACAGACCGTCACGCAAGCCAAACCAGATATCATGATCCATGCAGCCGCGCTGAAGCACGTGCCATTGATGGAAATGAATGCCTGCGAGGCGATTTTGACCAATGTCGGCGGTGCGATTAACGCGGTCGATGTATCGATTGAGTGTGGCCTGGATCGGTTTGTCTTCATTTCCACCGACAAAGCCGTCGACCCAGATAATGTCATGGGCGCGACGAAACGGTTGGCGGAACTCGCGCTCGCCTATCGCGCCAAAGACACACAGCTCGCCGTTTCGATGGTGAGATTTGGCAATGTGCTCGGCTCATCGGGCTCAGTTGTTCCACTCTTCGAACGACAGATTGCAGCAGGCGGGCCATTGACGCTGACCGATGATCAGGTCTCGCGATATTTCATGACCGTGGAGGAGGCAGCATCGCTGGTTCTGCAGGGCGTTGCTCACAATGGCAGCCCGGGAGAAGCCTCGCTCTACGTGCTCGATATGGGCGACCCGATCCGAATCCGCACACTCGCAGAGGCCATGATCCGAATGAAGGGCATGGTTCCGTACCAGGAAATCAAGATCAAAACGACCGGTCTGCGCCCCGGCGAAAAACTGCACGAAGAACTGACCTATTCAGACGAACGCTTGATCGCCACGGGCATTAGCGGCTTGAACAAAGTCACGCCGGAGAGCCGCAAGATCGAACCCGCTGGGTTTGGCGAGAATGTCGATCAGCTTTTGGCGGTCGCCGCAGAACGCCATCAAAAACAGGCTCTGAAGATCCTTGCCTCACTGGTTCCGGCCTATGATCCGCCGAACTGCAAAGACTAAATGATGTCAGCCCGTTGACGCCAGTGGGACTCGTGATAGGCGGGCGAGCGTGATCAGCCCATAGCCTGAAAGCCGCTCAATGACCCAAGCCACAAAAGTTCGCCGCGCCCTGATTTCAGTTTCAGACAAGGAGGGGTTGGTGGAACGCGCCAAGGCCCTCGCTGGATTTGGCGTAGAATTGGTTTCAACCGGCGGGACATCCCGCACGCTCAAAGACGCAGGCCTGGACGTCAAAGATGTCGCCGACCTGACCGGCTATCCTGAGATGATGGATGGGCGCGTCAAAACCCTGCATCCAGCTGTGCATGGCGGTCTGCTCTATTTACGGGATAATGAAAGCCACAAAGCCGATGCAGAGCGCCACGGCATTGAGGCGATCGATCTCGTCTATATCAATCTCTATCCATTCGAAGCGACCGTCGCTTCAGGTGCCGGATTTGAAGACTGCATTGAGAATATCGATATTGGCGGCCCAGCCATGCTGCGCGCCGCAGCGAAAAATGGCGACTTTGTCTCGGTCTGTACCGATGGCGGCGACCTGGATGCGGTCTTGGCAGAAATGGCGAGCAGCGGAGGACGCGTCAGCCGCGACACCAGCCGAAAGCTGGCAGCAAAGACCTATGCCCGCACCGCGGCCTATGATGCGGCGATCTCAGGATGGTACGCAAAACAACTCGGCGAGTCTGCGCCCGATTGGGTTGGCTTTGGCGGACAGCTCGGAGAAGCTCTTCGCTATGGCGAAAACCCGCATCAGAACGCAGCCTTTTATGTCACCGGGGAAAATCGCCCAGGCGTCGCCACCGCGCGCCAAGTGCAGGGCAAAGCGCTGTCTTACAACAATATCAATGATACCGACGCGGCCTATGAGCTGATCGGTGAGCTCGGCAATGATGTGCCTGCGGTCGCGATTATCAAACATGCCAATCCGTGCGGTGTGGCGCTCGGGGACACCGCGATCGACGCTTATCGCGAGGCGCTGGCTTGCGATTCAACTTCGGCCTTTGGCGGCATCGTTGCACTCAACCGCCCGCTAGATGAGGCAACCGCTCAGGAAATCACTTCCATCTTCACTGAGGTCGTGATTGCGCCTGGCGCCGATGATGCGGCGATTGAGGTCTTCAAAAAGAAGAAAAACCTGCGTCTCTTGCTGACAGATGGTCTGCCTGATCCTGCGGCGCCCGGCACATTCGTCAAAACCGTCGCAGGCGGCTTGCTTGTGCAAGACCGCGACTTCGGCCGGATCACCAAAGACGATCTGAAAGTCGTAACAAAGATCGCCCCGACAGACGCGCAGCTGGATGACCTTCTATTCGCATGGCGCGTCGCGAAGCATGTGAAGTCGAACACGATTGTCTATGCCAAAGACCGGGCCACGGTCGGCATTGGCGCGGGACAAATGAGCCGGATCGATTCGGCGCGCATTGCTGCGAGAAAAGCGGAAGACGCCAAAGAAAAGGAAGGATTTGAAAGCTTGCGCACCACCGGGTGTGTGGCGGCTTCAGACGCCTTTTTCCCCTTCCCAGACGGGATGCTGGCAGCCGCTGCCGCAGGCGCCAGTGCGATCATTCAACCTGGCGGATCGATCCGCGATGATGATGTCATCGCAGCAGCCGATGAAGCGGGGCTCGCCATGGTGCTGACGGGAATGCGTCACTTCCGGCACTAGCGCGATCACGGGTTGCCCTGTTAGCTAGCGCCTATGAGTACGCTTCCTCCGCCATTCGACGAGCAAGGCCAACACTGGCTGAACATTCGGGTCTATTATGAGGACACCGATTTCACCGGCATGGTCTATCACGCCAATTATCTGCGCTTCTTCGAACGTGGTCGCTCTGACTTTCTACGTGATGCAGGTGTCAGCCATCAAAACCTCTTGGCGCGCGAAACCCCCGCCGCCTTCACGCTGACCAATGTCGAAGTTGATTATAAGCGCGCGGCGAAAGTCGATGATCTGTTGACGATCCGTACGCGCAGCCTCGGGGTAAAAGGCGTGCGGATGTTCTTTGAACAAACTTGTTTGCGCGGCGATGAGGTCATCGCCGAAGGGCGCATTACGGCAGTCATGATCCACACAGATGGTCGGCCCATGCGCCCGATCCCTGATGTCGTCGAGCAGCTAAAACCGTTCAAGTTTCAACCACCCGAAGACATCAGCTAGTCACGGAACTTATTGAACCGCATCTTGCCATTCAGCATGCTTCTCGAGCGTCGCTTTCGCGAACGGGCAGAGCGGAATGATCTTAAATCTTTCGGCGCGCGCATCCTTAACCGCCGCCTCCACGAGTCGTTTGCCGACGCCTAGACCGCGCATCGAATCCGGCACGCCGGTATGATCGATAATGATGCGGGTCGCACCAGCGCGCGAGTACGTCATCTCTGCTTCATCGCCATCGATGACCGTCACATATCGCCCGCCTTTGGGCCCATCTTCACGGGTAATCGTACTCTCAGACATCAATGCCTCCTTCGTGTTGAAGGAGGAGATAGGTTGAAGCCCGTTCGGCGACCATAACGCTTGGTCTGAATTGTCTTATCCGGAAATCGCATGGCGCGAATGGCTTTAGATGTCAGCAATTGTCAGGAGCCCCGCTTAGAGTAGTCTGCAACAGACGGAGGGCGCTATGCCGAAGAAAACAGCTCGCGAGAAGCTCGCAGTTAAAAAGGACATCAAGAAAGTCGTGATGGACAAGGCTTGGGCCGGCATGCAACCCGGAGACAAAATGTTGGTCGCGACTCCGCAAATCGTCGATGCCTACATTCGCGGTATCCCACACGGCAAGACCGAGACGATCCCGGAGATGCGCGATGCGCTCGCTGCCGCAGAAGCCTGCTCCGGGACCTGCCCGATGTCGACGGCGATCTTCGTCCGCATGGTCGCCGAAGCCGCGCTGGAAGATATTGCTGATGGCAAACCTGTCTCAGAAGTCAGTCCATTCTGGCGAATGATCACGAGCAAAGACAAAATGGCCATGAAACTCAATGTCGACCCGGCCTGGATCGACGAACAGCGGGCTTTGGAAGCGAGCTAAAAAGACGATCGTCTGCCTTCCGATCCACGAACGCTTATGCTTAGCTCCCCCACTCATGAGATGGAGGGAACAGCGATGCAGATTGAGTACCTTGAAATCGTGACACCAGAGGTCGACGCGACGTGCGCGACGCTGGCCCAGCAGACAGGGACCACATTCAGTGCTCCAGTTCCAGAACTCGGACAGGCCCGTTTGGCCGATCTGTCGAATGGCGGGCGTATCAGTATCCGCGCGCCCATGGCCGATCATGAAACCCCGCTCGTGCGCCCCTATATGCTGGTCGATGATATCGAGACGGCGATCACGAGCGCTCAAGCTCAAGGCGCCGAGTTCGCGATGCTCGCCACCGAGGTGCCCGGCCAAGGCACGTTCGCGATCTATATGCTCGGTGGGATCCAGCATGGGCTCTGGCAACGCTAGACCAGCTAAAGCCTAGCTCAGCCCAGTTTTAAACGGTATGGCGGCGCGATGAGATTGCCGCCGCGCCCAGATCTGCATTGGAAAGACGATGGAACGCCCGTCGATGAGCGTGTGGGCGATGTCTATTATTCAGTAGAAGATGGCCTGGCTGAGAGCCGCGCTGTGTTTCTCGCGGGATGCGGACTGCCAGAAGCCTGGCAAGACAGAGCGCAGTTTACGATTGCAGAGCTCGGCTTCGGCACAGGGCTTAATTTCCTGGCGGCTTGGCAAATGTGGCGCGAGAACCGCCCGGCTCAGGGTTGGCTGAATTTTGTTAGCTTTGAAGGCTTCCCGCTCGACGCGGAGGATGTGGAACGGGCGCTCAAGCCTTGGCCCGAACTTTCCGAGCTCGCGGCCGAGCTCAGCGCAAAATGGCCGCCCCGCGCGAAAGGCGTCCGCCATATCAGTTGGCCGGAGGAGCGGATCAGCCTGACTCTGCATGTCGGATTGATCGCTGATACCCTGCCTGAGGCCCAGTTTCATGCCGATGCCTGGTTTCTCGATGGCTTCAGCCCGGCCAAGAATGAAGCGATGTGGGATGATACCCTCTGGCCGCTGATCGCGGAACGCTCAACGCCAGGCGCCGGCGCGGCGACTTTCACCGTCGCTGGCGCCGTTCGCAGAGGCCTGTCGACGGCTGGGTTCAAAGTCGAAAAACAACCTGGTCACGGCCGCAAACGAGAGCGTTTGGAAGCCGTTCTCGACGGACGCCCTGAAACACTCCCCCCGGGCAATTCAGATCGGCGCAAGATCGCGATTGTCGGTGCCGGCATTGCTGGCGCGTGTCTCGCGCATACGCTGACAGAACGCGGGGCGGCAGTCACTGTTTTCGAGCGCGACGGCGCACCAGCGCAGGGCGCTAGCGGCAATCCATTAGCGCTCGTCATGCCACGTCTCGATGCAGCAGATACGGTGCAAGCGCGGTTGTTGATCGATGCATATTTAAGCGCTCAGGCGTTTTACGAAGGGCGCCCCGGCACAGCGGTCACGGAGACCCTGCACACGCCTCGAAATGCGCAAGAAATAGAACGTTTTCAGAGACTTCTAGCTGCCCCGCCATTGGACTTGGAGCAATTGGAAGCGGTGCGCGGAAATGGCGTGCTTCACAAGAAAAGCTTGATCCTTGAACCCGCGAAATTGATCCCAGCTTTGCTGGAAAAAATCGATATTCACACGCAGGTGCAGGCCGAAATTGACTATGAAGCGCGCACCGTGAGCGGGACAGCGTTTGACGCTGTCATCCTGGCGAATGGCTGGCATATGCAGGCCGATCTACCCGAACTTGACCTGACCGGACGGCTTGGGCAGGTCGAATGGTTCCGCTCGGATGTCTCGGCACCGCCAGCCGCGCAGGCGAGCGGACATTACGCCCTCGCTTTTGAAAACACCCGCCTCTGGGGCGCAACGTTCGCAAACCAAAACGGGCCTGAGCCAGACATCAGCGCGCAGGCCACTGAAGAGAACCTGGCGGCGCTTGAGGCGCTTAACCCGTATTGGCGCCAGGAAATCCGCAAAGCTGAGCTCAAGGCGCGGGCGGGCGTGAGAGCGACCACGGCGGATCGCCTCCCACTGATCGGAGCACTGCCCATTGAAAACCAGATGCACGCCGACCGCCAGAAACTCGAGCGGCGGAGTTGGTCGATCGCGCCAGAGGCGTATGCGAGGCCCGGTATCTACATCGCTGGCGGCTTTGGTTCTCGCGGCTTCACCTGGGCCCCTTGGGCTGCGCAAATTTTGACCTCGATTATATTCGAAGACCCGCTTCCGGTACGCCGGGAAGCCCTGCGCATGATTGTGCCAAATCGGCAAATCCTTCGAAAACTCAAGCGCTCGAACGCCTGATAAATCCGATTCGTCGAGCGAAATTCGTCTCCGAACGAGTGCGGATCCCCCAAGTTTAGCGCCAAATGCGGGTATTTGGAAAACCTGACAGCGCTGTCTAGCAGTTTGACAGCGTTTACCTCGGCCGCGGGGCTAGTCTTGGCCGGGCCCTTGCAGTTCTATCCGCGGGTTCCGCGATGCTGGGTGTTGCGGGCAAACATTAATTGTACCCGCGCGAACATAATTTCAGGGGAAAAATCAGTGTCTCATCAGAATGTAGAGTTGGCCGATCTCGGAATCGAAGCCGGCGAAATCCGCAAAAATTGGTCCGAAGAGCGCCTATACGAACAGGCTGTCCGCAGCGGTGAAGGCGAAGTTGCCAAAGGCGGCGCCTTGTTGGTCAAAACTGGCAAACACACCGGTCGCTCTGCCAAAGACAAATTTACGGTCCGCGACGAAAGCACTGAGAACAGCGTCTGGTGGGACAATAACGCCTCAATGACCCCTGCGAACTTTGATGCCCTGTGGGAAGATTTCCAGGCGCACCTCGCTGGCAAAACCCTGTACACACAGCAATTGTTTGGCGGCGCTGATCTCGATCACCGCGCCCCGGTTCGTGTGGTCAACGAATTTGCCTGGCACTCTCTGTTCATTCGTCACTTGCTGCGCATTCCAACCGCCGACGAATACGCGGATTTCGCGCACGAGTTCACAATCATCAACAGCCCAAGCTTCCGCGCTGACCCGGCCAAGCATGGTACCGTCTCCGAGACTGTGATCGCGGTAAACTTTGCGAAGAAACTCGTTCTGATCGGTGGCACCAGCTATGCTGGCGAGACCAAGAAGTCTGTGTTCACAATCCTCAATTACATCCTGCCGACAAAAGGCGTGATGCCAATGCACTGTTCGGTCAATGATGGCGGGAACAATGATGCGGCGATCTTCTTTGGCCTCTCAGGCACTGGGAAAACGACCCTGTCGGCCGATGCCAGCCGCACGCTGATCGGCGATGATGAGCATGGCTGGTCAGAGAATGGCCTGTTCAATTTCGAAGGCGGTTGCTACGCCAAGATGATCAATCTCTCGCCAGAGAATGAGCCAGAGATTTACGCCACCACAAGCATGTGGGGCACGGTGCTCGAGAATGTGGTCATGGATCCTGAGACCCGTGAGCTGGATTTCTTCGACAACACGCTGGCGGAGAATTCACGCGGTGCTTACCCGATCTCTGCGATTGAAAACGCGTCGCTCAGCGGTCGTTGTGGTCAGCCTAAAAACCTCATCATGCTGACCTGTGATGCGTTTGGCGTCATGCCACCAATCGCCAAGCTGACACCAGAGCAGGCGATGTATCACTTCTTGTCAGGCTATACAGCGAAAGTCGCTGGTACCGAAAAAGGCGTCACAGAGCCAACCGCAACCTTCTCGACTTGCTTTGGCGGGCCGTTCATGCCGCGCCACCCAAGTGAGTATGGCAAGCTGCTCGGCGAGCTGATCGACAAATATAACGTCAATTGCTGGCTGGTTTCGACCGGTTGGACTGGCGGCGCACATGGCGTTGGCCACCGGATGCCAATCAAAGCGACGCGCGCGCTTCTGAACGCAGCACTCGACGGTTCGTTGAACGAAGCGGATTTCCGCGAAGATGAGACGTTCGGCTTCATGGTCCCAACCGCATTGCAGGGCGTGGACAGCACGATCCTCAACCCACGCGACACATGGGAAGATAAAGCCGCTTACGACGCACAGGCCGCGAAGCTCGCTCAGATGTTTATCGAGAACTTCAAGGTCTATGAGGCACACGTTTCAGATGACGTGAACGCTGCTGGCCCGCGCGTCACCGTCGACGCATAGGCCCACACTTAAATATTCAAGAAAGCCCTACTCCAATCGGAGTAGGGCTTTCTTGTTTAGGTAGTCCTGAAATCTGTCCTGCTCAAACCGACGCGTTCCGGCGCAAGATGATCGGAGAGATGGCGGCAAGCACCACACTCGCCCCAACACACCATAGGCTGAGCGCCAGCATCTGCGATGGCAGTGTAACGCCCCGGTCGATCAGATAGCCGGTTAGACCAGGCCCAATGGCGGTTGCCGCAACACTCGCAGCGACGGCGATGGCCCGCACTGAACCGAGGTTTCGCACGCCATACACTTCCGGCCACAAAGCGCCGACCATGGGCGCGGTAAAGCCATAACTGACGCCGACCAAAAACATGAACGCATAGATGCCCCAAAGCGGTGTCAGCCATCCAACAGCAAGACATGCGAGGCAAAGCGGCACCAGGAAAAATGGCAACAAGCGGATCGCCCCGAAGCGATCAATCAACTGCCCGCTGACCAGAGAGCAGCAGACGGTCGTCACCGCCATCACCGGAAAAGCTGCTGCGAAAGCGAGCTCACTATAGCCGCGCAGTTCAATCAGATAGTCCTGATGGAAAAAGATCGTCGTACCAATGAAGGGCGGCGCGAGCACGCCGCACAGAAGCGCGTAAAACATCGGATCCGCAGCCACCTGCGCGACCGTTTTGTCGGGGCCGAGGCGCGCGCTCGCGAGATCAGGATCTGTGCTCTGCGGCGCCCGTTCAACCCGCCACAGGTTCAGGATCATCGGCAGGGCAAAGAGCACCAGGAGCGCAGCGCCGATGAGCCACCCCGCTTGCCAGCCGAGCGTTACGGCGACGGCGGTGAAGGCGATCGGCAACAGAGCCTCGCCAGTCTGATGGCCCGGGACTATCAAGGAAGTTGCCCGCCCGCGATTGGCGACGAACCAGCGGCCAATCTCTGTATAGGCGGTATGGGTCATCATGCCCTGGCCGAAGAGCCGCAAGGCGTAGAGCGACACGACTAACAGGGCGAGAGACGGCGAGAACGCCATCAACACGCAGGCTGCCGCGAGCGCGGGGATGACAAAGCGCGCGACTTTCCAGCCGGGCATATGGTCCAGGACGCGGCCCAAGAATGGCAAGGTCAAAGCGCTGCCAATCGTGGCAATCATATAGATGCCGCCAAATTCTCCATCGGTGAGATCAAACTTGGCGCGCAGCTCTTCTCCCGACAGGCCTATGAAAAAGGTCTGCCCAAATGACGAGAAAAAGGTCAGCAGGAAGCCGCCTGAAATCCACCGCGCATTGTCACGCAGAAAGCTGATCATGTGCTCAGACTAGGCATCTGCGCTCGGGCGAGCAGATACGGCCTCATGCCACCGCTTGAGATGGCTCAAGTCTGGATCGTACGGCACCCCCACGAGGCCATTTGCGAAATCGAGACTCGCGAGCAGAACGGCGTCGACGACGCTATAGTCGTCGCCTGCGACAAAGGCACTTTCGGCCAATTGATCATCCAACAGCTTATATCCAAGCTGGACGCGCTTGCGGTTTTGGTCTGCGGCTTCTGGAATTTGTTTGATCAGGCGCGCCGTCAACGCGTGACCGTGGATCCAGACCATGCCCACCGGCACCATGAAATTCAGCTCCACCCGCCGAAGCCACATTTCGATATTGGCTTTCTCAATCGGTGTGGTTCCAAACAATCGCGGCTCGGGATGCACTTCTTCAAAATATCGGCAAATCGCCACAGATTCGGAAATGCATGTGCCGTCGTCCAGCTCCAAAACCGGGATGCTGCCAATCGGATTTTTGGCAAGGAATTCTGGCGTTTTCTGTTCGCGCTTCACGATGTCTGTATGGACCAACGGAACCGAAATGCCTTTCTCCGCCAGAAAGATGCGCACACGTCTGGGATTGGGGCCCGCTTTGTAATCGTAAAGTTTCATGGCTTACGGTGTCTCCAGCACGATCACGCTGCCATTGCGGCCATAGTCGGGTTCGCCGCGATGATTGCGGCGGCGATTGGAAAAATAGTCATCCTCGAGGGCGCACGTGTCGAGCCCAAGATTCTCCACCGCTGCGATCCCCTGCCCCAGAAGCACAGCCTCAACATAGCCCGTCAGATCGAAATGTGAGCGGTCATCCTTGCCGGCGACAAACAAACGGTCTGTCCATTCCTGATCGCCGACAAATGTATCGCGAAACTCGGGACCGACCTCATAGCTGGCCTGTTGGATCGCCGGACCAATCGCAGCTGTGATCTGGCCGCGTGCGGCGCCAATCGCTTCCATCGCATCGAGCGTCGCCTCGCAGACCCCGGCAATCGCCCCCTTCCAGCCTGCATGCGCAGCGCCAATGACGCCCGCTTCCGCATCCGCGAACAAGACCGGCACGCAGTCCGCTGACAGAACACAGAGCGCCAAACCCGGCACCTTGGTCACCATGGCGTCGGCTTGTGGCCGGGTGCGCCATGGCTCAGTCACTGTAATGGCTTTGGCGCTATGGACCTGAAAGCAGGATAGCAGCTTCTCAGCGCCCAGCGCATCGCGGATTCTATCGCGATTGTCGCGAATATTCTGAGCCTCGTCGTCAGAGCCCTGTCCGATATTCAAGCTCTCATAGATACCCGTCGACACACCGCCTTTGCGGCCAAAAAAGCCGTGCTTCACGCCAGAAATGGCGGACAGTTTTGAACTGAGAGCATGCGGCGGTGCAGTCATAGACAGCACCTAATCGAGCTTGAATGTGAATCGCAAGCCCTATCGTGGCGCCCGCTTTGCCAGAATGCGTTGCAGGGTTCGGCGATGCATATTCAAGCGCCGCGCAGTCTCTGAAACATTATGCCCGCAAAGCTCATAAACGCGCTGAATATGTTCCCAGCGCACACGATCTGCAGACATTGGATTCTCTGGCGGTTCCGGCAATCCGTCACCAGAATTTACCAGCGCGCGAACGATGTCTTCGACGTCAGCAGGCTTGGCGAGATAATCAACGGCGCCCGCTTTCACAGCCGCAACCGCGGTGGCAATGGCGCCATAGCCGGTCAAAATCACAGCACGCGCGTCCGGTCGATAGCGATGCAGCACTTCCACTACATCCAGACCCGAACCGTCTTCCAAGCGTAGATCCAAAACCGCGAACGCGGGTGGGTTCAAGCGCGCAATATCTCGCGCCTCTGCAACTTTCGACGTTGCCGAAATGAGAAAGCCGCGCTGGGTCAGCGCGCGCGCAAGACGTTGTAGAAATGGCCCGTCATCGTCCAATACGAGACAGGTACGATCCTCAACATTTTTGAGGCTCTCATGCAGTTTTACTGTGACTGGAGATTCCATTTGTTGCTCCTTCAGCCGCTAATTTAAGTTGTTTTCCGTATTGTCCAACGGCTGTAATTCAGTTCTAGGCCACACGGCTTGCACAATAGCCCCGTGGCGAGGTGCCGCGCGGTTGCGTGTCGCAATTCGCCCGCCCGTGCGCTCGATAAGTGTCTTTGCAATAAAAAAGCCAAGCCCCATGTCGCCGCCGCCCAATTGGGCTTCACCCCGCTGAGATACGTATGGCTCGCCGAGTTTCGGCATCACTTCAGCCGCAAATCCGGGGCCATCATCGCGAATGGTTACAATGAATTGGCTATCTGTCCAATTCGCCACCACCCTGACTTCTGAGTCGGCAAAGCTGACCGCATTCTCAATAAACGCGCCTAGAGCATGCAGGATTTCTGGGCTGCGGCGGATCACGGGAACTTTTTCTTCGCCGGTTTCTGCCGCTTCATAGGTCACGCGGACGGCAACTCCCAATCCTTTGTGCGGCGCTGCGGCCTCTTCAACCAGAGCGCTGATCGGCATCCGAGCGTGAACGATATCAGACGCCTCACGGGCGCGGCCGAGGCGTTGTAGAATATCGCGGCAACGTTCGGCCTGCTCGGCTAGCAATGCCGCATCTTCGCGGTGCTCGCTGTCCTCAGGCAGCATTGCATAAAGCTCCTTTGAAACCAGGTGAATGGTGGCGAGCGGGGTTCCCAATTCGTGCGCCGTCATTGCCGACATCGCTCCGAGTGCGGACAGCCTTTGCTCGCGCGACATGACGACGGCCGCCGCATCCAAGGCCCGCACCATTTTCGCTTCATCCTCATTCACCCGCTGTGCTGACAGGGCGAAGAAGACGATACCAATACAAAGCGCTGCAAAGTGCCCGCCTTCAAACAATTGCGGGAAGCTCAATACCTCGCCTTCGCGCCATGGCAGCTCAAAGGCGATAAGCGGCATCAGAGCCGCCATTCCAATCGCAAGCACGGAGATCAAGGCAGTGTAACGCCCGCGCAAACTCGAAGCCGCCACGGTGACCGGCGCAATCAAAAAGAGCAGAAACGGATTTGTAAGCCCGCCCGTCAAACTGATCAAAAGCGCCAACTGAACCACATCAAAACCAATTTGAAGCGCTGCCTCCCAACTCTTCAGCAATTGCGGGCCAACAGCGGCAAATGACAGGAACACGTTCAGCCAGGCCGAGGCAGCAATAACAGCCAAACACAACGACAGAGGCAGGTTAAATCCGAGGCCAAAATAAACAAACAGAACCGCGAGCGTTTGGCCCGCGACGGCGAGCCAGCGCAATGTCATCAGGGTGGCGAGTCGCGTTCTTCCCTGCGCCGCGCCAACATTGGATAGCCCCTCTGGCAAGAGACTTACCAGGGCTTCATCCATTCCGGCGCGTGTGGCGTTTAAATCTTCCAAAATCGGGGCTCTCAAGTGCGGCGACACGGCCCCTTACCATAATCCGTCAGTTTGCACATAACATCCGCATGAAACTGATACAGTCGATCTCACTTGGACTTGCGGGTTTTGCTTTGGCCGCCTGTGGTCCCTCCTCGCAAGGCCCCACCGCTGGCGGCGCTCAGGCCGGGTGTCTGACCCGTGCTTATGACACAATCGGTGGGCCGATCAGCTTGGTGTCTCATACTGGAGAACGCGTGACCGAGGCCACGTATAAAGGGGCGCCGACCTTGATCTATTTCGGCTTCACCTTCTGCCCAGACATCTGTCCCGGGACACTAGTCGCGGTGAAACGGGCATATGATGCCCTCCCTGAGGGTGTCGAAGCACCGCAAACCCTTCTGATTACCGTGGATCCGGAGCGAGATACGCCTGAAGCACTGGCGCAATATGTTTCTACTGCGGCCTTCCCCGACAATCTTGTTGGTCTGACTGGGACTGCAGACGAGATCGCCGCAGCCGCAGAAGCTTTCATCGCGCAATATGAGCGGATCGAAACGCCCGATAGCCTTGCCGAGTATACGATGGATCACACATCGCTCTTGTATCTCATGGACGAGAATTGGCAGTTAAAGACCTTCTTTGCCGAAGCGGACGCTGATCCGGAATATATCGCGCAATGCTTGGCGCAGCATATCAGCTGAGATTAGTCGGCCACTTCAAAGGTCTGAGCCTCAACCTCCATCCCTGCAAGATGGGCAGAGACAATCGCAACCGCAGCTGATCCCGTCGTAACGCCAAGCTTCGCGTAAGCGCGGCGGCGGAACGTATCAGCGGTTGCGGGCGTAACGCCCATCCGCTCCGCGATTTCGCGCTTTTTCAAGCCTGATCCAATCCACATTAACAGCTCAAATTCGCGCCGCGACAGGCCGAGGTGTTTGCGCGTTCTCTCACACGGACGGTTCAGGCGAAGGACATAATTTCCGACCCGAAATTCATCGTGTGCCTCACCGCACTCGGCGGTCACTGTATTAACCATATCAAAGTTCATGTCCGCGCGCTTACTCTGTTCCGCCCAGAAAACAAGCGAAGTATACAGCAATTAATACCACAATACTGTTTTTGATACTGAATTTTATTTTTAATTATCAGAAAATACGGAGTATTAATCATATAATCGCCGAACCCTCGGCATTTTGTGGCAGATTAAGCCCTCGATGATGCCCGCATTTTCGCTGTTTCTGAGCGCGGCGCGAACCAGGAATGAAACAGCAAGGATCCACCCAGCTGTTCTATACGCGCGCCGCTCCCGAGCTTAAATCGCGCCAGACCAGGGTTAAGATCAGATCGTCCAAGATCCAGTGTCTCAAATCCGCGACGGCTTAAATCGCTCATTGCCTTCCAAAGCAAGCCGTTATGCGCACAGTATTTTCGTCCAAGTTCAGTTGTCACGCCGGCTTGGTACGTCGCTGCGCGGCCATGTATTAGAATCAGCATGGCAGCAACAGGCTCGCCATTCTCGGCTGCGGTGTAGAGGCGCGCTTGCCCTGGGTTGGCCTTTGCATAGGCGAGCAGAAAGGCAGCTGGATAGGATTTGTATTTGCGGGCCCGCTGCTGAGCCGCTTCGGCCTGGAAAAACCAATTATGGCGCGTCGCATCAAGCGGCTGATCGACAATCGTCATCGGCGCGCGTTCGGCTTTTTTGAGTTGATTGCGCCACTTTTGATTCAGGCGCGCCCGCATGGAGTCCGCCTCGCACAAGTCAATCATGGCCAATTCTGCGCCGCGCGCGATTTGTAGACCACCCAAGCGCCCAACGTTCGCCGGTGAGTTCACAACCAAGGGCCCAGAGAGAGACCGCCGCACCTCACGCAGCAACGACATCACCTCTTCAGCGCTGCCGCCCGAGGGGCCTCGTGACAAGAGATGAAATGGCCCGATCAAAGGCAGCTTCCGGCTTTGCACAAGGCAGGTGCCATCCCGCATTTCAAACCGCCGAACTTGCAAATCCAGCGCTTTACAGGTGCGCTCAAACGCTT